>CAYNTS010000005.1:0-57965 GCA_964400495.1 uncultured bacterium | reverse complement strand
TCATTTTCTTGTCTCCATTTATTACACCATTCTTGATTGGTAATTTACCTCTCTTGGGGTGTCCGATAAAATGTAGGAAGTTCACACATATTTTCAGGACGCATTGCAGGAAACAAAATGACATCTTTAATTGAATTTTGCCCTGTAAATAACATTACTAATCTATCAACACCAATACCGACACCTCCTGTAGGAGGCATTCCACACTCAATTGCTTGTAAAAAACTTTCATCGACAATTTGTGCCTCTTCATCTCCAAGTTCTCTTAATTTTGCTTGTTTCTCAAGTCTTTCTCTTTGATCAACGGCATCATTTAATTCTGAAAATGAGTTTGCAAATTCCATTCCAGATATGAACAATTCAAAACGTTCTACTAATCTCCCATCACTATCTCTTTTAGACTTTGCCAACGGAGAAATCTCTTTTGGATAATCTGTAACAAATGTGGGGTTAATCAGATGTGGTTCAACAATTTCTCCAAAAATAGCATCAAGAAGTTGCCCATAGTTCATATTTTCTTCAACAGAAATATTTTTTGATTTAGCTAGTTCAAACAATTGTTTTTCATCAAAATTTTCAATAGACTTACCAATTTTATCTTCTAATAATGAAAATATAGAATGTCTTTCAAATTTTTGTGTTAAATCAATACTATTTCCACAAAATTCTACATTTTTTATATCCAAAGATTTCGCAATAGTTTTAACAAGATTTTCTGTAAAGTCCATCATATCGTACACATCTTTGTATGCTTCGTAAAACTCTAACGATGTATATTCAGGATTGTGACTTCTATCCATACCTTCATTTCTGAAATTTTTAGCTAATTCATATACTTTTTCAAACCCACCAATAATTAACTTTTTTAGATATAATTCATCAGCTATTCTAAGATATAAGTCTTGTTTTAAGGTATTATGGTGAGTCATAAATGGACGCGCAGATGCTCCTCCATAAATTGGCTGCAACACAGGAGTTTCAACTTCAATATATCCATTATCATTTAAAAATGTGCGAATTGCTGAAATTACTTTTGCTCTTTTTACAAAAATTGATTTGCTTTCAGGATTTGCAATCAAATCTAAATGTCTATGCCTATATCTTAATTCTTTATCATCAAATGCATTAAATGCTTCACCATCTTTTTCTTTTAAATTTGGTAGTGGTCTTATATTTTTTGATAACAATGTTAGAGATTTGGCTTTCACAGAAAGCTCTCCCATTTTAGTAACAAATATATGCCCCTCGATACCTACGATATCGCCCAAGTCTAAATTTCTAAAAACATCATCATATACATTTTCTTGAATTTGATCTTTTCTAACGTATGATTGAATTTTGCCTGTTGCATCTTGGATATGAATAAAACTTGCCTTGCCCATCTTACGCATTGATACAATTCTTCCAGCAATATTTACTTTTGAATCAATATCACTTTCACCATTTTCAATAATTGAATCAATATTATGAGTTTTATCATATTTATAAGGAAAAGGGTCATAGCCATTTTCTCTAATATTAGCTAATTTTTCTAATCTAAAATCTATTATTTGTTTTAAACTTTTATGTTTATCCAACTCGTTCATTTTTCTCCAAATTCTTTAATAAATATGCTCGAATAAAATTATCAATGCTACCATCCATTACGGCTTGGATGTTTGATGTTTCTTCTTTTGTGCGATGGTCTTTAACAAGATTGTATGGATGAAACACATACGAGCGAATTTGACTACCCCAACCAATTTCTTTTTTCTGCCCTTCCAATTTTTCCTGTTCGAGCGCTAATTCTTCCTGTTTGTTTTGATATAATTTTGCTTTAAGCATTTTCATTGCAACATTTTTATTTTTTAACTGACTACGTTGATTTTGGCACTGAACCACAATATTCGTTGGAATGTGCGTAATTCGTACAGCAGAATCCGTTTTATTAACATGTTGCCCTCCAGCTCCACTTGCTCGATAGGTATCAATTCTAATTTCTTTTTCATCAATGTCAATTTCAATATCATCTTCAATTAATGGATACACAAAAACGGATGCAAACGAAGTATGTCTTCGAGAATTACTATCAAAGGGTGAAATACGAACTAATCTATGTACACCTCTTTCTGCTTTTAAATGCCCATAAATAAAATCACCAGGAATTTCAATGCTTACATCTTTAATTCCTGCTTCATCACCATCTTGATAGTCCAATATTTTAACCTTTAAATTATTTTTTTCACACCATCGTGAATATAATCTAAACAACATACTAGCCCAATCTTGTGATTCAGTTCCTCCAGCACCAGGATGAATTGTAAGAATAGCACCTCGATGGTCATCTTCACCATTTAACATTTTTCTAACTTCAACTTTGTCAGTGAAATTATCTAACTTATTAATAGAATCGATAGCTTCAGAAAGAAGGGATTCATCTTCATTTAATAATTCATAATATAATTCAGTATCTTGAAATTTATTATCGAAATTTTCCCACATTTTTATTTCAGTTTCAATAATATTTATTTTTTGGAGAATTTTCTTTGCATTATTAGAATTATCCCAAAAGTTTTGTTCAACAGTAATATTTTGAAGTTCTTTTAACTTGTTTTCTAAAGAACTTTTGTCAAAGGTACCTCCGTATTTCAAGGTATCTTTTCTTTGAGTTAGCAAAATTATCTTTAAATTGTTGGATATCCATTAATTTTGTTGAGCCGATGAAATCTGCAAACCTAATGTTGCCATATATAAAAATGTATGAATTAAACTTGAATTATTTTTTAAGCTGTAAATTAATTTTGGTTTAACAATAATTGTATCATTCGGTTTTATTAATAAATCTGAATAATCACCATTTTTCATTTTTTCTTTCAGATTAATTATCCGTTTTCCTGAATCTTGAGAAATAATTTCAATTTTATTTAATTTTGCATCGGGCATAGGTCCACCAGCTTTACTTAAAATGTAAATTAAATCAACATCTAATTTATTAAAATCTACATGAATGATTCCAGGTTGCTGAACATGTCCCCAAATGCTTATTGTAAATCCTTCATTTACAATTTGACTGTTGTTCTGTGTAAATATAAAGCTAAAAAGGAAAAATAATATTATTTTCTTCATTTATGCCACTTCCATTTCTATTTTTCTATTTTGAATTCTATTTAAAACACGTACTGCCTTAATTGTTTCATCAACGTCATGAACTCTTAGAATATTTGCCCCATTTAAAACAGCTAATGTTGCTGTTGCAATACTTGCAGATAACCTATCATTTGGGATATCATTTTCTACCTCTAAAAAAGACTTTCTTGATACTCCTAATAAAATTGGATAACCAAATGTTTTGAGTTCATTCAAATTGGCTAAAATTAAATCATTATTAATGATTCGTTTTCCAAAACCAATTCCTGGATCTAAAATTAAATTTCTTTCAGAAACCCCTAAATTAACTGCAGTATTAATTCTTTTTTCAAAATACAATTTTAAACTATCTAAGATATCATCATACATTGGATTTACCTGCATAGTTTCAGGTAAACCTTGCATGTGCATTATACAGATTGGAACATTGTATTCAGCAGAAATTTCTAACATTGCAAAATCACTACCACCACCTGTAATATCGTTAATCATATTAAAACCATTATCTAAAGCAAATTTGGCTACTTCGGGCTTATACGAATCTATGGAGAATACTTTACCTGAATTAGTTGACACCCAATCAAAAATAGTTGAAATTCTATCTTTTTCTTCTCCAATATCTAGTGGAGTTGCGTTTGGTCTCGAAGACTCAGCACCAATATCAATTATATCTGCTTTTAGGAGAGACTGTAATTTAGAATTCAACCATTGGGAATCTACATATTTACCGCCATCATAAAATGAATCAGGCGTTAGGTTTAGAATTCCCATTATTTTTGTTTTATTTTGATTCAAATGGCTGATCTTTTTCTGAAAATTTAGTTTGTCGTCTTACACGTTTTTCTTTTTTTACGTTTTCTTCTTTTGGGATATTTTCTTGTTGAGTTAACAATTTTTTGAATCGAGTTCCTGAAATAGTTTCTTCGTCCAATAGTACTTTGGCAATTAAATGAAGTTGATCGATATTTTTCTTTAGGATTTTATTTGCTTTTTGTTCTGCATTTTTTACAAAATTTGAAATCTCATTATCAATTAATTTTGATATATCATCACTATAATCTCTTGAGTGTGAAATTTCTCTACCAAGAAATACCTCTTCAGATTTTTTTCCAAAAGTTAAGGGACCCAATTTTTGGCTCATTCCCCATTCACAAACCATTTTTCTTGCAGTATCTGTTGCTACGGAAATATCATTCCCAGCACCAGTAGATGTGTCATTGAAAATGATATTTTCAGCGCAACGTCCACCCATTAAAATATCTAATCTATTCTTTAAATAGGTTGAGGAGTAATTATGCTTTTCATCTTCAGGAAGTTGTGCAGTAATTCCCAATGCTCTTCCTCGTGGTATTATGGATATTTTATGTACAGGATCTGCATTTTCACAATGATACGCAACTAATGCATGACCTGCTTCATGATAAGCTGTAATTTCTCTTTCGTTAGGGGTCAAAATCATGCTTTTTCTTTCCACCCCCATCATTACTTTATCTTTAGCTTCATCAAAATCAATCATTGCAACTTTATTCTTATTTTTTCTAGCCGCAAGAAGTGCAGACTCATTTACTAAGTTTTCTAAGTCTGCTCCAACTAACCCCGGAGTCCCCTTTGCAATTTGTTTTAACTTAACATTCTTAGCTAATGGGATTTTTTTAGTGTGAATTCTTAATATTGCTTCACGTCCTTCAACTCCTGGAACATCAACAACAATTTGTCTATCAAATCGACCAGGTCGCAAAAGTGCTTTATCTAACACATCTGGTCTATTTGTAGCTGCTAGTAAAATCACATTATCATCTGTATCGAAACCATCCATTTCAACCAAAATCTGATTTAAAGTCTGTTCTCTTTCATCATGACCACCACCTAAACCTGCTCCTCTATGGCGACCTACAGCATCAATTTCATCAATAAAAATGATACTTGGTGCATTCTTTTTGGCTTGATTAAACAAATCTCTAACACGGCTTGCTCCAACACCAACAAACATTTCAACAAATTCTGCACCACTTATACTAAAAAATGGAACTTTCGCTTCGCCAGAAACTGCCTTCCCTAACAAAGTTTTACCTGTTCCTGGAGGTCCTAACAATAATGCACCTCGTGGAATTTTAGCACCCAATTTTTTAAATTTATTTGGATGTTTTAGAAATTCTACAATTTCTTGCAATTCAACTTTTGCTTCATCACACCCTGCAACGTCAGAAAACATCACTTTAGGACTATCGGGTGAAATAATTTTAGCTCTACTTTTAGCAAAATTAAAAATTCCACCTTGTCCTCCGCCACCTTGCATTTTTCTCATTAAGAAAAACCAGAAGAAAATAATTAAAATCCATGGGGAAAATTGAATTAAATAATCCATTATACCTAATGTCATATCTTTAAACTCGTAACTTATCCCTTTTTCAGTCCATTCATTCGACATTTCAACAGTAACTTCTGGAAGTGTTGTTGTAAAGGAATTTATTGCTAATTCTTTACCTTGATCGTCTTTAACAAAAATAGGTTCCTTTAATTTACCCTTAAATTGTCGACCTTCAATAATTCCAGACTCAATGTTTTCTTCATTTAATAATTCTCGAAATTTTGAAAAAGTAATATCCTTAGAGGTTTCATTACTTGCAAAGAACTGCATAGCTGAAACAGCCATAATAATAATTAATACCCAAATTAATAAATTATTTCCAATTACTTTCATTAACTTTGGATTATTTTTATTATTTTTACTTTTTTTTCTTTTTGGTTTTTTAATATTTTTCATATTTAATTTTCATCCATAATATAAATTGAAGGTAAACCCCTCATCTTTTGTTTATAATCAAGACCATATCCTACAACAAATTCATCTTCAATTTCAAATCCAACATAGTCAATTTTAAAACTAATTTTTGCAATTTCTTTTTTCAGTAATAAAGTAGCAAACTGAAGCGATTTTGGTTTCATTTCTTCTAATCTATGTTTTAAAAACTCCAGAGACAATCCTGTATCAACGATATCCTCTACGATAATAACATCTCTACCAGAAATATCTGCGCTCATATCTTTAATTAATTTGACTTTACCAGAACTCATTTTTGAATTTCCATACGAGGATATTTTTATAAAATCTACTTCGAAATCTATATCAAGTTCTCTTACAATATCTGCTAAAAATAAAAATGATCCATTTAGAACTCCAATAATAATTGGAATACTATTTTTATTTCTTTTAGAAATCTCTTTTCCAATAATTTTAACTCGATTTTTAATTTCTCTAGCATTTATTAATTCACGCATTTTATAATCTTTCGTAGTCATTTTGAATCCATTCAATTTCTACCATATTTTCATCTAGTTTTATATTTCTAGAATGATCAATGCCAGGAATCCAAATAATGTTATCTTTCATATCAGTCACAATTGGGTAATTATTCTTCTGAAAATTAGAAATTTTTTCATTAACAAACAAATTGCTTACTTTAACTTTTTTATTAATTCTATAAGAATCAATTTTATCCTTAGCTTTCCAATGCCTTACACATAATCCCTGTGAGAAACTCTTTTTCGGATAATGCAAAATTGTTTTTGATTTTACATGCTCCATTTTTGAATTTACGGTAAAAATTGATTCATTCCATTTATTAATATTATCAATAAGTTTAACTGTTTTATGTTTAAATAAAGGTGTTTTATAAACATAAATTTTACCTCTATCTTTAGAAATAGAAACATTTTCATTCAAATCAAATATTGAGCCAATGGATGCTGTTTGCAAAAACAAAATAAATTCATGCCAATTTGCATTAGTTCTAAGAATAATTGGCATGTTAAATATCTGTTTAATTTTGGTTTGTAGAATATATTTTATCTCAATTTGAGAAAATCTAAGAAGTGTTTCTTTATTTAAAGAAAACCAGTTTTCATTTTTATGTATTACTAATGAATCATTTACCTTTTCAATCTTAGCATTTAACTCAATTAATCTTTGTTTTGATTGAGCAGAAATATGCATCAACTCTTCTTCAATATTTGGGTTTTTTTTAAAACTTTTAGGTAAAAGTGAATGTCTAATTTTGTTTCGCAAATATTGTTCATTAGTATTTGTTAAATCTTCAGTCCATTTCAAATTATTCTGTTTTGCATAGCTAATTATTTCGTGTTTCTTAATATTTAGTAATGGTCTGTAAATTTTGTCTAGTTGTTCTCTAATTCCAACTTTTGAAATCCAATCTGAGTTTTGCATTTCTTTCATGAATATGGTTTCTATTTGGTCATCTAAATGATGTGCAGTCAGTACAAACTCAAAGTTGTGCTTATCTGCTAACTCTAATAAATAATTATATCGTATTTCACGTGCTCTAGACTCAAAATTAGTTTCTAATTTTACATTGATAGTTTTTGAATAAAATTTACACCCAATATTGTTTGCTTGTTGTTTACTCGTTTGAAGTGCCAATTTGGAATTATTATGCATATTATAATTAACATGGGCTACTGCAATTTCAAATCCAATATTCTTTGCAATTTTTGATATAACATCTAACAATACAGTACTATCTACTCCCCCAGAAACTGCTACTAATAGTTTAACATTAGAATTCTGTTGAATTGAGTAATCCAATAATTTTTTAATTTTTGCATCAATATAATTAATAATTTTCATTTATTTTGTAAATGGATTATGCAACTTCTCGTTCCCAATTGAAGTATTTTCTCCATGTCCGGGATAAACTACAGTATTTTCAGGTAAGTTATAAAGAACTTCCTTAATACTAGAAATAAGTGTACTGTAATTACCTCCTGGCAAATCTGTTCTACCAATTGAGTTGTTAAAAAGAGTATCGCCGGTAAACAAATGATTTCCAATTAAAAAACATACACCACCTTTGGTGTGTCCAGGTGTTAACAATATGTGTAAGTTAATTTCATCAATTTGGTATGACTCATCTTCAAAATTATAGTTAACTTTTGGGATTTCAATGTTGGATAATCCAAATAACTGGGCATATTGTGGAATTGAATCTAATAATTCTTCATCTAACTCATGTAAGTAAAACGGAATTTGAAATTCATTTACAATTTGTGAAACTGCACCAATATGGTCAATATGTGCATGCGTATTGAAAATACCCTTCAAATTCAAATTATTAGATTTGATAAAGGAAATTATTTTTTCAGCTTCACTTCCAGGATCTATAAGTATCGCTGAACTTTGATCATTCCAAACTAAATAAGCATTTTCTTGAAACGGTCCATTGCAAATTTTTTCAATGGTAAGTATATTATTTACACCTCATCAAAAAATAGTGGTTTTAAACACTGAATTTTATCTTCATAAGAATGAGGGTATAAAAACCATTCACAAACTGCAATAGAACTAAGCAATGAGTTACCATCTTGTGGTGTAAAACAAAATCCTGTAATTTCATTTCTATTTCGTACATTTAAAGATGGTATTGAAATAACAGTTTGATTTAAAATACGTCCAAAATGTCCATGGTCACGTCCGAAAGAAAACACTTCATTTGCATTTATTTTATCAGTTGTTGCAATTTTATCATTTGCGTCTAATTTACTTATCAATTTTTGAATAGTAACGTCTTTTTTAACCTTTAATGAAAAATGTAAAATATGCATGTACTGTGAATTTACCTTCATCGCAGAAGAAAATAAATTTAAATCTAAACCTATTGTATTAAATAAAAGTGCAGCATCTCGAGCATGATGTGTGCCATACTTTTCATCTTTATGCATACCTACTTCTGGAGCTGGAACAAAATTATCAGACTGACTAACATCGTTAGAACGCCTAATAAGTAAAAATCTGCCATCCTCTAAATTATCCTCCCCTTCATCCAACGCAAGAGTTTTAACAATTGTTGACAAATTATGCGTATTACATGAAACTACTTGAATAAACCTATCTTCATCATGAATTAATGCAGAATCATTAATTCCACGTGCATACATTTTACCAAAATCAAATTCGCTTCCCTGGGCTATGAATCCTTTTGTATTGTGTAAAAATTTTTCATAATATTCAGATTTATTTTTATGCCCAAATCCTGAGGGAGTGCAATCAATAACTACCGATGCTCTATCAATTGCTTGCTCTGTTGCAAACTCAGCCTTTAAACCAATACTGTTGAAACCATCAATTTTATTTTGATGAGTAGTTAACCGTGCACCTCGTTTTATTAAATTTCTAACTTTTGATCTATCTGTTGTTAAGGGTGTATTTTTATGAAACGTAACTTCATCAATGCCTAAGTCATTCTTAAAATCACATAATAATCCGATTAATGGTTCGCCGATGGTTCCTGTTCCAACAACATGCACTATTTTTCGTGGCATTTAAAACTCCTATTTATTAGTATTTGGTTAAATTTAATCTTGAATAGTATCTTTAATTTTACACACTTTTGAAGGTATATTTTTACAATTTTCTAATCTAAATTGAATATTCAACTGTTGATATCAAAAATTGCTTTAATTCTTCAAAATGTCCATTATTATAAACACTTAATTGTTGATCTGCCTCTGTTCCTTTTTCTAAAATATCTTTAGCAATATCAACTACATCTTCATTACCAAAATATTTTAGAGAATCCTCTATATATTCTAACATTTGCTCAATTGCTGTGGAAAGTAAAATAGGTTTGTTTTCAACAACGTCTATAATTGAGCAATTAAAATCAAATCGAGATGCTTTCCATAAGGCATCATTTAAGTACTCCATTGAAAATTCTTCAATTAAATTTCCTACAGAATACTCAGTACAAGCAGTATGAATTAGCGACTGAGCAAGTGCAACAACTAATTTTGTACGTGAAAGTGAACGTTGGACTTCCGGCATGCGAAACTCAATAGTTCCAAAATCCATGTGTGGTCTAATTTTCCACCAAATTTGTCGAGGTTTCTCGATTGATTCCATTTTAATAAAATTATTTACAATGTTGGAATACTCTTCAAAAGAAGAAAATGTCTGAGGTATATTGGTTCGAGGAAATGTACCAAATTGCATTGTACGTGATGATTTCATTGAAGTTAATTGACCTTCAAAAAATGGTGAGTTTGTTGTTAAAGCAACTATCGGTGCTATCCAACGTCGCATTGCATTTGTAACATGGATTGCAACCTCTGCATTAGGTACAGCAATATGAACATGAGTTGCAAAAGTAACATTTCGTTGAGCATAATATCCAAGTTGTGCTGAAACCCAATTATATGAATCATTTTTGACAAATTCTTGCTCACTAGGTTTTGCAGTTGGATGGGTACCACTCATTCCAATAACAAATCCAACTTTTTCTCCAATTTTTTTTAGTAGATTTCTATAAAATACTACTTTTTCAATAGCTTCATCAACAGAATTGCAAACTGGAGTATTCATCTCGATTTCAGATAAAATTAATTCATAACTAAATCTGTCAATTTCATTTTTAGGGAGGTGTTTAAATATATCATTAGCAATATTAACTAAATCACCAGTTTTAGGATTACAGAGCATATACTCCTCTTCCACCCCAATTGTAAATGGTTGATTATTATTAAATATTTCAGCGCAATTATCTAGCATCCAACTCTTTCCATAAATTGTGTATAATTTGCTTTATCAACACCATATGACCCAATATGATTTTTCGATTTTCTAGAATGAAAATCAGATCCCCCTGTGATTATTAACGAATTTAATTTAGCATACTCTGATAAATATTTAATAATTTTATTTGTATGGTCTGGATGATAAATTTCAACAGCTTGCAATCCCAACTTTCCTAATTCATTAATTTCAACATTGTCTTGATAAATTCCATAGTGTGCTAAGGAAGATATCAACCCGCTATTTTCAGCAATATCTAATACTTCTTTTGCTGATGGTTTATTTTTTTGCACATACGCTGGTTTCCCAAATCCCAAAAGCAAATCAAATGCTTCTCGGAAATTGTTCACTAGATGATTTTCAACTAATTCTTTTGCTAAATGAGGCCTCCCAGGATTTGAATGTTTTTTCACTAAATCACTATAATTAATTTTATAACCTAAACTCTCTAATTTTTTACCCATCTTTAGAAATGTAATACATCGTTCAGTATGCATATGGCTGAAGAGTTCTCTTAACTGATGACAATTTACATTTTTACCATACAAAAGAATGTGAATATTGTAATCAGAATGAATACAAGAGACTTCAACGCCTGGAATAAATTGATTTTGGTAATTTTGTTGTAAAAGGTATTCTTGAATTATGGGGATGTGTGAAATTGTATCATGGTCCGTTACACTAAAAGCATTTAACTTTTTTCGATGTATAAAATCAACTATTTGGTTTGTAGATAATTCACCATCAGATTGAGTTGAATGTATATGTAAATCTGCGTAAACAGACATTAAATGATTGCTGTTTCTTCCCAACCACCAAATACTTTTTTCATTGCTTCCACAATTTCTCCCATTGTTGCATATTCAATTGAAGCATTTATTATTAGTGGTAGTAAGTTTGTATTAGTAGAACATGCCTCAGTAATTTTATCTAATGATTCTTTTACTTTTTCATTATCTCGATCTTGTTTGAGTTTTTTCAAGCTATCTAATTGGCGATTTTCAACTTCATCAGATATTTCTAAAATGGGAATATCGATTTCTTCATTTTCTTTTACAAAGTCATTTACCCCAACAACAATTCGTCTTTTTTTGTCTACACGCATTTGATAATCTGAAGCAGCTTCAGCAATTTCTCGCTGGAAAAACCCCATTTCAATAGCAGGTATTACACCCCCTAGTTCATCAATTTTATTGAAGTATTTTTCAACTTCTACTTCCATTTTATCAGTTAAACTCTCCACATACCAAGAGCCACCTAAAGGGTCAGCAACATTTGTCACGCCAGTTTCAAATGCTGTAATTTGTTGAGTTCTAAGTGCAATTTCAACCGCTTTTTCAGATGGTAATGCAAGCGTTTCATCCATTGAATTTGTATGTAAAGATTGTGTTCCACCCAAAACAGCAGCCAATGCTTGATATGCAGTTCGTGTAATGTTATTTTCTGGTTGTTGTGCAGTTAAGGAGTATCCAGCTGTTTGAGAGTGAAATCTTAATTTTAACGATCGCTCACTCTTAGCACCATACTTATTCTTAATACGTTTTGCCCATATTCTACGAGCAGCACGAAATTTTGCAATTTCTTCAAAGAAATCTAAATGTGAGTTAAAGAAAAAAGATAATCGTGGTGCAAAATCATCGACATCCAACCCAACTTCAAGGGCATGTTCAACATAGGAAAAACCATCTGCTAAAGTAAATGCAAGCTCTTGGATTGCTGTTGAACCCGCTTCTCTAATGTGGTAACCACTTACAGATATTGTATTATATTTAGGCATATTATTAGTACAATACTGAATCATATCTGTAATAATTCGCATAGATTCACGAGGTGGATAAATCCATTCCTTTTGAGCAATGTATTCCTTCAGAATATCATTCTGAAGTGTACCATTTAATTTGGAAATATCTGCACCTTGCTTCATAGCTACTGCAACATAAAAAGCAAAAACAATTATAGCTGGACCATTTATAGTCATTGAAACACTTACTTTGGATAAATTAATTCCATCAAACAATTTTTCCATATCTTGAAGTGAACTGATTGCAACACCACAGTGTCCCACTTCACCGTTAGAAATAGGATGGTCTGCATCATAACCCATTAAAGTTGGCATATCAAAGGCTACTGATAGCCCTGTAATACCTTCTTTTAAAAGAAATTTAAAACGTTGATTTGTTTCTTCTGGTGTTCCAAATCCAGCAAATTGACGCATTGTCCACAATTTACCACGGTACATATTTGGATGAATTCCACGAGTATATGGAAATTGCCCTGGAAAATTTAATTCAGTCTTGTATTCTTCGGTTATATCATCGGGAAAATATAAGGGGTCTACTTCTTCACCTGAAGCAGACTTGAAACTATAATCTCTATTTCTAGAGTTTTCAATTTCCTTTTCCCAAATTTCTTTATTTGACAATGCCATTTATAAACTCTTTTTAATATTTTCTACTATTCCGTTGATATTCAAATTTAACTCATCTAAAAGCTCTTGACGTGTTGCATGCTCAATATATTCATCAGGAATTCCCATACGAATCAAATTACAATTTATTAAATTATCATTAATATATTCTAATACAGATGACCCAAATCCACCACTCAAAGCACCCTCTTCTATTGTGATAATAATATCGTGTCTAGATACGACTTCCTCTAACATTACTGTATCCAACGGCTTTATAAATCGTGCATTTACAATAGTTGGATTTAATGATAATTCTTTAGAAATACTATCAATACTTGAAGTCGCAACTTCAACCATACTACCCGTTGCCAAAACTGCAACTTTCACACCTTTATTTAAATATTCCCACGAACCAACATCTAACATTTCTGCTGGCTTTTCACCATTATAGTCTACGCAATTTGATTTTGGATACCTTATTAAAAATACAGATTTAGACTCTGTTGCAGTAAATAGAAGATTTTTTAATTCCTGACCATCTTTAGGTGCACTAATTATTACTTCAGGTAGATTTTTAAATAATGAAATATCAAACACTCCATGGTGAGTTGGACCATCGGGACCAACAACCCCTGCTCTATCCATACAAACTACAAGT
Organism: uncultured bacterium; assembly: GCA_964400495.1. Classification (GTDB taxonomy): domain Bacteria; phylum Fidelibacterota; class Marinisomatia; order SCGC-AAA003-L08; family D37C17; genus CAYNTS01. Next base: position 44,186 of record CAYNTS010000005.1, on the reverse strand, counting down.
GGTAACTTTTGCAGAATAGCGTCATGAAATACATGGTCATACGCACGTTGCATAAATGTTGAATAAATAGCCACTACTGGTACAAATCCTTCAGTAGCTAACCCAGATGCATACGTAATTGCATGTTCTTCAGCAATTCCTACATCAATATACCTATCTGGATATTTTTCGGTATATTCAGACATACCAGTTCCAACTTCCATAGCAGCTGTAACACAAACAATTTTATCATTTTTCTCTGCTAATTGAGTAATTGCATGCCCAAATACTTTGGAGTAATCTGGTAAATCACTTTTTTTACCAACTTTTTTCCCCGGCATACTATAATATTTTGTAGAATCAGACTCTGCTAATTTATTGCCCTTACCTTTGTTTGTATATACATGAACTAAAACGGGGGTATTCATTTCTTTGACAGCGTTAAATGTACGAACCATTTCTTCCATATCGTGTCCGTTAATTGGACCAATATAACGCAGTCCAAATTCTTCAAAAAGTGCTCCGGGAGTAAAGTATCCCTTAATACCCTCTTCAGTTTTTCTTAATATTTTTCGCAAATGTTTTGAAAAAATAGGTATTTTCCCAGATATATCCCATATATCATTTCTAATTTTGTTATAGGTTGGGTTTGTTACAACACGGGTTAAATAATGAGATAATGCTCCAACACTTTTTGAAATAGACATAGAATTATCATTTAACACAACGGTTAATTGAGTTTTATGATATCCCAAATTATTAATGCCTTCGTACGCCAAGCCACCTGTCATCGCACCATCGCCAATTATAGCAACAACTTGATTTTTATCTTTTTTCTTATCTCGAGCATGTGCCATTCCCAGTGCAGCAGATATTGATGTACTTGCATGACCTGCCCCAAATATATCATGCTCACTTTCACTTCGTTTTAAAAATCCACTTATTCCATCTTTTTGACGAATTGTATGAAATTCATCTCTTCGTCCACATATAATTTTATGCGCATAGGATTGATGTCCAACATCCCAAATTAATTTATCTTGAGGTGAATTATAGGCATAATGTATTGCTACTGTTAAATCAACAACTCCGAGTGGTGATGAATAATGCCCACCCACCTTTTCAACAGTTGTTCTCATAAAATGCGAAATCTCATTAGAAACTTCACGAAGGGCAGTCATATTTAACTGTTTTAAATCTGATGGGTCGTTTATTTTTGGTAATATTTTATATTTGGTCATTTTATATTGTTAATTAAAAGTGAGTGAATGTCTGTATTTTTTCCAATTTCAGGATGAAATGAACATGCAATATGTTTGCCGTCAGTAACACATACAACTTCATTTTTATAAGTAGCTAACACAGTTAAATTTGTGTCAAACTGAGTTAGTTTTGGTGCTCTAATAAAAGTGGCAGGAAATTCTGTCTTTTGCTTCTCTAGCACAATATTATCTACAAATGAATCTACTTGCCTACCCCATCCATTCCTTTCTACAGAGTAATCCATAATTTCAAGAGGAATCATATTTCTAGTTGGTTCCGATTTTGATAGAATAATCATACCAGCACAAGTGCCTAAAATAGGTTTATTCATTGCAAAATCTTTAATTGATTTCCTCAGTTTATTAGTTGTTAATAGTTTTGAAATTGTTGTTGATTCTCCTCCTGGAATTATAAGTGCATCACAATCATCCAAATCAGTTGAGTATTTAACTTGAACTGATTCTACACCTAGTTCAGTTAATTTTGACTGATGTTGTTGGTAATTTCCCTGCATGGCTAATACACCAATTTTCACTACCAACCACGCTCCTGTAACATTTGATCTTCTGGAATTTCTGAAATGTCTAATCCTTTCATTGCAGATTGAAGACCAGTTGAAATTTCAGCCAATTTCGATGGATCATTAAAATAAGTTGTTGCATTCACAACTGCTTTTGCCCGTATCTCAGGGTCGTCAGATTTAAATATTCCTGAGCCAACGAATACAGATTCAGCACCTAGTTGCATCATCAATGCCGCATCTGCTGGAGTTGCAATCCCACCTGCACTAAAATTAGGTACAGGAAGTTTTCCCAATTTAGCAACTTGTTTAACTAATTCAAATGGGGCTTGTAAATCCCGTGCTTTTGCCATAAGCTGAGTTGAGTCCAAGGTGGTTAATTCTTTAATATCATTTATAATTGTACGCATGTGACGAACAGCTTCAACAATATTTCCAGACCCTGCCTCGCCTTTGGTTCTAATCATTGCAGCACCTTCACCAATTCGTCGTAATGCCTCACCTAAATTTCTAGCACCACATACAAAAGGTGCTTTGAAATCATGTTTATATACATGATTGTTTTCATCTGCAGGGGTTAATACTTCACTTTCATCGATAAAGTCAATTTCAATTGCTTCTAATATTTGTGCTTCAACAAAATGACCAATTCTACATTTTGCCATTACAGGTATTGTTACTTCTTTCTGAATTTCTTGAATCATTTTAGGGTCTGACATTCGTGAAATTCCACCATCACGCCTAATATCAGCCGGAATTCGCTCCAGCGCCATAACAGCAGCAGCCCCAGAATCTTCTGCTATTTTTGCTTGATCAACATTTGTAACGTCCATAATTACGCCACCTTTAAGCATTTCTGCTAATCCTACTTTTATTTCAAAAGTACCTTTTTTCATTTTTAAATCCCCTTAGATATGTTTAGAATTCTGTCTTTCACTTCCCCAATTAAATATTCTGGAGTGGATGCACCAGCTGATATTCCAACTGTTTCAATATTGGTGAACCATTCACGTTTTAAATCTACTGCACTCTCAACTTGATATGAATTTTGATTTCTTTCAAGAGCTAACTCGGTCAATCTTTTTGAGTTTGCGCTCGTAAATGATCCAATTATAATCATCAACTCATTTTGAGTTGCCAATACTTTTATTTGTTCTTGATTGCGTTTTGTAGGATAACAAATTGTATTTATAAAATGTAAATCTGAGGTTTTTGTAATCAACACATTTATTATTTTTTGAACGTTCTCTATCATTTGAGTTGATTGTGAAACAACACCAATTGATTTCATTGTTTTCAATTCTTTTGCTTCTTCAAAAGATGCAATAACAACAGCATTATCTACTTGGTCTGCAATTGCAACTACTTCATCATGCCCGTGATCTCCAATTATGATGATTTTTCTTCCATCCTTAGAAAGTTTTTTTACTTCATTATGGATTTCATGTACTAAGGGGCACGTAGCATCAATTATATTTAAGTTGTTACGTTTTGCTTTATTCCACGTTTCATTAACAGTTCCATGTGCTCTAAATAAAACTGGGCTATCTTTTGGAACTTCATCAAGTGACTTTACAACTTTAGTACCAGCATTTTCCAAATCTTTCACAACTCGTTCATTATGAACAACATCACCTAGCATATACACATTACCAAATTCATCAGTTATATCGTATGCCATATTAACAGCATCTTTAACACCTGAACAATATCCCGAATCTTTAGCAATGTTTATTCTCATTAATTTTCTTTCATCCTCGGTAAAGTAATTCCAGATTGTCCTTGATACTTTCCTGCCTTATCTTTATATGAAATTCTACAATCTTCATCAGATTCAAAAAACAATACTTGACATAACCCTTCATTTGAATAAATTTTTGCAGGAAGTGGTGTAGTATTAGAAATCTCCAAAGTAACATAACCCTCCCATTCTGGCTCGAATGGAGTAACATTTACTATTATTCCGCAACGGGCATAGGTAGATTTCCCAACACATATTGTTAAAACATTCCTTGGAATTTTAAAATATTCAACACTTCTTGCAAGTGCAAAACTGTTTGGAGGTACAATACATACATCTCCTTTAAAATCAACAAATGATTCTTTTACAAATTTCTTTGGGTCAATTACACTATTATTTACATTTGTGAAAATTTTATATTCATCAGCAACTCTAATATCATATCCATAAGATGAAACCCCATACGAAATCATGCCATCACGTACTTGTTTTGAAACATAGGGAGTAATCATTTCTTGCTCTAAGGACATTTTTTCAATCCAATTATCACTCTTAATAGACACCTATTTCAATCCTTTCAATTTCATATTTAACAATTCTTGTATTTTTTTAACTATATCTTTTGTAGCAAAACCATCAACTTTTGCACCTGCTGCAAATTTGTGCCCACCACCAGCAAAATATTGAGCTATATCATTTATAACAACTTTTCCTCTTGAGCGGAAACTAATTTTCAAATTTCCGTTAAGTAATTCGATAAGAACAAACGAAACTTCAACTCCTTTTATTGTTCGTAAAAAATCAGCTGTTCCTTCAGTATCTAGAGGAGTTGCACCCGTCAAATCCAACATTTCTTGCGTAATTACAACCCATGCATATTTACTATCTTGTGAATATTGAACAGATTGGATTATTAATGCCATTAGTTCAATCTGGTGTTTTTCTCGTTGTTCATAAATTGAACTATAAATTTCGTAAGGATCAACTCCACATGAAATCAAATTTGAAGCCATTGCATGACAAAAGGGACTTGTAGAACTATATCTAAATGAACCTGTATCAGTCAGTAGTGCAGTGTATAATGCTTTTGCAATATTAATGGGGTATCCATCTTTATATAAACCAGTAAAATTCAAATAATCCCATACTAAAATTCCTGTTGAAGAAGCATCACTATCTACTACTGCTACTTCAAATCCTTTATGTTCCGAAGGATGATGATCAATAGTAATTGCTTTAATTTTGTTTTTAGAAATTAATGTATAAATATCACGTAACCTTTGGGTACTTCCAATATCAAAAACAACTGCTAAATCTGCAGTTGCAATCCAATCATCATGATTTGTAGAATATTGTTCAACAATTAAATCTGGATTTATGATATCATACATTGGAGGAAAGGATGAATAATTAATTATTTTACACTCTTTGTTTAAACTCTGTAAATAATGATAAAAAGCAATTTGAGAACCAAGTCCATCACCATCTGGATTTACATGTGTGGATAATAGTATTTTATTAGCACCTTGGATAAGTGCTTCAATATTTTTCCAATCTTTTTCGTAAATTCTCTTCATAAATGAACATTAAATTTAGGTTAAATATAAACAGTCTTCAAAGTGAAGTATGTCCAAATTGAAATGATATTTTATAATGAAGCTTATTCAGGAACAACTAAAACTGGAATTTTAGTACTTTCAATTACATTGTTGGTTGTTGTGCCTAAAATATAATCTGCTAAACCATCTCGCCCATTTGTGCCCATAACAATTAAATCTGATTGTATCTCGTTGGCAACTGTTATTATTTCTTTAGATGGTTTTCCCTCTCGAAGTAGTACATGAATATTAATATCTTCTGCATGCAAATCAACAATCAATTTCTTCATATTATTTTTAGCATCTAGTGCAATAGTTCTGTACTCTTCTTGGAGATTTTCGACACTAACACGGCTCATAATTAATTCTTCTTTAGATTGAAACTCTTCATGCACATTTAACAAGGTGATTTCAGAATTAAATTGATGTGCTAAAAATACTGCTTTATTAAATGCTAATTCAGCTTTATTACTTAAATCTGTTGGTACAAGTATATGTTTAAACATTCATCATCTCCTTAAAATAATATGAAAGTTACAAAGATAAATATAGGAATAAGAATTACTACAGACCATCCCATATATCCAAAGAAACTTGGCATTTTGATTTTGTTTTCTTCTGCAATTGATTTAACCATGAAATTTGGAGCATTTCCAATATATGTGTTGGCTCCCATAAACACAGCACCAGCAGATATTGCAAGTAATGTTTGAGCCATCTCACCCATTAACTGTACTGCATCTCCACCAGCTGTATTAAAAAATACAACATAAGTTGGGGCATTATCAAGGAAGCTAGATAATATACCTGTACACCAAAAGTACATACTATTTACTGGATCCCCATTATTTGAAACTAAACTAATAACTGGTGCCAAAGCCCCATTAGCACCTGCTTTAAGGATTGCAATGGCAGGAACCATTGTTAGAAATATAGTAGCAAAAAGTTTGGCTACTTCCAATATTGGTTCCCAAGTGAACCCATTACCTGTTCGTGCAGAAGATGTAGCAGGTGTAAATTTTAATGAAACAAATGTTACAGCTAATAATATTGCTATCTGTGCAAGTGTTCCAAACGTCATCATAGGTGTATGAAACAATGTTATTGCAACATCAGCAGGATTGGTAATATCTGAATGCCAAATACCAGAAAGTACAACTGCGCCCACTACTACAGGAAGCAATATGAGATTTTTCTTGCCATCTAACCCCAGTTTAATTTTTGTCCCATCATCACTTGGTACAGCATTTTCTTTTTTCAATAAAATTGAATCAATTATAAAATATACTACTAACAATATTGAAGCTGTTATAATCATAGGAAACAGCATATATTTGGTTGTCCAAAAGAATGAAACTCCTTTTAAAAACCCTAAGAATAATGGTGGATCACCTAAAGGGGTTAAAGAACCTCCAATATTTGCAACTAGGAAAATGAAAAATACTACAGTATGAACTTGATATTTTCTCCATGAGTTCGCTTTAATTAAAGGTCGGATTAATAACATCGCTGCACCTGTTGTACCCATCCATGAAGCCAAAACTGTACCAATTAGTAATATAGCTGTATTTACTATTGGTGAACCCCTCAATGTTCCTTTTAATCTAATTCCACCTGAAACTGTGTATAGGGATAAAAGTAACACAATAAATGGAATAAATTCACCTAAATAAACTTCTGATAAATAGAAAAATGCCATTGAAGTTCCATGTGCAATCCAAAATGAAATAAAAAATACCATGCCCCATAATAATGAAATTTTCCCATAATGATGGTGCCATACTGTTGGTGCTACAAGGGGTAGGACTGCAATTGATAAAAGAATACCAATAAATGGAATAATCCAAAATAATGATACATGAGCACCATCTAAATGGATTGAATGATGGTCACTATGGTCATTTTCATGAGAGATTTCATGAGTTTGTTCTTGCTTATCTATAAGTTCATGCTGGGCATTACCATCGGTTGCCATTAAATTGGTAAAAAGCATGCTCCCAAATATTGAAATTACAATTATTGTTAAAAATTTCTTGTTCATTTATTATCCTAAAATATTACCCTAAATTAGTGTGTAAATTACAACCATGACTACGTTAATAATTACGGTTATAATTCTATTGGTTGCTGTTTTACTTATGGCAATTGGGACCATTGTTTCTGGACGAAACTTAAAAGGTTCTTGTGGTGGTACTGGAAAAGATTGCAGTTGTTCTTCTGTTGAAAAAGAATCGTGCTCAAATTCACATTAAATTTCATATTCACTAAACCCTTTTGACTTATATTCTATCAGAGTATCATTAATACTCGCTTCAATAAGATAACATTCCATATTATCTAGTGATTCAATTAGTGCTAATCCTTTTTCAACTCCTAAAACCATAACTGTTGTAGCTAGGGCATCAGCATCAATACAATGTGGTGCAATTATTGTTGCACTTACTAAAGAATGTTCAACCGGATATCCTGTTTTAGGATTAATAGTATGCGAATAAATCCTACCTTCAAATTCAAAGTAATTATTATAACTTCCAGAAGTAGCAATTGAAGTGTTTGACAAAACTAACTTATTTTGCAAATTACCTTCTTGTGGATTTTGAATCCCTATTGTCCAATTCTTGTTACTACTCTTTTTCCCTTCGCACCGAACTTCGCCACCTATTTCTACCATAAAGTTAGTAAAGGAATTATTAAGTAAATATTCAGCAATTCTATCTACCCCATATCCTTTAGCAATTGCACTCATGTCTAATTCTATTTCTAAATCTTTAACTAAATTGTAATTATTTAATTGAACTTTATTCATTCCAATTTTTGATAGTAGATTTATAATTTTATCTTTGCTAGGTGGTGATTTGATTGATGCTTCATTCCCAAATCCCCAAAGTTTTACAAGCGGGTGTACTGTTATGTCAAAAGTACCATTAGACATTTCAAAATACTCAAGTGATTTTTTGAAAACGAATTTAAACTCATCTGAAATTATCGATATCTTATTCTTGTTTATTTTTGATATTTCACTGTTTTCAATATAGGTTGAAAATATTTGATTTACTGCAAAAAGCGTTGAATCAATTGCCTCTTTTACCTTTAATATTTCTACTTCACTTAAAGAATCGGATAATTTAACTGAATAGGTAGTACCCATTGTATATCCAGAAATTAAATGGGGGTCAAATTGAGATGAATTACACCCAAATGTACATATAAAAAGAAAGCTCGAAATAATTCGAACTTTCAATGGTATTATTAATTTACTAACAAGCACTAGAACTTGTCGTATGCAATCATTTCTGCTTCAACACCAATATTGTAAAGCATATTATCAACTGCATCAATCATCATAGGTGGACCACACATATAATACTCAATTTCTGTTGGATCTTCGTGATCTTGTAAATAACCATCGTGTAAAACTTGATGGATAAAGCCAGTTGGACCTTCCCAGTTATCTTCAGGATCAGCATCAGAGAGTGCAACAATATATCTAAAGTTTGGGAATTCAGCAACAATTTTCTTAAAATCTTCATCATAAAACATCTCACGTTTTGAACGAGCACCATAGTAAAATGATACTTTTCGACCTGTTTTTAGTGTATGAAACAAGTGAAATAAATGAGAACGCATTGGTGCCATTCCAGCACCTCCTCCTATATACACCATTTCTCTTTCGGTTTCTTTTATAAAGAACTCACCATAAGGTCCAGATACTGTTACTTTATCGCCTGCCTTCAAATTAAAAATATATGATGATGAAATTCCAGGTGGCACATCATTCCAAAGGTTTGGTGGTGGAGTTGCAATACGTACATTTAACATCACAATATTGCCTTCAGCAGGATGATTCGCCATTGAATATGCTCTAAAAATGGGTTCTTCATTTTTATGTTTTAAATCCCAAATATTGTATTTATCCCAATCTTCATGGTACTCTTTTTCAATATCCATCGTATTGAATTTTATATCATATTCCGGAATATCGATTTGGATATACCCACCTGCTTCAAATTTCAACTCTTCACCAGCAGGTAGTTCTAAAACTAACTCTTTGATAAATGTTGCTACATTATAATTTGACCGTACAGTACATTCCCATTTTTGAATATTAAATATTTCATCAGGGATTTGGACTTCCATATCTTCACGTACTTTTACTTGACATGCTAATCGTGTGTTTTCTCGTGCTTCTTGTCGAGATACATGACTCAATTCGGTTGGTAGGATTTGACCTCCACCGGAATGAACTTTACATGTACACATTCCGCAAGTTCCTCCTCCTCCACAAGCTGAGGGCAAAAATATCTTATGATTTGATAAAGCAGTTAACAACGTTGAGCCTGGATTAACCGAGGGTGATTTATCTTCATCCCCATTAAGTAATATTTTAACTTCACCCTGGGGTAATAATTTTTTTTCTGCGATATTGAGTATTGTTACTAATAAAATGATAACAACAACAAAAACAATAACAGATGATAGTGTAATAATCATTTATAATCTTTCTATAAATTAATTCCTGAGAACGACATATACGCCATTGATATTAATCCTGTAAGAATCGTTGCGATTCCTAATCCTTTTAAACCACTTGGAACATTTGAATATTTTAGTTTGTATCTAATTGTTGCCATGGTTAGGATTGCTAAGAAGAAACCAAACCCAGCACTCACACCATATACAACAGATTCACCAAATTGATAGTTTCTTTCTACCATAAATAATGACGACCCAAGAATAGCACAGTTAACAGCTATTAATGGTAGAAATATTCCAAGTGCTTGATATAATTTTGGACTAAATTTATCCAATGTCATTTCAACTAATTGAACCATTGCAGCAATAGTTGCAATAAAAGTAATAAATGTTAAAAAACTTAAATCAATTGATTGGAGTGAAGCGATTCCTGTCCAACTTAATGCACCTTCTGACAGTAAATATTTTTGCATTAACCAGTTAGTGGGTACAGTAATGCCATTAACAAATACAACTGCAAGTCCTAACCCAAATGAAGTTTCTACTTTCTTTGAAATTGCAAGAAACGAACACATTCCTAAGAATGATGATAGCAATATATTTTGAATAAATATTGACTCTATTGCTAAGCTTAAATAGTGAACAAATAATTCCATTTAATTCTCCGTATATCCTGTAACTGTTCGTTGAACCCAAATTAGTAGCCCAAGAACAATAAATGCGCCTGGAGCTAACAACATTAATCCCATATTTTCATAACCAGCAGTATAAAATGAATCTGGAATAACCTGCATTCCAAGTAATGCCCCACTACCCAACAATTCTCTAATTGCTGCAACAAGGATTAAAATTATCCCATACCCTAACCCATTTCCTAAACCATCAAGAGCAGAATCTTTAACTGTATTTTGAAGAGCAAAAGCCTCCGCACGACCCATTACAATACAGTTTGTAATAATTAATCCAACAAAAACTGACAATTGTTTACTAATATCAAATAAAAATGCTTTCAAAACTTGGTCTGCTAAAATAACCAAGGTTGCAATTACTGTTAACATTACAATAATTCTCACCTTTGAAGGTATCATATTTCTCATCGATGAAATTATGATATTTGAAAAAGTTAAAACTGTTGTTAATGCTAGTACCATTACAATAGCAGTGTCCATTTTAACTGTAACTGCAAGAGCAGAACACACACCTAAAACTTGTTTAGTAATTGGGTTATTGTAAATCAGAGGATCTGCAAATACTTTCATTTTTTTATTTGCCATTAGAATCTCCAGCAATATTTTGTGTTAAAAATTGTTCGTAATTTTTTAAGTTAGAAAATAAAAAATCACTTACACCCTTTGTTGTTAACGTTGCGCCACTTATTCCATCTACTTCATGGTCATTGATGTTGGCTACTTTCCCTTTATTGATTTCTACAGATACTAAATTACTGTTAGCATCAAATATTTTCTTTCCAATAAACTGAGAAGTGAACCAATCTTTTTCAATCTCACCACCCAAACCTGGGGTTTCACCATGTTTGTAAAATGTAATTCCTTTAATAGTATTCATATCTGTATCTAATGCTAAAAAACCATTAATAGTTGACCATAATCCTTTGCCTGATACGGGCAAAATTAACCCTTCTAATGTATTGTTCGTTGTACACTCATAATAATTAAGAGCATTTTCTTCTACTACCTTTGAAGAAATACTTTTGACAAAAGTATCCACAATTTCATCTTGTGTCATTGAATCATTGTAAAGATTAACAACTTTTAGAATATTCTTTTTAGTATCTATTTCTCGATTAAAATCTTGTCTAGACTTTAAACTTGTAGAAGCAAATGACAACAAAAGAGCTGCAAGCCCTGTTAGAATAATAATAAATCTGTATGTGTATGCATTACTGTGCATATCTTTTTTGCCTCCTATTAATATGTGCTCTTAAGACATAATAATCAATCATAGGTGAAAATGCGTTACCAAGTAAAATTGCTAACATCATACCCTCAGGGAATGCCGGATTAACTGTTCGAATAATTACAGCTAAAATACCAATTAAAAATCCATATATCCACCTCCCTGAATTAGTTTGAGATGCAGATACTGGATCCGTTGCCATAAATACCATTCCAAATGCAAACCCTCCCATTGTTAAATGATAATTCCAGGGTAATTGTAAAAGAGCATTTGAACTCGCATTTGAAAATGAATTAAATAAAATTGACATACTAACCATACCAAGTAGTATGCTAACCATAATTCGCCAATTTGCAATTTTAGTTACTAATAAAATTATCGCTCCAATTAAAATGGCCAAAGTTGATGTTTCTCCAATTGAACCAGGAATAAATCCAATAAACATATTTTGGAATGTATATCCAGCATTATCTAGAATTGTTATGACTGAATTTTGTGAACTTGCTGTTACTGCAAGGGGCGTGGCAGAAGATACACCATCAACTGCAACCCAAACCTTATCACCTGAAATTGCACCAGGGTATGCAAAAAATAAAAATGCACGCGCAACTAAAGCGGGATTAAATATATTGAAACCAGTTCCACCAAAAATTTCTTTTCCAATTACCACACCAAATGAAGTTGCAACAGCAACCATCCATAATGGGATTGTTGGAGGCATTATTAATGGTATTAACAATCCTGTTACTAGAAAACCTTCATTAATTTCATGTTTTCTTACAACAGCAAAAACTACTTCCCAAAACCCACCAACAGAGTAACTTACAATAATAATTGGCAATACAAGTTGCAAACCAGCTAAAAAGTTTTCTGTAATTGTACGTGTACTATCTTGCTGATACCCAACATTAAATATTCCAAATAGTAGTGCTGGAATTAATGCAATAACAACCATAAACATAGCACGTTTTAAATCTATAGAATCACGTACATGCGGACCATTTGTTGTTTTATCTTTTGGAGTATATAAAAATGTATCCGCCATTTCATAAAGTGGATAGAATTTAGATAACTTGCCACCATCATGAAAATTAGGTTCAATTTTATCCAGAAAATTACGTATAAATTTCATATTACCCTTCTACCTCAATAAATTCTAATCCTTCGCGAATAATTTCAGATACTTCCATTTTTGAAGTGTCTGCAAATGAACATAAAGCAAAATCTTCAGAGTCACATTCATAAATCCCAAGGTTTTCCATTTCTTCAATATCTCTAGCTAAAATTGCTTTCATTAAAAACGTTGGCATAATTTCCATTGGAACCATATTTTCAATATTGCCAAATGGAATAATTGCCCGTTCACCACCATTTTTTAATGTGTTTAGGTTATATTCTTTTTTCCTAAATATTTTACTTAAAAATGTATTTGTGATTGAATATTTACAAAAACCAGGACTTAACCACCCTAAAAAATATCTTTCATCTTCATCAGGTAATACAGAAATAATCTCATCATAATAGCCAATTGAGGTTGTTGCATTGGTTATTGAACCACTTAAAATATCCCCAGAGATAATTCGAACATTTTTATTTAGATTATTATCTAGAATGTTTGCAAGTGGTGTACCTTTAATTACTTCAAAATATTGAGGGTTTTTAACGCCAGTTCCCCCTACTGAAATAATTCTTGAATTATTTAATTTTCCAGTACTAAATAAATAGCCAATATCTGCAACATCTTGAGGCGACACATACCAAACTACATCATTTTTATCTTTAATTGGATCAATATGATGGATATGAATACCAACATTCCCAGCAGGATGTGGACCACTAAAGTTTGATTTACTTACATCTTCTAAAATGGTAAAATCTGATGGATTACAAACAAAGTTTACAACTCCATTGGTTAAAGTTTTTAGCACGTTCACACCCTTTTGCAAATCTTCCAACCGATTTTCTAAAGCAATTGACTGGTCAAGTGCAAACGGTACTTTTGACATTGCAGAAATAAAAATAGATTTTGGTGTATCGCTTGGATTAGCAATTTTTGAAAATGGGCGTTGTCTGATGTATGTCCACATACCCGATTCTAATAGCAACTTTTTGGCATAATCTGAATCTAATGGGTTATTTTCTTCAAATGATTCAAATTTTACATGATTATCATCAGACACTTCAATTTCCAATGAAATAATTGCTCTACGTTCACCAAATGTAATTTTAGAAAGTGTACCTGAAACTGGTGATGTAAAAATTCCATCTGTGTTATTTTTATCTAAAAATAATGGAGTTCCAATTTTAACAGAAGAGCCCTCTTTAACAATTAATTTTGGTTTTACTCCATTAATATCATTTGGATGAATTAGAATGGATATAGGTCTTTCAATTTTGGATATTGTTTTTGCCGGCTTCCCTGCAATCTTAATATCGTGACCTTTTTTTAATTTATAAGTTGTCATTAGCTTATCTCTTTAATCTTTTTTTACGATGTTTACTTCGTGCTTTTCCCTCATCAAATCTTCTTTTTTCTTCTTCAGTTTCGGGAATAACTTCAGAAATTCGTGTAGGCTTTTTATTATCCCCCAAGGAAACAAATGTTAAATATGCTGATGCTGTATGATTGACTTCTCCGCTAATAGGACATTCAGATTCAATCCTAACACCTATTTCTAAAGATGTACGACCTGTATAATTTACAGAAGATTTTAAAATCATAATATCTCCTTTTTTTGCAGGAGCAAGGAAATCTAACCTATCTACAGATGCTGTAACAACTGGAGTTCGAGTATGTTTATAAGCTGACATTGCAGCACAAATATCCATTAAATGCATTACTCGCCCACCCAATACATTTCCTAAAATATTCGTATCATTAGGTAAAACTAGTTCATGCATTATTACTTGACTACTTTTTACTGTTTTTTTATTCATTGCTATTTCCAGAGTTCAATTGTATTTTGAATAAATACATACAACGGTGACCAGTAAAAATAAAATAATATACTTTGAATTGAAAATACAATAATCATCCAAAACACAACAGGATTAGTACTAATTTTTGAAGTGTCGGAATTGTTCTCAAAATACATACTTTTGACAACTCTGAAATAATAATACAGAGCTACTACGCTATTTAGAATGCCAACTATTGCTAACCAATAATACTTGCTTACTGAGAATAAAGCTGAAAACAAATATACTTTTCCAACGAATCCTGATGTTGGTGGTAACCCAGCTAAAGAAACCATTACTAAAACCATAAATGCACTTAAAACTGGATTTCTTTTACCTAGTCCATTCCAAGAGTCAATCTCTACTGAACCTACTTTATTATTTGCAAATATTGTAAAAAAGAATGCCCCAAGATTCATAAAAGCATATATCACTAAATAAAAAATAATGCCTACCATTGCATCTTTTGAAAGCACAGAATATGCCATTAACATAAATCCAACATGAGATATACTCGAATAAGCGAGCATACGTTTTACATTGTTCTGTTGTAATGCTAACAAATTACCAATTGTCATTGTTAAAGCAGAAAGGACTGCAATTATTAATGCCCAGTCAAATCCTGCAACAGGCAAAGAACCAACTTCTCCACCTTCCGAAAATAATGTTGAAAAAACTCTAATAATTAAAGCAAATCCTGCTACCTTGGGAGCAACAGATAAAAATGCAGTAATGGTTGTTGGGGATCCTTCATAAACATCTGGTGTCCAGTAATGAAACGGAACCATTGAAATTTTATAACCAAAACCAACTAAAATCATAATAAAGGAAATATACAATGCGACAGGGTTTGTACAATTGAGAATAGCGTCATGAACTACAAAAATATCTGTTGAACCAGATATGCCATAAAGCCAACTTATTCCAAACAACATTACTCCAGATGCAAAAGAACCAAAAATAACATACTTCAATGCTGATTCATTTGACTTTGCATCACCTTTCATAATTCCAGCAAGAATATAAGATGGAATGCTCACCAATTCTATTGCAATATATATCATTAATAAATTGGTAGAAGAGGTCATCAAGAACAATCCAAGTGTTGCTGCAATTAATAGAGTATTATATTCTGCATAACTAGAATCGTCAAGTTCGTTGCTATATTTTGATATGAAAATAATTGCAAAAGTAGTTAATAAAATAATCCATTTAAGCATATGAGAAAATGGGTCAACTACAATCATACCAAAGAAAATAGACTTTACACTACCCATTGTAGCATAGAGTGCATAAGCTGTAATTAAAATACCAATCAATGATGTTGGTTGTACCCATTTTTTCAAACTTGGAATTATATCAAATAAGATAATTGCAAGCATTGTAACTAATAAAATTATCTCAGGGGTAAAATATGGAATACTTTGAATATTACTCACTCTATTATACCTTAAAATGCACCGTTTATGGTTTGAATTATTGCGTCCATAGCTGGGCTAATCAAATCAATTAATGGAGCAGGATACACACCTAAGAATAATACAATAATAGCAAGAGGTACAATTGCGAGCAATTCTCTTCTACTTATATCGGAATAATCTGCATATTTTTCATTAAGTTTACCCAGAAATACGCGTTGATAGGCACGTAAAAAGTAAATTGCATTTAATAAAATCCCTAGCGTACCAATAATTGTTAAAGTTCGAAATGCACTAAACCCACCAATAAAACATAATGCTTCACTTATAAAACCGGATAATGCTGGAAGTCCTAATCCTGCAAAGAATGCAATTGCTACTAATGCAGTATAGCGGGGCATTTGAGCTCCAATTCCACCAAAACCGGGTTGCCCACGCAGTTCTTCCACCTCATAATTATCAGGGTAAACAATCCATCTATGACGTGCTTTATCATAAATAACACCCACAAGCATAAATAACATTGCTGTAATTGTACCGTGATTAAACATTTGCATTACCGCACCATTCATTCCGGCTTGTGCACCCGCTTCATTTGTACTTATAACTGCAGCCATACCCAAAAGAACATATCCCATATGACTTACTGACGAATACGCAACCATTTTCTTTAAATCAATTTGAGCAATAGCATTGATAGCACCCCAAATAATATTAATCACACCAAGGACAGCTAAAATAAATGAGAAATTAATAACTTCTCCAGGCAAAAGGGGATAACTTATTCTGAGTAAACCATAAGTACCCATTTTTAGGAGCACACCTGCTAAAATTACAGAAACAGCTGTAGGTGCTTCCACGTGTGCAAGAGGCAACCAAGTATGAAATGGAAAAATCGGAACTTTTATTGCAAATCCAATAAATAACGCAATCCAAATTATATATTTCATACTAAAGCCCCAAAGTGCTGCATCAATATTACGTGCCTCTGAGATTAAAGTAATTAAATTAAACGTGTGCGGTTCAGTATAAAAATACAATGCTAACATTCCAAGCAACATAAATACCGATCCAAATAATGTATAGAGGAAAAACTTAATAGCTGCATAATGACGTTTAGATCCACCCCACATTCCAATTAGGAAATACATGGGTAACAACATTACTTCCCAAAAAATATAAAACAAGAAGAAGTCTAGAGAGATAAATACCCCCATCATTCCAGCATCTAAAAGAAGAAATAATGCAAAATATCCCAATTGATGTTTTTCAATTTTCCAACTAATTATAATAGATAAAAATGAAAGAAATGCGGTTAATATTACCATTGGTATACTGAGTCCATCTACACCAATAAAATATTGAATATTAAAATGTTTTATCCAATCTAATTGTATGGTAAAAGGTGATTCCATAACCGATACAGATGGATCAAAATGAAGATACAACCAAATTGCGAGAACAAACTGCAATGCAGTTGTAGCCAACGCAATCCATTTGTAGATTGGAGCTCCTTCTTTACCTTTCAACCATGCAACTGGGAGCATAAGAATTGCTCCTAGGACTGGTAAAAATATTAATAAAGTTAGTATAAGTGAGTTCATATCCATCCTTTATATTTGATGAAATATTAATAAAATAAATAAAATTCCTATCACACCACCAATAAGGTAGTTTTGAATTACACCCGATTGTGTGCTTTTTAATTTCGTACTAAAATAGTTTGCAATTCGTCCAAATCCATCCACCACATATTGATCAAGCCAATTGTAATCCGCTTTCCCAGATTGATGAGATAATTTCAACATAATCCAACCCCATGCATCTATAAACTTTTGATCATATAAATCCCAATCAATATGAGATGCTATTTTAGATAATCTTAAAAATGGTTTATACAAGATGGTGTTATAAATTTCGTCAATATAAAATTTGTTAAAAGATAAATCATATAATTTTAGAGTATTCAATTTTGAAGCAACATTAGAAGGACTTATTTTTCTAAAATAATAAAACAATGACGACAATAAAATACCTATTGAAGCTACAATTAATGAAATAATCATTGCATAACTGTGGGCATGATGAATCCCTTCATCAACAGCATGCATGTCTAATCCTGCCACATGCTCATTGACAGTAACAGTATCTGTAAACCAGCCATGACTATCTAGCGGATTTATTTGGGGAATAGTAAAAATAAATGCAAAACTAAGTACAGACAAAATAACAAGAGGTGCTGTCATTGGAATTGGTGATTCATGAATATGAAAAAATATTTTAGGTAATTTAGGTTGTCCATAAAATGTCATAAATATCAACCTAAACATATAAAATGCTGTAATTATTGCTGCACCAAATCCAAAGATAGGTAAAATTATTGTCCAACCATGATGTGCGTGGTAGTAGGCAATAGTTCCTGCAAGGATTGCATCTTTTGATAAAAATCCAGAGAAAAATGGAATTCCAGAAATTGCTAACGTAGCAATCAACATTGTTGCAAATGTAATAGGCATTTTACTTCTTAACCCACCCATATTATTCATATCTTGTGGATCAGTGTGATGGTCGTCCTCTTTATGTAACGCGTGATGCATTGCGTGAATCACAGAACCACTCGCAAGAAAGAGACATGCTTTAAACATTGCATGTGTAGTTAAATGAAAAAATCCAGCTTGAAATGCACCAACACCAAGTGCCATAATCATGTATCCAAGTTGGCTTACAGTTGAATATGCCAACACTCGTTTGATATCATTTTGGGTTATTGCAATGATTGAAGCCATTATTGCAGTTATTCCACCAATTACAGCCACAAATTGTAGCGCATCAGGAGTTAAAAATGGGAATATTCTCACTGTCATATACACACCTGCAGCAACCATAG
Organism: uncultured bacterium; assembly: GCA_964400495.1. GTDB lineage: Bacteria > Fidelibacterota > Marinisomatia > SCGC-AAA003-L08 > D37C17 > CAYNTS01. The sequence continues at coordinate 25,432 of CAYNTS010000005.1, read as the reverse complement.
TAGCTGCATGGATTAATGCACTAACTGGTGTTGGACCTTCCATTGCATCAGGCAACCAAATATGTAGTGGGAATTGTGCAGATTTCCCAATTGCACCCATAAATACTAAAATTCCTGCAATTGTTAACAGAAACATATCTATATTGGACGCATAATAAATTGATTCTGTAATTCCATTAATATTAAAAGTACCTAACATAAAGAATAAAATCATTATACCAATGAACATTCCAATATCGCCCACACGATTGGTCAAAAAAGCCTTTTTACTTGCATTTGCAGCACTATCTTTCTCAAACCAAAAACCAATTAGAAGATATGAACTTAGTCCAACTAATTCCCAAAAGATATACATCATAATTAGGCTATCTGCTAGCACAATTCCATTCATTGAAAAGGTGAATATTCCTAAGAAAGCAAAGTATCTACTATATCGGGGATCACCTTTCATATATTCCGTTGAATATAAATGAACTAGGAACGAAATAAGTGCTACTACTAACAACATAATTGCTGAGATATTATCAATCAAAATACCTAACTCAACAGTTAAATCACCTGTTGTGAACCAGATTTTGCTCACTTCAAGAATTGGAGTACCTGTTGAGAAAAATGTATTAGCAAAGAAACTGATTGCAATACCCAACATAGTACTAATCAAAGTTAATGAAATATAATGAGATTTTCGTCCAAGGGATTTGCCGAATAATATCAAGATGCCAAACGATGTGAGTGGTAAAATAAGTAGCAATAAAGCCAATATTAATGATGAATCCATATTACCCTTTCATCCTATTTGCTTTATCTACTTCCACTGTCCCCACATGTTTAAATAAATTTATTACAATTGCAAGGGCAACTGCAGCTTCTGCTGCTGCTAAAACAATTACGAATACTGTAAATACATGACCATCTAAAGAGATAATTCCATTAAATCTATTAAATGCTATAAAATTAACATTTGCAGAATTCAAAATAAGCTCAATTCCCATTAAAATAGCAATTGCATTTCTTCTGGTCATAATGCCATATAATCCAATGGAAAACAAAATGCTTGAAATAGTTAAATATGATTGCAAAGTATCAATCATTTATTCCTCGATAATAATGCTGCACCAATAAGAGCTGATAATAGTAAAACTGAAACAATTTCAAATGGAAGAAGGTATTTATTTAGTAACATTCTACCAACAATATTGACAGTTGATTCTGGTTCAACTTTACTGCCTACGAACCAATTTGTATTATAAATAACAGCGAGTTGACCACAAAAAAACAACCCTACAACTATAAATGAAACTAATTTATTGCTACTTTGTGATGAAATTTCAGAGCCTTCAATTCTGTTAGTAAGCATAACCCCAAATATAATAAGCACTAAAATACCACCTACATAAATCATAACCTGGGTTCCTGCTATAAAATCTGCAAAAAGGAAAACATATAATCCTGCAACCCCAAATAAAGTAAATAATAAGGCAACTGCTGAATGTACTAAGTTTGGAGAAGTTACCACCCAAATTGCCGAAACAACGACTAAGGACATAATGGTAAGTAAAACAAATTCAGTCATTATAATTCACCTTCTATAGTTGAAAGTAATTTTGAGGTAACATCGTCCATTTTATCAGCATCATTTAAAGCATTTTTAATATTGGTCAATACTTCATTTGAAGACAACCCTGCTTTTTTACCCGCCATAAATGTTTTCTTAGCAGTTCCTCTTGCCATTCTATCCTCAATATCATTCAATTTTTTAATATCAAACAATTGAGTAAGTGTTTTAGAATCTTCTTTGACAGCTGAAGCTGACAAACTTGCATTAAGTTTATTCAATAAGTTAGTTACTTCTTCATTTAACATGTCTGACTCTGATAATGTCTTTTGGACATATCCCAAAATTTTCGGAATATCTGAATGTAGTTTTTTACCAGCTAAGAATGCTTTTTTTGCAGTACCTCTAACCATTTTATCACTTAAATCATTAAAAGACTTCACATTCACTTCTGAAGTTTCTATTTTTGTTGTTGAAACTGTCTCAACACTTTTTGCAAATTTCATTTCTTTAATTTGGTGGATAATTGTTTCTAAATCATCATTATATTTTTCGGCTTCAACTAATGCTACCCTAACAGCATCTGCAGTTTCATCTGGGCTTGCATTTAATTTGAATGATGCAATAAACGCTTTTTTTGCAATTGACCGCACAACCCTATTTTCAATCAAATTAATCACAGAAAAATCTGGTTTTACTTGAGTTGTTGATTCTACTTTCTTAACAATTTTTTTCTCAGGTTGTGGATAATTATCAATTGACAATCCTTTTTCACGACGCTCGTTTATCCAATTACGTTTGGATAAATAATCATCTCCACCTGCTTTTTTAATTTCTTCATCTGAGATTGTAGCGAAATCGGTAATTAATTCATTTCTATCATATTTTGAATACTCATAGTCTATATCTTGCTTGTGCTGGTTTGGACCTCCTACCATATAAATGCAATCTTCTGGACATGGAAATGTGCATAAGTTACAATACATACATTCAGATATATCAATTGAGTGACGAACAACCAACATCTTTTTACGTGTATCATTTGATGTTATTCCGCAATCGTAATCACTTCCTTTTGATGGTTTAACTGTTTCAATTTTAATACAATCTACCGGACAAGCTCTTTCACATTTTAAGCATCCAATACAATCATCAATGTCAACGTGTAATTTAGTCCGTATTGTGTTATAATCTGAAAATTCAAATCCAATTTTACGTTCTGGCAACGGCCATTTTTCATGGGGATATTGAAGGGTTGCAACTAAATCTTTTTTATTATTGAAATGTTGTAACGTTAGCTTTAATCCTGTTGCAAAAGATTTTAATCCACTCACTATATTGTTGAAATATTTAGACATTAAAAAATTAGCTCCCAAATACTAACAAAAAAGAGGTTTGCTAAAGCAAAAGGAATTAACACTTTCCAACATAAATACATTAGTTGGTCAACACGTAATCGAGGAAAAGTCCAACGAAACCACATCATTATAAAAATTAATACAACTACTTTAAAGAGAAGCCAAAAGACTCCCCATGCTGGTCCATCAAAAATGAGCCATGATTCTGGAATTCCAGAAATTAATGTAAATGGTGAAAGCCAACCGCCAAGGAAAACAACTGCCGTAACAATACTTACAATTAGCATATTTGCATATTCACTAAGAAAGAATAATGCCCATCTAAAGCCTGAGTATTCCGTCATCCACCCAGCAACTAATTCTGACTCAGACTCTGGGATATCGAATGGAGTTCGATTTGTTTCAGCAACAACAGAAATGAAATAGATAAAGAAAGCAACAAATGCAAATGGACTATGAATAATAAACCATCTGTGATTTGCTTGCCAAGCAACTATATCAGTAATTTGCAAACTACCTACAACCAACACAGCTAATAATAATGTAATACCAATTGGGATTTCATAACTTACAATTTGAGCTGCTGCACGCATTGCTCCATATAGTGACCACTTGTTATTAGAACCCCAGCCTGCTAAAATAATACCGATAACCCCAACGGAACTCATTGCCAAAATGTAGAAAATGCCTATATTAAATTTTGAAACAATTAAACTTTCAGAAAATGGAACTCCAATAAATGTTAAAAAAGCACCAATAAAAATAATAAATGGAGCAAGTACCATTATTTTTTTGTCAGCATCTTTTGGTATAATATCTTCTTTTGCTAATAATTTGACTGCATCTGCGATGGTTTGCCCAATACCACCCCAAAATTTCTTTCCACCCTTAAACCCAAAAATACCAACTTCCATTGGACCTAGTCTGTCCTGCATAAATGCAGATACTTTTCTCTCAAAATACACAGCTATTAATGCATTTACAGCCATAATTAAAAATACTATTACGCCCGGGATTAACATCACTGCAATAAATAAAAGTGAGTAGTTAATATCCAAAGAAGACATACTTTCAAGCATATTATATACAACAGACATCATCTATCAATTTCTCCCAATACAATATCTAAACTACCTAAAATTGTAATTAAATCTGAGATCATCCAACCTTCAGCAATTTCACTAATAACAGATAGGTTTGAAAATGCTGGAGAACGCATTTTTAAGCGTTGTGGAATATCTTTTCCATCACTTATAATATAAAAACCTAAATCTCCGCGCGCTGTCTCATAACGAGAATAAACAGATCCAGCTTTAGGTCTTATTTTCTTTGGTTTTGCTTCATGCACATCACCATCTGGGATTTGATCAAGTGCTTGTGATATTATTTTAATACTTTCTTTCATCTCTAAAACACGTACAAAATATCTATCCCATGAATCACCTAATGTGCCCATCTGACCATCACCAAGGATCACATCAAAATCAAATCTATCGTACACTGAATATGGTTCATTTTTACGCAAATCCCAATCAACACCACTTGCTCTTAGATTTGGACCTGTAACACCATAATTAATTGCAATATCAGCTGGCATAACTCCCACATCTGCGGTTCGTTCAATGAAAATTTTATTGGTTGTCAGTAAATCATTACATTCATCAATTTGTGGAGCAAAATAAGTTAAAAATTCTCGAGTTTGCGTAATAAATTTTTCTGGTAAATCATGAGAAACGCATCCCGGCCAAATATAATTGTAGAGCAATCGAGCACCACACAGAGTTTCAAATAAATCTAATATTCTTTCTCTATCTCGTACTGTCCATGTAAAAGGGGTTATAGCTCCAACATCTAGACCAAATGTACCAATTGCAACTAGGTGACTTGCAATTCGTTGCAATTCAGCAACGATTACTCGAATATATTCAACTCGATCTGGCACTTCAATGACCATCAATTTTTCAACTGCCATAGAATACGCATGATTCATGTGTATAGCAGCAAGATAATCACATCTATCAGTAAATGGAACTATTTGTTCATATCCAAGATTTTCACAATGTTTCTCAAAACTTCTGTGTAAATATCCAATGATAGGTTCAATTTTATTTACAATTTCACCATCAGTATGTATTTTAAGACGCAACACACCATGTGTACTTGGATGTTGTGGTCCCATATTTAAGACCATCTCTTCTGCGTGAATTATGCTTTTATCCTGATTATCTTGCATTATTTCCAATAGGTCTTATCTTTTTCAATGGTTATCCCATTATACTTTTCAGCAACTTGGTAATTTTTCCGCAAAGGGTGTCCTTCCCAATCATCTGGGAGTAAAATGCGTTTAAAGTCTGGATGATTAGAAAATATAATTCCCATTAAATCGTATGCTTCACGTTCATGCCAATCTGCTGTTCGCCATATAGAAGCAACTGAGGGTATTTCTTCTCCATCTTTAACTTCAATTCTAACCTCAATATAATGAAGTTTAGAATATGAATGAAAATTATATGCAACACCATATTTATCATCACTCATTGCATCATACGAACTAATACAAAGTAGATTGTCAAACGTTAAATCGGGATCAGTTTTTAGTACTTTTGCTACGCTAGCCCAATCAGAAGCAGTAATAGAAATAGTTTTACCTTCTTCAAGTTCAGTTATCTCTGAATTTGTCCTTAATTTTAATACTTCAATAATTTGTTGAAACTCCATTATGCTTCTTTCTTTCGAAGTGGAGTTTCTTTTTTAATTTTTTCTTGCAATTCTAATAAAGCATGCAATAGTGATTCTGGTCTAGGTGGACAGCCAGGTACATACACATCAACAGGGATAATTTTATCTACCCCTTTAACCACATGATAACCATGTTGCCAATATGGACCTCCACTATTAGAACAACTCCCCATTGAAATAACATATTTTGGATCGGACATTTGTTCATACAATCGCACCACACGTTCAGCCATTTTCAGAGAAACTGTACCAGCAACAATCATAATATCTGCTTGCCTAGGTGTTGCTCTTGGCATTGCCCCAAAACGTTCTAAATCATACCTTGGCGCAGCAGCAGCCATCATCTCAATTGCACAACATGCCAAGCCAAACTGGAAATACCATGGAGAACTTGAGCGAGCCCAATTGATGAGTGTATCAAATTTTTCAACTATTACATTATCTTGCTTAAATTGATTGGTAAGCGATAATTCCATCACACCTCATCTTTCTTAGATAAACCAGCATACCGACCATGTGCATATTTAAGATTCATTTTCACCCAATCCAAATCACCTTTTACCCACACATATGCAAACCCAAGTACAAGAATTAACACAAAAATTGCCATTTCCACAAATGCAAGCAAACCAATTTCTTTAAACACTACTGCCCATGGAAATAGGAAAACTACTTCAACATCAAAAATAATGAAGATTAGTGCAATAATATAAAATCGGATATTGAATTTTACCCATGCAGAACCCTCAGGTTTTTCTCCACATTCATAAGATGATAGTTTCTCACCACCTTTATTATTTTTTGGAGATATGAGGTATTGTAGAAATAATGGTACTATGACCATTACAAGGGCTAAAGCCGTAAAAATGATTATCGGAGCAAAGTCTCTATACACTTAATATACTAATCATAATCAGCCCTAAATTTACCCATTACATTTTTTTCAGAGCAAATGGTATTATTAAAATTTTCTATCTTTTTTTAGAAAAATGTCAAATCTTATTTTGTGATGAGTTTTTATTAAGTGATAAATTTTAACATGAACAAAGTTATTAATTTTCTAATTTTAAAATTCATACCACTTATTCCTATTTCTATAGTTAGAAAATTTTCAGGAAGATATGTAGCAGGCGATAATAAAGATACTGCAATTAATGTAGTAAAAGAATTAAACAAACAAGGATTTTCAGCAACTATTGATATTTTAGGTGAACATGTTGCGACTATTGAAAAAGCAACACACATAACTCAAGACTATTTGCAACTTTTTAATATTTTGAATGAAAACAAGCTCGACTGTAATATTTCTATTAAACCGAGCCATATTGGTTTAGATTTGGGAGTGGATACTTTTACACAAAATGCAAATAGTTTACTCTATAAAGCCAAAGAATATGATAACTTTTTACGGATTGATATGGAGAGTAGTAAAGTTACAGATACTACAATAAACTATGTTAAATCAAAATCTGAGGATACAAAGCATGTAGGCACAGTTTTTCAAGCATATCTTCATAGAACTCTAAATGACATCCAATCCCTGTCTTCTCCAACAATAAATTACAGACTTTGCAAAGGGATATATAAAGAAGATGAAAGCATTGCAATTCAGGATAGAAAAGCAATAAATACCAATTTTATTGAAATATTAAAAAAGGGGTTTGAATTAGGGCATTTTATTGGTATTGCAACCCATGACCTTTTATTATTAGAAGATATTTACTCTCTTATTGAAGCAAAAAATATTCCTACAAGTCAATTTGAATTTCAAGTATTATATGGGGTACCTATGGGTGGATGGTTAGAAAAACACTTGAAAAACAATTATCAAGTACGTGTGTATGTACCGTTTGGACCTGAATGGTATGACTATTCAATTCGCCGATTACAAGAGAATCCCAATATTGCTCATTATGTGTTGGGTAATTTGTTTAAGAGGTAATTATTTACTTCACATTAAACACGCTGTAATTGTGAATTATTAATGATTAAAGATACTGGGGCTGGAGGCTACTTTTTTAACATTCATTAGTTTTTTCCGTGTCTCTGTGACCCAGTGGTAACTAACACTTTTGCATTTTAAATTTTAAACTTTGAATTTTGACTTTTCCACTTTATTTACTTTCTAACTTTTCAACCTTTCGACTGGGTCAGAATAACAAAAGTAAGTGTAGCTTTTTATCCAATAATTAAATTCACCAATAACACTATATCTTGGACATTAATTGTATTATCAGAATTTAAGTCTGCAAGATAAAATTGATTTGGAGTTGGATTTAATGACCCAATAATAATTTGGACCATTTGAACAATATCTAAAACATCAATATTGCCATCTATATTAATATCACCAATTTGTGTGGTTTCAAGAAAAGTGAATAATTGAATATTATCAACATAAAATCCATCGCGTTCGAGCCCACCATCTGATTTTAAACTAAATCTAAACCATACTTGCTCTTCACCAGCAACTGATGAAACATCTACCCTATCTTCTATCCAATCTGAGATTCCATCATAGCCAAATTCTTCAGTATTTTGCACACCTTGACCTGTACCCCCATGCATAAACTCACCTTGCAAAGATGTCCATGTAGAATTATTTGTCGATACTTCAACTTGTGCCCAATCCCAATTTGATTCAATTTGCCACTTTGCCATAAATGAAAGATATCCTGTGGTAATATCTGATAAGTCAAAAGGTTCACTAATTGTTAAATAACTCACAAAGTTCGGACTATATGTACCAAAAGGACTATCTGTAAATGAGTAATTCCCTTCGAAAGATTCTGAAGTTGTCCCCCATGAATTTGTTTCCCAATTGGAAATTCCTAACTCAGCAAAGTCAGAAAAAGTCAACACTGGTTCACCAATGATAATAGGTACTGAAACAACAAAATCATATTCAGTTTCATCACTCATAGTTACTTCAATTTCAACAACATCACCATTTTGAAACGAATTTGAAATATTAAACTCAATTGGAATAGTTGCAGATTGCCTACCATCAAGTGGATTTAAATTAAAAGAAATATCTTCTTCAAAAAGTTCGGAAGCAATATTCACAATTATGTTTCCATCTGAATTTCCAAGTCCTTGATTTAAAATATTTACATCGACAGAATAATTTTGCCCAAATTCAAAATATTCATTATCATATTCGAGCGATGCAGTATAACCAGCACCAACCATCCACGCTGAGAATTGATTAGGATATAAATTTTCTTCAGCTAAAGGAACAATTCTATCTGATGGTGGCCAAAACCCATCATAATAAGCACCCACTTCTGGAGTGTATGAGTAAATACCATATTCACCGTAGTAATAGTCAGTTGCTTCTCCATTAACTGTATAACCAACCGTTTCAATTCCTGTACCCATAGAGTAATGATTATACTTCACCATTTCATTGCCATATTCACGGAAAATTGTTAAATCTGGCTCAGGTGGTAATAGTCCTGGAATATATCCAAATGGATGAATCAACAAATTTCCATAACTATGATAAGTAAGAATAATTGGGAAATTATGCGCCTCAATAAATTCCTTTATTGCTTGAGTCTCAGGTTCAGAAAAAGGTTCGGTTCCACGAAATGTTTGGTCACACCCATACGGACTTGACCCTTCATCATCATACGCCCATTGATAACTGTAATTCCTATTTAAATCTATTCCATCATAATCCTGTGAGCATGTTTCACGGTGATTTTTGCGTTGCATTCCCCCACCATTAGGAGCAATTTCTTGATTATATACAAGACCATCTGGGTTTAGTGCTGGAACAAACCATAACTCTCTATTTTCAAGGAGTGCTGTCGCTTGCGGATCTGTCCCATAGTTTTCTGTTAACCAATACATATAATAAAATAGATTCATATAACTCATTGGCTCGCGTGCGTGATGTAACCCAATATAAAGCATTTCAGGTTCATCTTCATCAAAATTTGGATTATCACTTAATTTAACAGACCAGATTTCTCTGCCTTCAAGGGTTTGCCCAATTGATTGAACTTCACTCACTAAATTTGGATAATTATTACTTAGTTCATTCAGATGTTCAACAATTTCTTCAAATGTATAATATCCACCCATAGATCCAGTACCAAATTCTCGTGTATAATTACTTGTTAATCGTTGTTCATAAAACGATTGCAAATCTTCATGAATCACCTCAAATGAAATATGTTTATTTTGAATTCTTTGAATATCAGATTCAGAGACTGCAAATTCTATAAATACATCTCTTTTTTGGTAAACGTGGTCTAAATCAATTCCAATTGATTGGAGTTCTGATATCACAGAATCATCAACAGGAGATACTCTAATTTGCTTGAAGTTTTCAGCAGAAAAAAGAAGCTGTGTTGCTAACAATATATAAAATAATTTATTCATTTTAATTTCCAATAATTATGTTTACTACTAGAATTACATCTAGAATATTAATAATATTATCTGAGTTCATATCAGCTATTTGAGTTTGATATTCAGTAAATTCATTTGTACCTAAAATATTATTTACAATTTGAACAATATCTAATACATTTAAAACACCATCTTGATTTACATCACCTTGTTGTGCAGGGAAACCGCCAATAACATCAAAATCAAAATATCCTGCCATTGGTAAGTTTTCAATTCGACCAGTTAAATCTATTGCTTGAATGTAATATTGCACATTTCCATCTTCATTTTGTGAAGGGATTTGTGCTTCATAGCAATCTGGAATATCATCATCACAAATATCTAAATTAATTGATTCATACTCGCCCATATTTTGATTTTTCCAAAATATTTTAAGTTCATCAAAGATTAACCCTGCTTGAGAGAGATCATCGATTATAGCTTGTATTTCATAGTAATTCTGAGGGGTTTCTTGGTCATTAATTGGATTATGAAAAATTTGAAGCATTTCTAAATCTGGGATACCTTTTGTTCTACAATGTAATGCATCCGTAGATTGCCAAGAACCTGTAACTCCAATTACTTCATATCCTGGCATGGCTTCTTGGTATGCTTCCAATGCATCATCATCATAAGAGCTATTTGTAATTGGAACAAACACTTTATTATTCAAAATAAGTGAGTTTGAGTATGGTTGATTTTGTGGAGTATAAACACGGAATACCTCCCATGGCTCGCCAAATGAGTTTAAGTTGTTCACAAATAATTCTGCTACTTCTTCTATTTCATCATACTGAGCATGTGATTCTTGAACAGAGCGAATTAATACTTTACTTGGTGAGAGAAACTTTCCCCAACAATCAATATGGTCTATATAAGTATTGTTTGGGTCTTCGATTCCCATATAATTAGTAATTCCATAGTAGTCGTACATTACTTGATTAACTTGTTCATCAGTCAAATCAGGATTTTCTTCATAAATCAGATTACTTGAAGCACCTATTTCAAATCCATCAGTCATATAATTTCCCCCAGCAGTAATTATATCACTTGCAAAATATGGAGTACTTAAATGGTCTGACATTTTTTGTGGTGCTTGATTATCATTTGGTCGCGGTCTATTATATGTATGATCAACAACAGAAACATTATTATTTCCATCAACAACCCACCATGGACCATAATCACGTGTCCAATAGCTATCTGTGGAACCAACAATAAATTCAACTTGACTCATATCAACACCTGCACCATTCATAGAATTATAAGCACTATTTTGTTGTGATGATGATACTAGACAATATATAATCACATCTTCAGACATTTCACGGATAAAAGAGGTTGAAATTCCAAACGGATACCGAATAAGAACACCTTGCATGGGTTCAAACTCAGCGATATTACGAATTGGTGTTAGTGGGGGGTCGGTTTCTCGTCCCATTTCAGTGATAATATGCATATTTTCCCGCTCAGTTTCTGTTAAACCAATTGGGAGTTCATTAATTGCTTCATTTATAGCAAACAATGAAGAACACAATAAAACAAATCCAATTTTCATAATTAATCCTTTTCCATTATAAAACAATATTCTAATTATACACCAAAATTTCATTTGAATGGTTACAAATATCTGTAACAATATGTAATGAGAATTTTTCAGAAAGAGTCAATGCACTCTATAATTTTTTGATACTCAGTATCATCGAGTTCATTACAACCAGAAATATTTAGTCTTTTTAATTCAACATTTGCAGATACAAAATCATTTTGTTTTATAAATGTTTGAGCACGGAGAATATAAATATCATTAATAGTTAGGTATGATTCAATATTAATTTCATCAATAACAGTTGTTGAAAATTTACTTTCAGAAATGAAAACATAATTACTATCTAATACAATGATTTCATCTGTTTTAGTAATGATTGTATCCAAATTAGGAATTTCGCCATTAATTGTAGCGTGAAATGCTTGATAAGATAATTCAAATGCTTGTCCAACAATTAAGTCTTTATCAAATTGGAATGAAGCAACATCAATTGCATATTCTTCTAATGCTCCATTAATATCCACTGATGCTGAATCAAAATACATTGATGCATTTATACGATAATTATTCATTATTGCAGTGTCTGATATTTCTATATTTGCAAGATATAATGATGTCCACCCAAGACCAATATACGCAGAATTAAAATGCTCATACGAATTTGTTAATAAACAAGTCGAAAATAGAGAATCGGCTGCAGAGTAATCTCCTTCTTCAAATTTAACCCACGCCTCTTCCATATAATCAATATAGTGTCCAATACTTGATTGTTCCTCTAGTTCAGTAAATGGATTATCACAGCCAAAATAAAGAAATATTAATATGAGTAAGAACTTTCTCATTTTAGTAACATTATCTTTTGAGTTAAAGAAGTATTATTAAATTGAATTTGGACAAAATAAACACCACTACTAATTGAAGTTGCTGACTCAGTATTCCACATAATTTGTTTATACCCAGCAGTTTGGAATGAATTAAACAATGTGGTTACTTTTTGTCCCAAAATATTGTACACTAAAATCTCAACATTCCCATCACTTGGTAACGAATATGGAATATTAATACTTGGGTTAAACGGATTTGGATATGCAGGTGTAATCGAGAACTCATCTGGAAGGAGTTCAGTTAAGTCAAAATTAACCCATACAGAGAACTCTCCAAGTGATGAAACATTTGCCCTTAATATATTTTCAGTATATTGCGTTTGTAGTCCACTCCATTCACCCATATTATATTGCATAATTTGATATTGCCAATAAGGGGTTTCGCTATTTTTAAATTCTGAAATATCAAATTCAATGATAGGGGTACCAATTAATTCATCGTTATCTAGTAGTACATGAACTGAAGGACTAACTTGAGTCTGATTTGACCGATCTAAAGAAGTATCATCCATTTTATTTTCGTAAAGTAAAATTGGCGAGTCCGAGTTAGTTTGAAGCTCAACCGATGCAAATCCGCTTGGAGATACAAATCTAGTTAACTCTTGTGGTGTAATATACTGGAAAGTAACTGATTGTTTAGAATTAAAGTTATTACGAGCATGGTCCCAAGCATCAAAATTATATTCAAAGATTCCAACATCTGGGAATGATGTCGTAATATTATATATATGTGAATTTGATACAATTGGCAAGTCATATTCTTGATTAATAATTCCATCAATATTATTCTCAATAATTAGCTCTGTTGAATCTTCAATAATTGATTCATTCGAAAACATATATACATCATAATATTCTTTGTAAATTTCATTTTGTAATATTGAATAATCTATTTTTGGTTCTTGCAAATCAATGAAAAAATCTAATGTATCAGAATTTGAAATATATTCTGGGTCATTATCTAAGTCATCCGTCCAGTAATTCATTGCAGTTACTCTCCAAGAATATTCAGTTAGTCCTGATATATCGACATATACTGCACCATTTGAACTATCTGGCACATAATAATCAATAATATAACCTGTAAATTCTTGAGGGAAATCAATATTGACAGTAACTGAGTCCTTGCTTGAAAATTTATTATCTTCAATACTATCTTTTACAACAATGTAATTATATTCATCAGCTGTTAATTCTAGTCGGTAAAAAAGTGTTAGTAATGTATCGTTATTTAAGGCTGAATCCGTATCAATATCTAACAATTCTTCACGTGACCATTTTAATTGGAGAGGAAGTGGCTCTAGAATTGAATTATTATCTCCATCTTTAGGTAAACGGTAAAATAGTTTTGTATTTTCTAATTCTTCGTAATGAAAGGTAGTGGAATCAAGGTTATAACTAATATAGTCTGGTATAACCTCAAAAGGTTTAATTAAACTATCATTCCTCTGTTTAATATATATTGGGAAATTAATACTATCTGAATATCCTTCTTCTTGGACATCTATTTTAAGTGTATCGTACCCATTCCAGTTTTTAAGAAGTGATGAAATTGAATAGTTTCTTAATACAATATCCTCTGAAACTAAAACTATATCTAAAGAGTCTGTTTGTATTTGGTCAGTATCTACTATATTCCAAACTGCAGTTTCAGAATTTGATAATGGATCATAATTTAATGAAATATTCATATCCACATCTCGATACTCAACATGGAAAAGAACATTAGAAGTATCTTCGGGAATCCATGAAATATGATTTTCGAAATAAACTGAATCAATGGTAGGTGCATCATTAACTTGCTCAACAAATATTGGAAAATCAATAGCATCAGAATATTCATTATCATCTAAGATAAATTGAATGGTATCAAAACCATTCCAATTCTCTAATAAAGAATCAATTATAAAATATTTATACAAATTCGAATCTTCATTATTATCAATATTTAGTTCCGAAATAAATATGTATTCACTTTCTTCAATTGTCCAAGAATAATTTATAACATTTGCCAATGGATTTTCAATGTCCATATTTAACGAAACATCAGAATCAACATCAATAATATCAATTATAAATCCAACATCAGTAGTATCTTCATACATAAAGGAAATATTATGTTCAAAATAAACGGTATCAATTACAGGTGGATCATTAACTCCAAATACATGAATTGGGAAGTCTATTGTATCAGATGAGTTATTATCAAAAACAATTAAATTGAGTGTATCAAGACCATTCCAATTGGACAATAAAGAATCTATCTGAAAATATTGGGTTAATATATTCCCTTCCCCATTTTCAAGTTGATTAAGTTGACTAATATATATTTGTTCAGTATCTTCTGCTTCCCAAATTAATTCAAAATTATTAAGAGGGTCTTCTGCTTGCATATTGATTTCAGGATTAGAGTCAACATCTTCAATCAAAACAGTAAAACTTACTCCAGTTGTATCTTCTGGGATACTTGAAATGTTATTTTCAAAAGATGCTTCAATAATCTCAATTGGATCATTCATTGCATCAACTATTAACTCAAATACAAGTGAATCTGAAAGATTTCTACCATCACTTACAATCACTATAATGCTGTCTTTTCCATTCCAATTAGATTGCAAACTATCAATTTTAAATATTCCTTCAGAATCTAATGTTAGACTGGTTTCATATTGAGAGGAATAACTCCAAGTTAAGTCTCTTAAATCAAATGGAGATTCGTTCAAAACTGGGTCTGAATCGATATCATCATATATAATTTCTAACTCAATTTGAGTTGAATCTTCCTGAACTGAAGTTAATCCATTTGCTAATTCAATTGAAATTAACTCTGGGGGGTCATTAACTGGGTTAATTGTTAAAGTAAACTCTTGTGAATACAAATTAAATTCACCCTCACCATCATCTGCTGTTATTGTAAAAACTTGAGTTCCATTTGCATTTTCATCAACTACAAAATTTACTATTCCTAAATCTTCGCTTAAATCAATACTTGTAAGATGTGAAGTTTCTGGTGAAATTGAATATTGTACATTCTGATTTATTTCATCCTGTGGAATATAATCAACAATTGAATACACATTAATAAAATTAGGATTATCTTCATCAACGGAAATTCCTATATCAGATAGACTAAATATTGGATAATCATTTATTGGAGTAACCGTCACAAAAAAGGTGGTTGTATCTGATGAAAATTGATCCTTGACTATTACTTCAACATTTATCTGTCCATTCCAATCAGGATCTGGTGTAAATATTGCTGTAGAATTTTCAATTTCAGATGATGCATTTCCTTCAAGAATGTTAACAGAATATGTTAAATAATCATCCTCTTCATCATAAGATGAAAAAGAATACTGCAAATAAGAGTCTTCAATAATGATTTGGTCTTCAACTTGGTTAATAACTGGGGGGTCATTTTCTGCTTCTACATTTAATACAAATGATTCGCTACAGATATCTCTTCCTTGTCCATCATCTGCAAATACCGTCACAACAATTTCACCAAAATAATTTGCATCTGGAGTAATAATTAAATTGTTAGAAATTATTTCTACACTTGAGTTACCATCCACAATAGCTGAAAATTCAATATTATCTCCATCAACATCATTTCCAATAAGAGTATATTCAAATGATGAATCTTCTGATATAAATTGGTCTTCAATGGGTTCAATAACTGGAGCATCATTTATTGTTAACACTGTTAAAATAAACTCATCTTGATCAATATATTCACCGTCCGAAACACTTAAGTTAACAATAACTTCACCATACCAATCCAAGTTAGGTAATATAGTTAAAACATTGTCATCAATCTCTAAAGTTGCATTTCCAACAACTCCACCAATTATTTCTAAATCCTCATCATCTGGATCATTAACTATAATTACATAATCAAATACATCGTCTTCATCAATACTTTGATCAGGAATTGGTTCAAGAACAGGTGGATCATTAATTGAATTAACAGTCAAAATAAATTCTTGTGTATCCTCTAATAACCAATCTGTAACAATAACTGAAACTATTATTTCACCATTCCAATGTTCATTTGGAGTAATTGTTAAATGTGTACCTTCTACTAATACAATACCATTTCCATCAATTCCTGCTGAGAAAACCAAGTCTTCCGAATCTGGATCTGTAGCTGATAAATCAATTTCAAAAACTGTATCTTCATCAATATCAGCATCAAATAATTCTCCTAATACTGGTGGATCATTACCCTCCAAAACAGTTAAAATAAAATCATCTGAATCTTCGTACTCGGAATCACTAACTGAAACAGAAACTAGAATATCACCCGTATAATCTAAATTTGGTGTTACTCTCAATAAATCTCCAATTATTTCCAAATTTGCATTACCATCAACACCACCCGAAAATATTAACTCATCATTTTCAACATCATCTGCATTTAATTCAACCTCGTAAATGTTATCTTCGAAAATAGTGTCATCATTCAGATCAGTTAAAACAGGTGGGTCATTTACTGCATTAACCGTTATGATAAACTCACCTTGGTCTTCCAAATCACCATCAGAGACATTTACGGTAACTAAAATATCTCCATTCCAATTTTCATCGGGGGTAATTGTTAAATGTGAACCTTCAATAGTTACTAATGAATTTCCATCAATGTTTGCTGTAAATATTAAATTTTCAGAATCCGGATCTGAAGCTGATAATTCAACTTCATAAAATGTATCTTCATCAATGATTGCATCTAACATAGTGTCTATTTCAGGTGGATCATTCCCTTCTAATACTGTTAAAACAAAATTATCAGAATCCTCTAAATCTGAATCACTAACTGAAACAGAAATTAGAATATCACCCGTAAAATCTAAATTTGGTGTTATTCTCAACAATTGTCCTTCAATCTCCAATGTAGAATTACCATCTACACCACCCGAAAATATTAACTCATCATTTTCAACATCATCTGCAACTAATACAATTTCATAAACATTATCTTCAATAATAGAATCATCGGGCAACTCAGAAAGTATTGGTGCATCATTTACAGGAACAACTTCAATCATTAGCTCAAAGACCTCACTTGATAATGTTCCATCATTTACTTCAATATTAACAATTAATTCTCCATTGTAATCTTGTATTGGAGTAATATCTAACTCAGAGAAAGTATAATTTTCACCTTCCAAAATCACCAGTTCATGATCGTTGGGGAAAACATTATCAACATCTGTAACATCTAAATCTAATAAATTAATAGTAAGGGTATTATCTTCATCAACGCTTAACACTTCTTGACTAATAATGATTGGAGCATCATTTGATGGGTTTACAGTCAACTCAAATGATGTTTCATTCACAAACTCACTATCACTTACAGTGACTGAAACTTGTATCATTCCTGTCCAGTTTTCATCTGGAATAATTGTTAAAGTATTTTCAATTATCTCGATTAAAGCATTACCATCAATTTCTGCTGAATACTCAAGCTCATCTCCATCAACATCATTTCCAATAAGAGTATATTCAAATGATGAATCTTCTGATATAAATTGGTCTTCAATGGGTTCAATAACTGGAGCATCATTTATGGGATTAACAGTAAGAGATAAAAGGGTAGATTCACTTAAACTATTTATAGGTTGGCCATCATCTACTTGAATGTCTACAAGTAATATTCCATTAAAATTTTCTGAGGGGTACACTGTATTATCATCAACTGAATAGTTTTCACCTTCATTTACAATTAATGTAAAATCATCCGGCCAAACACTATCTATATCTTCTACCACTAAATTGGATAACTCAATCAATATAGAGGAATCTTCATCAACAATCAAATTTTCTGAGTTTACTATTACTGGTTGAGTATTATTGCAGTTTCCAACAGTAATTACAACTTCAGCAATGTCACTTTCTTGAGGGTCTGGTTGTCCATCCGTCAATCCATCATCAATAATTTTGTATATTAGAGTATCATTGCAAACATAGTCTAAGTTTGGATTATAAGCAATGTTAGGAGGAGTACCAGAAATTGTTCCGTTACTAGGTAATGATTGAATGCTAAACGTTAAATTGTCGTTTTCAATATCTTCACCAAACAAAACAATATCAACTGATGTATTTATTGAGGTTATCACAATTTGGTCTTGAGATACTGGAGGATCATTTACTTGAACAACCATAATTTCAAATTCTAAAGAATCAGGTGAAGCATCATTTTCTCCTCCATCTTTAACCAACACTTTAATATTTCCAGATGTTGTAATTCCTTCTATGGGTGTCCATGTTATTAAGCCAAGTTCATCAATTATTAAGTCAATGGGGCCTTCATCTAATTCATACATAAATTCTGTATCATCAACATCTTCTACTTCAATTTGATGCATCCACTGAATATCTTCAGTCGCTTCGGTGCTTGGTGTTGAAACAATAGTTGGAGCATCATTAACTGGAAAGACAGAAACTTGAAGGTTAAATATCTCACTTGTATTTGTACCATCACTAACAACTAACGGGATAGATATTGAACCAAAATAATCTTCCGTTGGAAAAACCATATCATTTACAAGAGTATAATTTTCACCATCCATCAATGTTAACTCAAAATCTTCTGGATTACTATCACTATCTTCAATGATTAAATCATCCAATGTAATTAACCTATTTCCATCTTCGGCTATTGAAATATTTTCTTGCCCTACAATTTCTGGTGGTTGATTAATATTAGTAACAGTAACTATCACAAAATCTGAGTTCACTTCACCATAAGGATCTGTAACTGTCATAGTACATGAGACTTCAATAACATCATTATCCATAACAACATTTGGAGCGACAAATGAAGTGGTTAGAACTGTACTATCTTCAAACTCAAGTCCGTCAAAGTCATTTGTCCAAACTATTGAATAATTTTCATCATCATCTGATACACTACCATTTAATGTGACTATTGTCCCCTCAAATACAGATTGAGAATTTCCAGCATCTACTTGTGGAGTTTCATTAGGTTCTTCAAGTACAGTTACAATTATATCATCTGAATCACTATCTTCAAAGGTATCTGTAACTTTTAAAGTAAAAATATAATCTCCAACACCTTCTAATGCTCCTGAATATGAAACTTCTGAGCTTATGGATACACCTTCAAAAAACCATTCATAGCTTAACAAGTCACCATCTAGGTCTGAGCTTAGTAAGCCATTTAACTCAAAAAAATCTGTGGTAATTGTTTCTGGGTTACTATCGTGTGGAATCTCTATAGAAAAATCTTCCCCAGCATTGGCAATAGGATTAGTATTAGTCTCTTCAAGAACTGATACAATAACATCATCACTGTGGGATTCACCGTATGGGTCTGTAACTACTAAAGTAAACACGTAATCTCCAGCACCAGTTAATGTACCGGAATAAGTTTGACTTGTTCCAATCAATTGTCCAACAAAATACCATTCATACTCTAAATTGTCACCTTCAGGATCTGAACTGTTTTGGCCTAATAAAGTAAATTCATTAGATTCAACTGTTGTTGAGTCTCCATCGTGACTGATTTCAACTTGGATATCCACCCCTGCATTTGATGTTGGTGCTTGATTTGGTTCTTCATCTACAGTTATGACAACTTCATCAGAATGTGTTGAGCCAAATGTATCACTAACGAATAACACAATTGTGTGGTTACCAGCACCCTCGAGTGTGCCAAAATAATTGGAAGTATTTCCAATTGAAATATCATCATACTTCCACTCAAATGTTAATGCATTGCCATCTAAATCGAAACTTGCACTTCCATCTAAAGAATAAATATCAGAAGTAATCGTTAGTGGGTCGCCATCGTGAGTTATATTGACTTGAATATCATTACCAGCAATTGAAGTTGGAATTGATAAGTATATAGAATTTGAAAGTGCAGATTCTTCTGTGTTTTGTGCTGTAACTGCATATTCATATAGAATATTGTTTATCAAACCAGTGTCAGTATATTGTAATTGAGAACTATTTAACGATTCAATTTGAGTTCCATTTCGATACACTTTGAATTCTTCTATGTTAGCTTCAGGATATGCATTTGCCCATATAATTGTAAATCCATCCTCGTAACCATTCATTATATCCAAATTAATGGGTGTATGGTTTGCATAACCAGGTGACCCAAATTCTTGTTCACCTTCTCCATCTATCAGTGGAGAACTATTAATTAAGATATCTGCTTGATGTTGACTAATTCCCCAGTTTAATCCATCATTATTTTGATCCATAATATTTTCTAAGTCTGGATCCAATTTAAATTCAGTTGAATAACCTTGTTCTGTACAAAAATCAGCACAATCTTCATCATTTGCTCCTACGTATTCGATTCTATCGATTACTTGATTAATATTATCTCGTAATTCAACAATCGCCGACGCATGGCTTAAGTTTGAAAAATTTAACCAATAAGCATTTTCTAGAACTTCTGCTGATTCAAATCCCTCAATGTAATCATCGTGAGATTCATCCCTTCGAGGGTCATTTTCTGGCAAATAAACAAGACCATCAGAATCTGAGAAATATCCAAACTCACCAATGAAAAATGCATACGATTTTGCAGGGATTGAAAAAGAAGTTTGAAGAAGTTGGGGGTTAACAACATTAAGGGTCCAATTTTGCAGATTAATTTCGTTTTCAGTAGTATTGTAAATTTCAATATAATCAGGGACTTCACCGTTTGACCGAGCAAAAAATTCTGTAAAAACAATATCACCAGGTGAAGATGCAGAAATAAATGATGAAAGAATCCCAAATAGAAGATATAATATTCTATTTTGAAATTTATTAGTAGTATGTGTGCAAATATTAGTCATTATACCAACGGGTAATTTGCAATACACTTTGGATTATATCAAAACGAACTCATCACAAAATATAATATTTTTTTAAATGGGTGTTTTTTCTAAAACTCAACCGTTATACCACCAATGGGCATTGTTTTATATTGATATACTTTCATTTTTGTACCATCATTGTTATATGACCAATCCCAAATATTATCTCTATTAAAAACATTGATAAAATCAATATAAGTAACAATGTTAAATTTCTCAAAATGATATCTCTGTAAAAACATTACATCAAAGCGTTGATATGGGGAATATCGTTGTCCATTCCATGGAATATCATCATTAATTTCCCATGAATATAAAGTTGGTTTATACGTTTTTTCTGTAAATGGACGTCCTCCCATGTAAACATATCTAACAGTAAGTTCTATTTCATCTGCTAGAGGATTTAACGGTCCTAACGCACTTAACCACCACTTATCACGAATATCTCTATACCATTGTTTTTCCCATAAACGGGATTTCCAACCAGCTACAATAGTTAGTTGATGTTCAAAATCAAAATCCCAATCATACCAATCATTTTCTGTAGATTCATCATTATTTGATGCAATTTCTGTGAAAATATTACGAATATCTTTCCCTTGGCTTTTACTCCATGTATAACTCATTAAACTATGCCAATTATTAGTTAGTTTTTTCTGTAAAAAAAATTCAACTCCATAGCTTCGTGCTACACCATCTGTTTCCCAATGTGATAAATGGTCTAATTCACAATTGCTTTCTTCAGAAATATTATTCCAACAATATTTTGTAGGTATATTTTCATATTCTTTGTAAAATGTTTCAATTGAACCCTTAAAATCATAAGCAAAAAAGTGTTCTACACCAAAAACTAATTGATTTGTAA
The DNA here is from genome assembly GCA_964400495.1 of uncultured bacterium. Taxonomy (GTDB): domain Bacteria; phylum Fidelibacterota; class Marinisomatia; order SCGC-AAA003-L08; family D37C17; genus CAYNTS01. Next base: position 3,235 of record CAYNTS010000005.1, on the reverse strand, counting down.
ATTTAGCTCTCATTGACTTATTTCTTCCTTGAGAATCACCAAATAACATGAAAAATTCTGGATACTGATAATGACGACCTAACCCTCCATGAATTGTAGTAACTGAATTTAATTTGGACTCCCAATTAAATCGTGGTGAAAAAACAAGTTCATCAGTAACATCAAAATAATCTAACCTAAGTCCTACTGAAACTTTCGATTTTTCACCAACAGGAATATGCATTTGAATATAATTTGACAGTTTAATGGATTTATCTTTTGTTTTAAATTTCCAATCTTCATCTTGAAAAAACAGTATTGTGTCAACAGAAGGTTCTACAATTCCTTCAGGAAAATCCCAAAACCCTTCACCACCATTCCAAAATGTTGATGTTGTATCATAAATAAATGTTGTATCTGCTTCAGCCCATTCATCATAATCTGTTTTTGATAATTTAGCAGATGCTCCAGTTAACAACTGTCCCCAATCAAAATTAAACACCCAATCTGATTTGAAAGTAGTTTCAAGAAGTATATTATCACGTGTAGCTAATGAATCATTTTCATTTGGAAAATCGTAAACAAATGCATGTTTTTCTTGTAAAACGCTAGAAAATGTAATATTTCTATATCCTGTTTTTCCAAATATTGTTCTAAAATTTACTCCACCTAAAATAGTATGTCCATTATGATTTACAGATTCTACCCCCTTACTAACTACTTTATTTTCATCCTTAATATGAATAGCATCAAATCCCGCAAGAATGTTTAACGAAAGTTGATTATTATTATCGATATCATATATTATTTTTGCTTGATGATTATTGTAACTTGGTATTGCTGTCATTCCTGTACTTTGCATTACGTATTCTAAGTAACTCCAATTTGAACTGGCAATAAATGAACCCCTTCCTTCATCAATTGGACCTTCAATATTCATTCCAGCACCTGCCATATTTAAATTGAAATCGTATTCAAATGATTTACGTGAACCATTGCGTAACACAATATCCATTACACTGCTTGCTTTATCACCATACTTTGCTGAAAATACTCCCGGAGTAAATTCTATTTCACGAACAAATAATGGATTAATCATATTTATTGGTCCACCACCAGAACCATCTAAACCAAAATGATTAGGATTTGGAATTTCTATTCTATCCATTAAGAAAAGATTTTCACCTGGCATTCCACCTCTACTAATTATTTCATTCTCTTGATCATTTGATGCATTTGAAACAGAAGGTAAATTTTGCATCATCTGTTGAACATCGTAAACTCCAACTGGGTCGCTTCTAAGTTCTGCTTGATCAACATTAAACGTACTCAAAGTTGCCCCTGAAGATTTGCTGAACGTTTTCCCTTGAACTTCAACAGCACCAATCTCAATTGGTTTTGGAGATAATTTGATTTCTAATTCAATTGGTCGGGCTTGAGATACTAAAATATTTAGGATTTGTCTTGGTTCATATCCAATCATTTGAAAATGGATATGACGTGTTCCAACAGGTATATCTTCAATTTGAAAAAAACCATCAACATCAGTTGCATCCCCAAGATTAGTTTCCTCAATAAATACATTCACACCAATTAATGGTTGTGTTGATTCTGCATCTATTACCGTACCACGAATTAAACCCATGTTTTGAGAAAATATAACCCTTAAACTAATTAATAATAAAAATATATTTAACTTATTTTTCATCAATATCCTCAATGATAGCTCTATAAATTTTATTTTTCAATACTTTACCTATTTGTGTCAAATATGGCGTTGAGATGTTCATAAGGAGTAAAATTCCTTCATTAATTCTATTCCTATCTAATCTTTTTCCCTCAATTTTGGAGTATGTACCCCAAAGATTTTGAATCATCCATAAAACTTCAATAAGAGTATTCTCCTCAACTTCATTAATATTTTTTATAATCTTAATTCTTTTTAAATCATTGATAACAGATTTAAAATAGTTTAACCATTCTATCCGTACTTGCTTAAACCTTTTTTCAAAATTAAAATCATTATTTATTATTATAATAATTTCTGCAAACAAAAATGAGTATTTGTTTTGGACTTGGAATTTTTTTCTAAAAATTAATACTAACTCTTCAATTGAGAATTCAATTTCAGTTAATTTTATATTTGTAATTTCATAAAGCTCAACTATCATTTGTTCACCTAATTGAAAAATAATTTCTTCTTTATTCGAAAAATGATAATATAGGTTTCCTGGACTGATACTTAACTTTTTAGCAATATGGTTTGTGGTGATTTTATTAGAACCATGTTTGTTGAATAGTTTTCTAGATGTATCTAATATTTTTTCTTTAATATCCATATTTTAATTTAGAGCATATACTCTAATAAAACAATCATTATTTAGAGTATTTACTCTATTTTAATCTGGATAACAAAAACCCCAGTATTCACTAGGGTCTTTTTTTATTGATTGAACTAAATTTTATTGGTGAAGTCTGTCAGAAACACCTTTTATTGTTTGCATAAACTTATCAACCTCTGATTTAATGCAAAATAAATCATCCAAACTATGAAAAACATCAGATGGATAATCATCTTCATCAAAATCCATCATAAAATTAGATTCTAATTTTAACTGATAATCACGAATTATTTCTTTTTTTCTTATTTTTCCACGAAGAAAATTAAGTTGAAATTTAAGTTGTCCATTGGTTGTAAGGTGAAAAATTGGGAGGACACCATAATCATCTGATTTGCATTTAAATGACATTGTTCCATAGCCCTCACCTCTACCCCAAGCGACAACATCGGCGTCAGTTTCAGCAAATCGAATCAAATCTAAGACAATATTTGAAATTCTTGGTTCGCAATTTTCTTTTGCACATTTTATAAATGTAGTTTTATCCCATTTTACCATTAAAATACCTTTTTGCCATTATTTTACTTAAAACTTCATCCACGACGGGTCTAAAATTTACAGCATTTTGATAATATAATTTATGTATTATGTCTAAAATATTAAAAATTAACGAAATTATATTGGAGCAAAATATGTAAATTCTAACTATATGAAAAATACTATATTATGAAAATTGCAATTTTAGGAGCTGGTGTAATCGGTGTTTCCACTGCATTTGAACTATCAAAACTTGGTTACGAGGTTTCAGTATTTGACAGACAAAGTGGTGTTGGCTTAGAAACAAGTTTCAAAAATGCTGGATTAATTTCTCCTGGACATACTTTTGCATGGGCAAATCCCCAAGTTCCACTTATTTT
>CAYNTS010000004.1:0-61317 GCA_964400495.1 uncultured bacterium | reverse complement strand
CTTGATTGGTAATTTACCTCTCTTAGGGTGTCCGATAAAATGTAGGAAGTTCAAAGTGTCCGTTGTGCTGAAATAATTGTATTAACCAATAACATTGTAATTGTCATAGGTCCAACCCCACCTGGAACAGGAGTTAGTGAATTTGCAACATCCATTACACTCTCACGATGAACATCGCCCACTAAATGATATCCTTTTTCGGAATCATCATCAACCCTATTGATACCAACATCAATAATATCTGCACCAGGTTTTATCATATCACCTGTAATTAATTCAGGCATACCTGTTGCTGCAATTATGATATCGGCTTGTTTAGTGTGATAAGCAATATCTGGAGTTCCTGTATGGCAAATAGTAACAGTTGCATTTCCCATTTCAAATTTTTGAGCCAATAAAGCAAACATAGGTTTACCAACAATATTACTTCGTCCAACTATTACGGCATGTCTTCGTGCAACTGGGATATCGTAGTGCTTCAATATTTCTAAACACCCATTGGGTGTACATGGGATAAATTGCGGACTACCTTCTAATAAATGGCCTAAATTCACAGGATGAAATCCATCCACATCTTTTGATGGTGATACATGGTTTAATATTTTTTTGGAATCTAAATGCTTAGGTAAGGGTAATTGAACTAATACGCCATGATATTTTTCATCATTATTGAGAGAAGAAATCAAATCTAATAACTCAGTTTCTGAAGTATCTTCAGTTAAACGAAATGTTTTACTATGGCAGTTTAGTTTTTCAAATGCACGTCCTTTATTACGCACATAAACCTGAGAAGCTGGGTCATCTCCTACTAAAATTGCAGCAAGTCCCGGAATAATATTTTGCTTTGCTAAATTTTCAACAGTTTTAGCTAACTTTTCCTTAATTGCTTCAGCAACAGGTTTACCCCGTAATAATTTTGTGTCGGCATCCACTAGCATTATTTATTCTCTGTTTCAATCTTACTTATTTCTGCTTCAATAAATTCTGAAATTGCTAAAGTACGAGCTTCAACTTTATCAATAAGGATGTTTTTATTTTGCTTATGTTGGAATAGTTCATCGGTAATATTCATACTTGCTAAAACTGCAATCCTTAATTGTTGCGATGTTGCATCAACACCACTTTCTTTGACTTCCTGCATTCTTTGATCAATGTATTCAGCAACCTCTTCGATATATTTAGGGTCAGCTGTTGTTTTTATATTATAATCTTGTCCAAAAATATTTACTTTTACTACTTTCATTGCATCTGTCATTTTATACCCCTTATCGTTGGATTGATTGATGTTCTTTGGATAGTTTATCTAATATTTTTTGCATTATAGAATCAATTGTTGAATCATTTAACGTTTTATCTTTTGCTTGAAATGTTAATGAAAATGCTATGCTTTTCTTATTGGAATTAATTTTGTTACCTTCATATAGATCAAAAATTGTAGAATCAATGAGTAACTCACCACCAACATTTTTAATGGTTCTTTGTAGTTTTTCAACAGAGATAGTTTTATCAACAAGCAGAGCAATATCACGTGAAGCTGATGGGAAAGGTACTGGTTCTCTAAATATAAATTTTGAATTTTGAGATATATCTCGTAAGGTCTCCAAATTTAACTCACAAGCAAAAACATCCCGTTTAATATCATAGTTTTTATTTTGTTTCTCATGGATTAAACCAAACCTACCTAAATATGTTTTTCGGGAAAATATTTCTACTGAGTAACTAAATCCCATAGATGTGTTTTCTACAAATCTTATTTTAGGAATGTTCAAAAAATTACATAACGATTCCAATTCTCCTTTTACTTTGAAAAATTCCACATTTTCTTTTGTCTTTTTCCAATGCATTTGAGATTCGCCAAACCAAACTAATCCCAAATTAAATGATTCACTTGTTTTTGTTTCTGATTTATCATCTTGTTGGTGAATTGCACCAATTTCAAACAATTGAATATTTTTTTGATTTCTTTTTTCATTAAATGAAATTGCTTTTAACATTCCTGGAAACAAAGAATTTCTCATAAATGCCATCTCACGATTTAATGGATTTGCAATTGGAATCGATGCAATTTCAGTGAAATGAGATACTTCTGACTCACTATTCAAACTATTTGAATAATGTTCATGAAACCCTCTATTTGCAAGATATTCTCTAATTTTGCAATCTAAGATTTGAGTATCTTGCACAAAAGCAGAATATGACCCAGAAAACTGAAGAGAGTCAGGAATATTATTATAACCAAATACTCTTGCAACTTCTTCAAATAAGTCAACTTCACGTTCTAAATCATTTCTAAATGTCGGAATATTACAGGTAAATTCATCTTCTGTATTTTTGTAAGCAATATCTAATGAATTAAAAATTTCAGATACATCTAATTTACTTAAATCTGTACCGAGAAATTCGTTGCATTTCTCCAATGAAAAAGCAATTGAATTCTCTATTTTTTGTTTTGGATAATTATCAATTACACCTCCAACAATTTCACCACCTGCAACTTCTTGAATCAATGATGCTAATTGGTCTAATGCTGGAATAATATTTTCAATATCTGTATCTCGCTCAAACCGTTTTGAGGCTTCCGTTGAAAGGTCTAATTTCTTAGCACCTTTTCTAACTACAGTAGGTTCAAAATAAGCAGATTCAATTAATATATTGGTTGTTTCTTTGGTTACTTCACTATTCTCTCCACCCATCATTCCGGCTAGAGCAATAGGTTTTTGCCCATCACAAATTAACAAGTGGTAATCTCTTAGTTCTCGCTTAACACCATCAAGAGTTGTGAATTTTTCTTTATCTTCTGCGAATCGAACATTAATCGTTTTATCTACAAGAGTATCTAAATCAAATGTATGCATTGGGTGACCGGAATCATGGAGAACATAATTGGCTACATCTACAACATTGTTGATACTTTTTTGTCCAATTGCATTTAATCGTTTTACTAACCAATTTGGAGATGGTCCTATTTCTACATTCTTTACAACACGTGAAGCATATCTATAGCAAGCATCTGATTCAATATTTATTGAAACTAAATTAGTAATTGACTCTGAATTTTCTGTAATGGATACTGAACGAGTTTGAATTGATTGTTTTTCTAAGATTCCTACTTCACGAGCAACTCCTAAGTGACTTAAACAATCACCACGATTTGGAGTTAAATCAATTTCAAATATTGTATCAGATTCGGTTTTAATTACATCATCAATGGGTGAACCAATATTTTTTTCAGAATCAATAATTAATATCCCATCATGGTCAGAATTTAACTGTAATTCTTTCCCCGAACAAATCATTCCGTGAGATTTAACACCCCGAAGTTTTGCTTTTTTTATTTTGAAACTACCATTATCTAAAGTTGCTCCAACTTTTGCAACTGGTACTAAAATATCTGCTTTTACATTAGGTGCACCACAAACAATTGTAGACAGTTCTTCATCACCAATATTTACTTCACATACTGATAGATGATCAGAATCTGGATGTGGTTTACAGGTTTCTACTTTACCCAAAACTACATTTGTAAAACTTTTACCAATTTCTTCTTTTGTACATTCCAAACCAAGGTCAGTTAAGCCAACTTCAAGTTCATCAGTTGATAATTTGGTTTTTATAAAATCATTAATCCATTTTAAAGATATTTTCATTAAAATTGCCTCAAAAAACGAGTGTCTCCCTCGAAAAACATGCGAATATCTTTAACACCATATTTCAGCATTGCTATACGTTCAATTCCCAATCCAAAAGCATAACCCTTCCACACATTTGTATCGTAATCGACAGATTTAAACACTTCGGGATCAACCATGCCACAACCTAGAATTTCTAACCAACCAGCATATTTACAGATATTGCACCCATTTCCATTACAGAATATACAAGACACATCCATTTCTGCACTTGGTTCGGTAAATGGAAAAAAACTTGGACGGAATCGAGTTTTGACATTCTCACCGTATAGCTGTTTAGCAAAATAGTTAAGGGTTCCTTTCAAATCTGCAAAGGTGACATGTTTATCTACGTATAGCCCTTCTATTTGGTGGAACAAGCAATATGATCTAACACTAATATCTTCGTTTCTATATACACGTCCTGGAGCAATAATGCGAACGGGGGGATTATGTTCTTTCATGAAGTGGATTTGACTTCCTGATGTATGTGTTCTCAACATTACTTCATCAGAAATATAAAAGGTGTCCTGCATATCTCTAGCAGGGTGATGTTTGGGAATATTTAATGCTTCAAAATTATAGAAATCAGTATCAATCTCTGGACCATACGCTATTGAAAAACCAATTTTTTTAAATATATCTTGAATTTCATTTAATACTAATGTTAGAGGATGAACGCTACCTTGACTAATGGGATTTCCAGGTAAGGTTGAGTCAAAATCAATTGTAACTGACTCAGATGAATTATCCGAGCCAGCTACAACATTTTCTAACAATTGGGTACATTCAGACTTTAACTCATTCAATGCCTGCCCCATCTTTGGTCTGTCTTCTGCACTTACTTTACCCATTTGGGAAAATAAACCTGCAATTAGACCTTTACGTCCAAGATATTTATTTTTTATCTGTTCGTAATTTTCTGAAGATGATTCAAGCGATTTCAGCTCGGTCTGAAATTGTCCCTTTATTTCATCTATTTGTTGAAACAATGACACGAATGTCTATCAACTAACAGATTTTACAATATTCGCAAATCCTTCCGGATCATGCACAGCCATATGAGCAAGAGTTTTTCGATTTAAATCGATATTCTTACTTTTTAAAGCTGCAATAAAACGCGAATATGTCATTCCATGCAATCGTACTGCTGCATTGATACGAATAATCCATAATCTTCGGAAATTTCGTTTATTTTGACGCCGATCTCGATAAGCATATTGTAAACCTTTTTGTACAGCATCTTTTGCTGTTCTAAAATTTGATTTACGCGTACCAAAGTAACCTTTAGCTTGCTTAATTAATTTTCGATGTCGTCTATGTCTTGGTACTGAACTGTTTGCTCTGGGCATGACTCACTCCTTTCTATGCTTGAATCATTATTTTAGTTCGCTTTGACATGTGTTTTGAAATACATGTGTCCTTACGGAGACGCCTTTTCCGTTTTGAACTTTTTTTAGTGGATAGATGTCTATTACCACACTTATTATAAGCGATCTTCCCTGAGCCAGTTACTCTAAAACGCTTTGCTGCGCTTCTTTTTGTTTTCATCTTAGGCATTCTTATTCTCCTTATCTAGGGCTGAGTATAACTGACATTCGGCGACCCTCTAGGTTCGCCGCTTTATCTACCTTGGCAACTTCTTCCAAGATATCTACTACACGTCGTATGAGTTCGTGACCGGCTTGTTGCCTTGCCATCTCTCTCCCTCTAAACATGACAGTAATTTTAAGTTTATCACCATTGGCCAAAAATTTCTGTGCCTTGGTAAGTTTTGTTATTAGGTCATGATCTCCGGTATTAGGTCGTAACCGAATTTCCTTAACCTGAATAATATGCTGTTTCTTCTTATTAATTTTTTTCTGTTTTTCCTTTTCATAACGGTATTTACCGTAATCAAGGATTTTACATACAGGAGGTTTTGAATTTTCAGCAATTTCAACCAAGTCTAAACCAGCACTTTCAGCCATATTTAGAGCTCTTGAAATACTGACTATGCCAAATTGCTCTCCTTTTTCAGTAATCAAGCGTACTTCGGGCGATTTAATAAATGAATTAATCCGAGTATCATCTTGATTATTACGTCTACTTGCTATGAGTGTCACCCCTTTTTCTGTTTATAATTTCATCGTTTAAATTAGCAACTAAAGTGTTAACTTCAATACTTCCTAAATCACCTTGAAATCTTCTACGAACCGATGCAGTATTTGAAGCTTCTTCTCTTTCACCTACTATTAACATAATAGGAATCTTCTTCAATTCAGCATCGCGTATTTTAGCTCCAATTTTTTCGCTTCGTGAATCAATACGAGTACGAACTTTTGCCTTACGCAATTCAGATTGTACTTTCAATGCATAATTATAGTACTTATCTGACACGGGTAAAATTACTACTTGTTCGGGGGATAACCATAATGGAAAATCTCCTCCAAAATGTTCAATCAAAAAACCAATGAATCGTTCATGCGTTCCTAATGGTGCACGATGGATGCACAAAGGAGTTTCTTCTTTTCCATGTTCATCTATATAGGTCAAATCAAATTTAGATGGAATTGCGAAATCAACTTGATTAGTAGCCAAGGTAAATTCCCTTCCAATTGCACTCCAAACTTGTACATCAATTTTAGGACCATAAAATGCTGCCTCACCTGGAATCTCAACAAAATTAATATCACCTTCAATTAATGTTTCACGAACAGCTTGCTCCGTTTGCAACCAAAGTTCTGGCTCATCTACATACTTACCCCTTAAATCAGCGGGGTTATGCAAACTAAGTCTCATTTGATACTTTTCAATTCCAAATATTTCAAAATATTTCAAGTACATTTTACACACATCAAGAAATTCATCTTTAAATTGCGCATTTGTGCAATATATATGAGCATCGTTCATTTGCATGCTCCGTACACGCATTAAGCCGAATAATTGCCCCGACTTTTCATATCGGTAACATGTTCCATATTCTGCCAATCGATATGGTAAGTCACGATAACTCTTAGGTTCAGCATCAAATATTTTATGATGGTGTGGACAATTCATGGGTTTTACATAATATTCTGTGCCATCCACATCCATTGCTGGGTACATGCTATCCTTGTAATGATCTAAATGCCCGGATCGTTCATACAGAGTCCCCTTCGTTATGTGAGGAGTTCGAACACGAAAATAACCAGCTTCCTCTTCAGTTGTTTTTGCTAAGCTCTCTAATTCTTCAACCATTACTGCACCATTAGGCAGCCACAATGGAAGTCCGGGACCTACTTCATCGTCGAATGCAAATATACTAAGTTCTTTACCTAATTTTCGATGATCTCGTTTTTTAGCTTCTTCTACACGAAATAAATAATCTTTTAAATCATCTTTTGAAAACCATGCTGTACCATAAATTCGTTGGAGCATTTTATTGGTTTCATCACCTCGCCAATAAGCACCCGCACTTCCCAGCAATTTAAAATATTTCATTTTATTGGTTGAGGGTAAATGAGGTCCCCTGCATAAATCGATAAAATCACCTTGTTTATAGGCAGATAATGTTTCATTATCATCAATATCTGAAATAATTTCTACTTTATATGACTCATTCATTTCTTCAAATATAGATAAGGCAGAATTATGATCTAATTCAACACGCTCAATAGGAAAACTAGCTTTAGCAAGTTCCTTCATTTTCTGCTCTAGCTTAGCAAGGACATCTTCATTAATACTATCTTCAACATCAATATCATAATAAAACCGTTCTTCAATAGATGGACCAATTGCAATTTTTGCTTCTGGAAATAATTCCTTTATCGCTTGTGCTAACAAATGAGCAGTACTATGAAGTAAAATATCATGTGCTTCTTCACTTTTATTGGTAATTAGTTCGATATTTGAATCTTGTGTAATTGGTGCTCTTAAATCAACTAGATTCCCATCGACTTTACCAGCAACTGAAGCACGCAACAACCCCTCGCCAATTGATAAGGCAATATCACCACATGTTGTTCCAATGTCCACACATTTAACTGAATTATCCGGCAATGTAACATGAATTTGTTCCATAAGTAGTCGATACTGGAGTCGAACCAGTGACCTCTACGATGTCAACGTAGCGCTCTAACCAACTGAGCTAACCGACCAATATTCAAAATAATGCATGAATATAGCCAAGAAATTTAAAGAATTATTTTATTGTAAACATAGAATTTATTCAGGAGGGGTGTAACACTTGTACTGATCTTGTTTACACTATTGTAATTTGTGAGTAATTATTACGAGTTCCCAATTGATACAAATTAGTTTCTCTCCAGTGGCAAATAATTTCAGCTATTTTGTCAATACAGTCTTCGGACTTTCTTTTGGATTGTAATGACTATGTCAATTCATAATCGACACAGTCAATAAACTCCACATAGGTGAAACATGCCAAAATCTAAAACTTTATTCAGAGGAGTTCTCTTCTTCGGCAGAATTTGTTGATTCAACTTCTGGTTCAAACACATCATAATATTGATTCAAATCTGTTAATATTTCGACTGCTTTCGAATATTCTGAATCAATATTCAAACTCACTTTAATACGCTCTTGTTCTCCCGAAACTACTCGAGAAAACTCACGCTCTAGCCCATTGATTATCCATTTTCTATTTTCTGGTAAATCATATTGATTTGCACGTTCTTTTGTAAAAAATGTATCGAGTCGTTTTGTTAATTTTTCTAATTTAGATTTGGGTTTATTCCAAAAAAGTAAATATTCTAAAGGATTTTTTTTCTTTTCTTTTAATTCTTCATCCTTGCCCATTTGTTTTTTCATTGAAACTAAGGCTTTCTCTCCAGGCAATTTATAGTCTATTTCATAATCCTTCAGGAATTTCTTAAAGTCTCTTAAAATCTTTTCGGTTATTGCAACAGGTGCTTGAATATTATTGGTGGGTGCATACGTTGCAGCAAATGTTAAAAATACACCATCTTTCCATAACCCTTGAATATATGGTGGAAATTTATTGGGTTCTGTTGTAAAATCAGGAGTTATCCCCCCACCACCTTTTACAGTTCTTCCTCCACGGGTGACAAAAAGCGAGTCATGTTTGTCTAAACCATCTGTTAAGAAACCATTATCTAAATAATCTTCTTTTTGAATCAACCTACCTGATGGAGTGTAATATTTTGCAGTTGTAATTTTGAGTGTTGTAGTATCATTTAAGTTGAACATGCTTTGCACAAGCCCTTTACCAAATGATTTTTGACCAACAATTACAGCCCTATCAAGATCCTGCAAAACACCTGCAACAATTTCACTGGCAGATGCAGAACTTTTATTAATAAGTACTGCAATTGGTAAATCAGGTGAAACTGACATTCTTCTACGAGAATTATACGATTTGTTTGACCTATCAATTTTGCCGCGAGTTGATAAAAGAGGGCTACCCCTATCAGTTAAATTATCTAGGATGCTTATTGCATTACTCAATAGTCCACCAGAATTCCCACGTAGGTCAATAACCAATCCTTTCATTTCAAGTCGTTTTAATTCATTTAATGCTTTATTAAAATCTTTGGCAGTATTTTTTGAAAACTTTGTAATACGAATATATCCAATTCCATTTTCATCTACCCCCCAATATGGAATATGTTTGACAGTAATATTTGAACGTGTTAACTCAAAACTCATTCTTTCAAATGTAGATGGTCTAAAAACATGTAATGTTACAACTGACCCTAACTCGCCTTTAATTAACGATGATGCTTCTTTTAATTTCATTTTTTCTGTCAAAGTTGAATCAATAGAGAGGATTTGATCTCCAGCATGAATCCCTTCAGAATAAGCTGGGCTATCTTCCATTGGGGCTAAAACAGTTAAGGTATCACGTCTTAGTCCAATTTGAATTCCAACTCCACCATATTTGCCTGTCCTTAGCATATCCAATCGGTCTTTACTACTTCCACTCACAAATCGAGTATAAGGATCTAGTTTTTTCATCAACCCTTTAATACCCTCTTTGATGATTTCTGATTCATTAACTGAATCAACATACGCAGCACTTAACTTTTTGAATGATTCTTCAAACATTTCTAAATATGCTTCTGTATCTTGATTATTACTGAATTCAATTTTATTAGAGTTTTTTCTGCTACTCTCTTTTTTAGATTGCGCAAACACCACAATTATAGCAATGGTAAACATTATCAAAATTCTAAAAAGTTTCATTCTTCCCCTTCAAATCGATCTTTAATTATTTCTAAAACCTGTTTCTGGACTGACTCAATAGAACCAACTCCATCTATTAATTTGTATCTATTATCATCTTTTTTAGCAAGTTCATGATAACCATCACGTACGCGAGATAGAAATTCCAACCCTTCTGCTTCCATCCTATCGTTTTCGCCACCCGTCCGAATTCGCGAGATGTTTTCATCAATATCTACTATAAATGTTATTTCTGGTACAAGATAACTCGTAGCAAAAGAATTTAGTTCAAAAAGTCCATGAATATCTAACCCTCTACCATATCCCTGATATGCAATTGTGCTATCTACATACCTATCACAAATTACAAATTTACCATCGGTTAAAGCTGGTTTAATCTCTTCATCAACAAGTTGCGCTCTAGCTGATAAAAATAACAAACTCTCAGCAACAGATGATAGTTCAATATTGGATTTATTGAGCAAAATGTCTCGAATTTTTTCAGAAACTTTGGTACTCCCCGGTTCGCGAACACTAATAAATGGAAACCCACATTTCTCAAAATAGGATTCCAATAATTGAATTTGGGTTGACTTACCTGAGCCATCTATTCCTTCAAAAGTAATTAACTTATTTTTAAATCTCATTTATGAGAATATCCTTCTTTTGCAATTAAAATTACAAATTCTCCTTTGGGTATTTTCTCAGCATACATCTGAATTGCTTCGGACACATTTCCAAGCCAAACTTCTTCATACATTTTGGTAATTTCACGGCAAATAGATATTGACCTATCTCCAAAATATTCAAAAATTTCATTTAACGTTCTTTTTACACGAAATGGAGATTCAAACACCACAATAGTACCTGGTATTGTTGCCAATAATTCAAACCGTGTTTTACGACCCTTTTTCTTTGGCAAAAAACCCTCAAAAAAGAATTGGTCTGTTGGCAAACCGCTAATTGACAATGCCGATGTAATAGATGAAGCACCTGGAACCGATACAACTTTAATTCCATTATTAAGTGCTCCATTTACTAACCTATACCCTGGGTCACTTATACTTGGTGTCCCTGCATCAGAAATTTGCGCCACATCACAACCACTAAGAAGCTGTTCAATTATTGTATCCGATTTAGTTTTTTCATTTTTATCATGATATGCAATCATTTTCGTTGAAATATCTAAATGGTTCAATAACTTTCCACTGATTCTTGTATCTTCAGCTGCAATGAAATCTACAGACCTCAAAACACTTGCCGCCCTATGTGTAATGTCTCCTAAATTTCCAATTGGAGTAGCAACAACATAGAGAATACCAGCCATTATTTTAAGGTATTTCTCACAGCTTTACGAATAATATCAATTGTCAAATCAATCTCTTCAGTACTTACATTAAGGTGTGGTCTAAACCGAATGGATTTATCACCACTAATCAAGATTAACAGTTTCTCATCCATGAGTCTACCCCATACCTCATCACGCTCAGTTTGAGAAGGTAAATCAAATGCAGAAAATAATCCTTTACCTCTTGGATTCGTTACATAAGCAGGGAATTCAACTGCCAACTCTTCTAATTTTCCAATTAGATAATTACCCACTTTTTCAGCATTTTGAACAAGGTTTTCATCTCGGATAATTTCTAATGTAGTTTGGAAACGAACCATATCAACCAAATTTCCACCAAAGGTAGAATTAATTCGACTTGATTCATTAAACACATTTTTCTCAACTTCATCAATTCGTGGACCAGCTAAAGCTCCACATACTTGTGTTTTCTTACCAAAAGAAATGATATCAGGTTTAACAGAATAATGTTCATGAGCCCACATTTTACCTGTAATACCAATTCCAGTTTGTACTTCATCCAAAATAAAAATGATATCATTTTCATCACAAATTTCCCGTAACTGAACAAAATATTCATCTCTAAATTGGTTATCACCACCTTCACCCTGAATAGGTTCCATAATGATAGATGCAATATCGTCCGGATTATTAGTAATTGCTTGTTTAAATTCTGCAATTGACTTTTCCTCTGAAGCAATTATTTCTTTTAATGCATCATCCGTTAAAGGAAATCGCATTTTCGGATTATGAATCCGTGGCCAATCAAATTGTGGGAAATACATTGTTTTTCTTGGGTCAGTTGTATTGGTTAACGAAGTTGTATAACCTGAGCGTCCATGAAATGCTTGATGAAAATGAACAACTTGCATTCCTTTTTCACCTTTTCCTGCTTCCAAATTTTTGCGAACTTTCCAGTCAAATGCAATTTTTAATGCATTTTCTACTGCTAATGCACCACCATCAATGAAAAATGCATGTTTCAAATAATCAGGAACAGCAATATCATCAAATGTTTGTACAAATTCAGCAAATAATGGATTATATACATCTGAAAGTGTGGGTTTATTTATTCCAGCTAATGCTAGCTTATCTTTTACAGCCAATATTTTAGGGTGGTTATACCCAACAGCTCCTGAAGCAAACATAGAGAACATATCTAAATACTCGTCTCCATTTCTTTCATCAACCAACCATGAACCATGTGATTTGTTTAAATCCATAATCGGATCAAACCCATCTGCTAAAATATTGCGCCCTAATACTTCTCTTACTTTTTCAGCTTGTACTGACATTAATTTCTTCTCCTAATTAGTCTATATCGAATGTAATACCTTGTGCTAAAGGCAGTTCTGTACTCCAGTTCATAGTGTTAGTTTGTCGACGCATATAAATTTTCCATGCATCCGAACCAGATTCTCGTCCACCACCTGTTTCTTTTTCACCCCCAAATGCTCCACCAATTTCAGCACCGGATGTTCCAATATTAATATTTGCTATCCCGCAATCGCTTCCTTTATGAGATAAGAAAGTTTCAGACGCTTGCATATTAGAAGTAAACATAGATGATGATAATCCTTGAGGTACCCCATTATGCAATTTAATTGCTTCATTTAAATCATCATACTCAATAATGTACAGAATTGGTGCAAATGTTTCCTCTTGAACAATGTCAAAATGGTTTTTTGCTTTAACAATTGTAGGTTCAATAAAGAAACCATCTCTTTCTAAAACATTTCCACCATATAGTATTTCACCACCTTCAGATTTTACTCTTTCAAGAGCTTTTAAATAGTCAACAATAGCATACTGATCAATTACTGGCCCCATCAACGTATTTGGGTCAAGTGGATCACCAATTTTTACCTGTTTATATGCATTGATTAATCTACTTTCTAAATCATCTGAAATATTTTTTTGTACAATAATTCTGCGTGTACTTGTACACCGTTGTCCAGCTGTACCTACTGCACCAAATGCAATTGCAGGAATTACCATTTTCATATCAGCAGATTCATCAACAATTATAGCATTATTACCACCAAGTTCTAAAATTGTTTTACCTAATCTTTCACCTACAACTCCACCAATTCGTTTACCCATTTTGGTCGAACCTGTAGCTGAGATAAGTGGTACGCGAGTATCATTAATCATTCTTTCACCAATTGTAGCCCCACGACCAATAATTAAATTAAAGATTCCTGTATATCCATTTCGCTCTAAAACATCATTGCAAATATGTTGAACTGCAATTGCACACAAAGGTACTTTTGACGATGGTTTCCAAACAGTAATATCACCGCAAACAGCAGCTAAAAATGAATTCCAAGCCCATACTGCTACAGGGAAATTAAACGCAGATATTACTCCTACAATTCCAAGTGGATGATATTGTTCATACATTCTATGCAAAGGTCGTTCAGAATGCATGGTTAAACCATATAATTGCCGAGATAGTCCAACAGCAAAATCAGCAATATCTATCATTTCCTGAACTTCACCATCACCTTCGGCTTTAATTTTTCCCATTTCAAGTGCTACTAAACTACCTAACTCATCTTTACGAGCTCTAAGCTCATTTGCCATTTCCAAAATAAGTTGTCCGCGGATTGGTGCAGGAACCATTCTCCATTCTTCAAATGTTTTTTGTGAATCGGTAATTACTTTTTCATAATCACTTTCTGAACATTGATATACTTTTGCTAATAACTTCCCTGTTGTTGGATTATAAGATTCCAACACGCCTGCATCAGTTGTGGTTGACCAATCTCCAGCACCAATACAAGCACCATAATTATTTTCTTTTATTCCTAACTTATTTAATATTTCATTCATCTATGTACCCTTTATTAATAATATATTACCATACACACTTAAAGTGTTACTTTACCATTTCAAAACACCTAACTTTATGTGTTCCCATAAAACTCTGAAGAACAGGTTTTTCTTGTTTACAATTTTTGTTAGCAATATCACACCTAGGTTCAAAATGACAACCTGAGGGGTAATCTGTAGCTGGCGGGACTATACCTTTTATATTGTACAATGTATTCTCATTTTCATTTTCACCAATTTTAGGAATCGACTGCAACAACCCTTTCGTATATGGATGTTGAGGATTATGAAATATTTCTTTCACGCTTCCTTCTTCGACTATTTGACCTGCATACATTACAATAACCCGATTACAAACTTCAGCGATTACTCCTAAATCATGAGTAATCATAATTACAGACAGACCTAATTCCCGCTGCAAATCCTTAATTAGTTCAAGAATTTGTGCTTGAATCGTAACATCTAAAGCAGTGGTTGGTTCATCTGCAATAAGTATTTCAGGATTACATGAAAGTGACATTGCAATCATAACCCGTTGACGCATTCCACCTGACAGTTGATGAGGGTATTCATGTATCCGCTGTTCAGGAGATGGAATTCCCACTAATTGTAACATTTCAATTGCCTTTTGTTCAGCTTCAGCAACATCTAATCCTTGATGTAATTGGATGGCTTCCATGATTTGATTTCCCACTGTAAACACAGGGTTTAAAGAGGTCATTGGCTCTTGAAATATCATGGAAATTTTGTTTCCACGGATATGACGCAATTCTGATTCAGGGATTTTTAAAATATCTTCATCATTATACCTAATCTCGCCGCCAGCAAAGAAACCTGGAGGGTCAGAAATTAACCGCATAATAGAAAGTGAAGTAACAGACTTGCCACATCCTGATTCTCCTACTATTCCGAGTGTTTCTCCTTTTTTCACAGAAAAACTCACATCATCCACAGCTTTGGCAATACCATCATCCGTATGGAAAAATGTTTTCAAGTTTTTTACATCTAATATTGTCTCATTGAGTTGCATTAATTTATAGAAACACCTTCTTCATTTGTGTCATTTTTACTCGTAAATGCCCAAATTGCTAGTAACACTACCATTAAAACTAATAAAACTAATGTGGCATAATTATATTCGGAGGAACTAAAAGCAATTAAATCGTTAAACCGACCAATTAATAATGAAATACGACCCATTACAGCAAACCCAAATGATGCTCCAAACGATATCATCAAAAAGTAGATACCAACTTTACTTAACTTTCCAACAACACCAGAATGTTCTTTCGAGAAGAAAAAGTATAATAGTCCTGTTAATGTTCCAATAATAACTATAAATTGATTAAATATTTCAAAGCCACTCCCTGAAAAATTAATTGTAGCTGACTTTACTTGCTCAATAATATCAGAATTTAAAAATCCATAAAATCTAAGTCCAGCTGCCATTCCCACTGTATATGCAATTGCCCAACGTGCTAACCACCCAATTTTAGGAAACAATCTAAGAAGCATAAATATCCCAAGAATAAATGGAATAATATAAATAAATCGAATATCAGAATGTCCTGCAATTCCGCCTACAGGAAAAACATGCCGTTCAATGAGTCCAAAGCCAGAGGTAATAAAACCGAGAATATCATAAATATAATACCATGCTGTAATGAATATACCATAGTCTGTATCTTCTAGTTTTGGCCATAATCTTCCGAATAAATTAGGTTGTACTTGCGTCCAAAAGAATGTAGCAACCCAATATCCTGCTGAAACACCCACAAACAAATGTTCTGCTGCTTTATAAAATGGATTATCATTATATAAATAGCTAAAAATAGCAAGTGTTAAAAGTACTGTAAGCCATACACCAAATAATTCAAAAGTCATAATATCCCCTTAATTCTTTCCTTTGCGTTTTCGTTGGATATAATAGGTTATATTCCCAAAAATAATAAAAAGTACAATAACAACATGTGCAAATGATTGTGCAGCCATCATTCCTGTTGCATTTCCTGTTTTTCCAACCAATTTTTCATATTCAGCAGCACCCGGCATGCCTGCTAAAATTCCACTAATTTGACCACTCTCCACATACGGTATTACTTCTGTTACCTGAATAGATGTACACCCTGTTGACATTGGTATATCATGAGGGTCACACCCAAATTGAACCCATTCTTTTGAACCCGGATACCCTGCAGAGAAACTAAAAACAAAATCAAAATCTTTAATATTGTTGATTCCGTTCATCATTGGAATATCTTTTACTTTAGTGCCACGAGTATCTACAGAAAATAATGAATGAATATCCGTTGCAACCCCTTTAACAACAGCTTCATTTCCTGGTCTAAACCCTAAGTTCACATAGTCCTCACCGTACGTTAAATGAAATTCTTCTTCTGCCACTTGATCAAATGCTTCTGTGGACATAAACAATCCATCTGGCCATAATGCCATTGCATAAATCTTATGATTATGCTTAAAGAGTTGACGTAATAATGCAATTGCCATTGGGTGAATTTCAGGTTTTGTGCTTGGACCATATTCAAAAGAGAGTAAGATATTTGAACCATCTTCCAATGCTTCTATTGCTTTGTAGGTATCTTGCGATTGCTTTGTAGCTCTAATTGGAATATTAACGGGTTTAATAAGTGGTATCAAAA
The DNA here is from genome assembly GCA_964400495.1 of uncultured bacterium. Taxonomy (GTDB): domain Bacteria; phylum Fidelibacterota; class Marinisomatia; order SCGC-AAA003-L08; family D37C17; genus CAYNTS01. The sequence goes on along the minus strand of CAYNTS010000004.1, from coordinate 44,641 downwards.
CCGATAAACCAACTAGCAGAAATATCACTCGCCTATCAACAGACCCTAATTTTATTAAAATATTTTTCAATTTTTCCATAATTATTCTCCCAAAAAGGAACGTTCAATTCCGATTAATATTCTAAATGATGTTCCGACAATACCAAGAGCAATGCCAATCATAATAGCCCGTGCACCAGCTGTAGTGGGTACATTAAATATCCATTCTTGAATAATAGGGATATATAAAAATGTTGGTTGATCAACATTCCAGCCATTCATAAATCCTGCAACGGTAACTAATCCAAGCCCGACAAGTATTATTCCTAACACTATTTTCTTATTTGATATAAATGGCGTCAATACCATCGACGAAAACAACACAATTAAATATGCAATAAACCACCCACTTATCAATTGTCCCACTGGTACCCTGCCTAGCATTAAGATAATCCCAGCCAGTAAAAGTAAGGTGGCTTCAAAATTACGGATTCTAAATGCTCTATATGATGCAGAAGCAACAAAGAATGCAAGTAAAGCAAACATAGTTGCAGAAAGCGGAGTGTAAATATGGGTGAATATCCAGTAAAATAATGACCCCTTTGTTTGCAAATGTGATCCCCAAGGTTTTGAGTCCACACTACTCACTACACCAAATTCAGACAATGCATCTGATAATTCTGTCGCACTACTCTCAAGTTTGAAAATAAATGGGATTTCAAACGCACCCTCCGAATCTAACAATTTGGTTTCAATAGAAACTATATCATCACCAATTTTGTCTGCAATTAATTGTGAAATTGGAGTGATATGCCCAATATTAAAAGAGTTAATTGTTACAAAATTAGTTCCTCTAAAAAAGAAACCAGCAAAAATAGCAAAGAAAAATCCTAAAACAGCCAGAATACTATATTGCCAATTATTTTGCTTTCGAGTTATCTTTTGAAGTTGAAGTTTTAACAAGTTTAATGCCCCTAAAAATATTGCAAATGATGCAATGATATCGAACCACTGAGTGGCATCATTATTTACAAAATCTTGAATTGTTTCATTGTTTATAAAGTGACCAAACAAAGTCACTAAACCAACTGAAATCATGATAAATAAAGGTAATTGTCTTTTTAATAACATAATCTGTCCTTAGTGCGAAGTTAAAAATTTAATTATATCAAATGTAATCCAGTTTAACTGAAAGAAGCCATTTAATACAAATACTATAATTATTGAAACCATCAATAACAACTTAACAATATCTTGACCTTTAATGCTTCCAATTAAGTCTGGCTTTTTGGATAAATATGCGCTGGCAGTAAAAAACTCTTCTCCAATTAAAGTGTAATCACATGCTGTCACAAAAAATGGAATTTGAGATGGTGATCCAGTTCCAGCAATTTGAATTGCCCCTATTGAGTTCCCTGTTTCAGCTAAAATTAGTGATTCTGCATAAAACTTACCTTGATAAAAACATGCAGCAGGTTTTTCACGAACCATAATCCCATTTACACCAGCAGCATAGGCAAATTGGTCATCTGTCAAATAATGTACCATATCATCAAAATATAAGTCTGGTCTGCCTGCACGTAAATATGCTTCCTTACATGATTCACGTCCAGCTTCCATGACAATTGATTTTGACACAGGTACATTTAATCCTGTTTCATATTGTGCAGTCATTTCAGCAACATGCCCTAAAATAACTAAGCCAGAGACGGTTTCAACTTGGTCTAAATCAGAAATACCGGGAACAAACAACACAGACTTACCCATTTCAGTCGATCTACCTACAGCTTCTTCCATTGCTTTTAATCCAGCAATTGGTCGTAAATAAATATCTTCACCTGCTCGAGCTCTATCAATGTAATAAAAGAAGATTAGTGAAACACCAATTACCGCAACAAACATAGGTTCATTGCCTGTGATAAATATACTTCCATGTCCAAAATAATAAATTAAAATTGACAGAATAAACAAACCTGCCAAAATGAGTTGCTTTTTATTCATTGTTTCTCCAATGCTTTAATTTGCTTCTTCTCAGCTTCTAATCTTTCGATTTTTTTCAATAAAAACTCAACATTTTCTTTTTCTTCCAACAATCTTGCCAAGTCATAGTAGCCATCACTACGAATAAATGCTGTTAATATAGGTCCGAAAAATACCAATATTTGACTTCCAATAAAAGAAGCATATTTGCTCATTTCAAGAAAAAATATTGCAGGTACCGAAAATCCATGGTCTACAATACGTTTCGCAAAACGAGTTATTATTTGAGTTTCTTCAGCCATTTACTTGTCTGATAAAATCATTTCTAGGTTTGCTCTAGGTATAATTTTTACCTCTCCATTCGGAAATTTTACTTCTGCAACCCTAACCATTGTTTCCGATTCCATTTTTGTTAACTCTGGAGGTAATGCAACCACTTTGCCCACCTCCCCAAAATATGGATCTCTTACTACTCGAACAGGCGAACCTTCAGAAATTATCAAATCATCTTCATTAAACTCTACACTGGAAGTTTCAGATTTCTCTAATGGAATTAATATTTCTGGTCGAATTACTCCTGCCCGAATTTGAGTTGAACCATTGATAGATCCAAAATGCCCTATATGTTGCGTTAATAAATCAAATGTTCGTTTAGCAATTGAAATATTCCCAAATCCTTCAGTAATCATTATGGATGTACCTAAATTTTCTGAACCGGTAATGGCAACACCTAAAGAATATCCTAAAATTTTAGATAAATCATTGTACCCAAAACCACCAATTACAATTCCTGCAACTTTGAGTGATTGTGCTTTTTTAAATGTTTCTAATGAAATATACGCACCACAAATCAATATTTTCCCGATATGGGATTCATTAATCATATCTGCCGACGTGGTTTCACTTGGAGATTGAACTAATGAAACTATCTCACCACTATTTTCTCCACCCAGACCTAGAATGCCTTGAATCAAGACACAATTTGTTTCAATTGTTACACCTTCTTCGGGAATTACTTCCTTCACCTTACCAGAAGTGTATGCATTGACTTCAATTGGAATGGGTGGTTCAGACAGAATTGCTTGACCTGTAATATTGGATACATTCGCAAGTGTTCCTTCAATCGGGGATTTTACCTGACTTTTGAACAACCCAAACAATCCCTTACTTTCTGCAAGGAGTTGACCTTTGGAAATTGGTTCATCTAGTTCCACCAGCATACATTCTGGTACAGATTCTGGCTCAACGTTGAGTTGATTAGCAATGTTTAACATTTGCACATTACCCGGGATTTTAGTTGAAGCAACAATGGTATCAAACTGTACTTCATCCCCAACATTTAAATGCACTTCACCTTTTAAAGGTAACTGTCGTAACCGAGTTAAATGTGTATTCCCTAATATTTTTAATCCTGGAGAATATGATTTTGACATTATTTATCCTCCTGTGGAAATTCATTTGTTGCCTCTGCCCAAGTGGATAATTGTTGAATTCTCTGTGAATTATCATCAGAAATCATAAAAGGAGACCTACCTCTACCATCTAAAATTAACCCAACTACACCACCATACACTGTAGTTTTTATGGATTCATTTTCACCATTTCCAATATCAATTCCCTTACTTGGTTCAAATGTCGCATGTAATGCTTCATAAGGTGCTTCAAACAATTTCAACTCACCCGGAAACAAATCACCTTCAATTTTTCCATTTGGTGATTCAATTTCGTAATGCATTAGAGGTTTATCTGATTTCGTTTGTCCAATCGGGGCAATACACGTTCCTAATCGAATTAAACAATCTTTATCAAATACTTCTACAGCAGCTTTTGGATGCACAGTAGAAAGCACTCCTAATTGAGGCATCATAAATATAGAATCCACAGCAATTTGCGTTATACTTTCTGGCAAGAAAGAATCAATTAACATACGTGCTGCTTGATGCCTTCGTGGGGCATGGGATAATACACCCCCTGAACCAACAATTAAATCAAGTGATTTCATATTTACGAGTGTATCACCTGATCCTGTTTGTTCAAACGCATCAGAAATAGTACGTTTTTTTTGCACACCTTTTAAACTAACAGCGAATTCTTTATGTTGTTTGAAGGATAGTCGCAATGCTTCTCGTGCAATTGCCTGTTCAATTTTTAATGCTTCCAATGATTGGGGAATTGTAGTTGGGCGAATCATTTTATTTGAAATTCTATTGGTTAATTCTTGGTTATCAATTTCAAAAGGAACCCACCGTAAAACATTTTCCAGACCAGCTTCAGCCAACACATTACACACAGAATAGCTCATACCTAAATTGGCACTCACTGTTCGATTAAATTGATTTTCAAACACCGAAAACACATCTGTTGTTGCACCACCTATATCAACACCAACTACATTTATTTTTTCAATTTCAGCAATCTTTTGGATGATTTCACCTACAGCGCCAGGTGTTGGCATAATTGGAGTATCTGCCCAGTCCATTAATTTTTTATACCCCGGAGCTTGTGCCATAACATGTTCCATGAACAAATCATGTATTCTATCCCTGCTTGGTTGTAGGTTTTCTTTTTCCAAAGTTGGTCTAATATTTGGCACTGCGGTAAAATCAGTTATTTCACCCAATCGTTCGGAAACAGCATCAGTTGCTTTTATATTTCCTGCATAGATAACAGGAAGTTTGTAATTTATTCCCAATCTTGGCTTAGGATTTGCAGCTTCTAATATTTCTGCAAGTTCAACAACATGTGATACAGTCCCCCCATCAACACCACCTGAAAGCAGAATCATGTCTGGTCGTAATTGACGAATTCGTTTAACCTTTTCATGATACAATCTACCATCATTCGCTGCAAGTACATCCATTACAATTGCACCAGCACCAAGTGCTGCACGTTCAGCACTTTCACCTGTCATATTTTTTACAACCCCACCCACCATCATTTGAAGTCCACCCCCTGCTGAACTGGTAGATATATAAATATCAACTCCATTTTCATCTTTTGCAGGTGACATTATTTTTTCACCATCAAGAATTTTCTTACCTGATAATTCTTCTAATTCAATAATAGAATTGAGTACACCTTTGGTAACATCTTCAAAAGGTGCTTCAACTGTTGTAGGTGCTTCTCCTCGATGAGTTAACCTGTACGCCCCATCCACATATTGAATTAACACTGCTTTGGTTGTTGTTGAGCCACAGTCAGTAGCTAATATTACTTTTATTTTATCTGTATTTAATTTTGCTGACATATTACTGTTTTAAACGAGGATCTAATGCATCTCGCAAACCTTCTCCCACTAAATTATAAATAGTAACTGTAATAAATATTGCTGTACCTGGGAAAACAGCCATCCACCACGCATATGTTGCTCCACGTGCTACTGATAAAATTGATCCCCAAGAAACGGTTGTTGCTGAACCAAATCCTAAAAAACTTAAAGCTGATTCTGTAAGAATAGCTGATGCAATTCCAAATGCAGTAATCACAAGAACAGGTGCAATTGCATTGGGAAGGACATGTTTGAAAATCGTTCGCAAACTGCTAAAACCAAGTGCTTCGGCTGCTGTTACATAATCCATATTTCTCACTTTTAAAAATTCTGCACGTGTAAAACGAGCAACACCCGGCCAAGAAGTTAATCCAATTACAAACATAATTATCCAAATACCACCTCCTGGATAAAATGCAACTACAGTAATAATTAAAAAGAACATTGGAATTGTCATCATTATTTCAATCAATCGCTGAACAATAATATCAATTGCACCTCCATAATAACCAGCAATTGCACCCACAAAAACCCCAATTAAAACTGCAATCCCCATAGAAATCAACCCAACTGACAGAGCAATTCGTGTTCCATGAATCATTCCACTTAATACATCACGCCCAATTTGATCAGTACCGAGAATATGTTTGCTCCCAGGTGATTGAAACCGAGCAGTGTAATCTAAGTTTGTGGGCAAATATGGAACCAATGGCCAAACTGCAGAATCATACTCTAACTCTTTCCAATCAATATTTATTTGGTCAACATTCCAATTACTAATACCAAGATCCACTGCATATTCTTTAAAAACTGGATAGAATTTTTCACCATTTATGACACAGGTTAGAGGTTTGTCATTTGCAAAGAAATCAGCAAATATTGCAGTAAATACTAAAAATAGAATCATGTACAATCCTATGACCGCTGGTTTGTTTTTCTTAAACTGCTGAGTAACAATCTGTCTATATGATTTTCCAGTAGCTTTCATTAGACAGTTTTCTTCCCAAACGTTATTCGTGGGTCCACAAAAGAATAAAGAATATCAGACAATAAAATTCCAAATAGGGTTAGTACAGCACTAATTGTAAATACTGCCATAACAATCGGATAATCTCGAGCTATGATTGCTTCAAATGCAAGTGACCCCATTCCAGGAATTGTAAAAATAGTTTCTATAATAATACTTCCACTAATCATGGCTGGAAGCAAATATGCCAAAATTGTTATTATTGGAATAAGTGAATTTCTAAGAGCATGTTTATAAATAACCACTTTTTCTGACAACCCTTTTGCACGGGCAGTTCGGATATAATCTTGGCGAATAACTTCTAACATTCCAACACGCATTTGACGAGATAAATATGCAAAACTACCATAGGTGTAAACAAATACTGGCAGAACTAGGTGCCAACAAACATCCATAAATTTTTCCCAAGGAGTCATAAAAGTATATGAATTTGAGTACAATCCGGCATACGGAAACCAATCAAAAAAGTCACCACCTCCAAAGAAAATAATCAACATGGTGCCAATCCAAAAACTAGGCAATGAATACAAAATAAACACAAATACTGTACTAATTCTATCCCACATACTATTTTGATTCACTGCAGAATATATCCCTAAAGGAATTGCAATTAAGTATGCCAAAAATGTAGAAATTAAGTTCAATATAAGTGTAATAGGTATTCGTTCTTTAATTTTATCGAGTACGGGTTGATTATCTCTAAACGATTTACCAAAATCCATTTTCAATACATTCGCAGTCCAAATATGGTATTGATTTTTAGTGCCATTCCAGTTAAACGACAATCGTTGCCAAAAGGATTTTGGATTCACATCATCAAACTCTTCTAAAATGGACATATAAAAAACAGGTTTATCCAAATGCCATTGTTTGCGAATCATTTCAATTATTTTTTCGTTTAAATCCTTACCACCTGTTGTGAGGTTTTGATTTGCACCGATTCCGGCTTTGAGTTCTGCTGGGTCTCCTGGTGCTAAACGTGATATCCCAAATGAAAGGATTGTAATTACAAACAATGTTGGAATTACTAAAAATATACGTCTAATTAAATAATTAATCATTCAGAGAATAAATTCTATTTTGAGTACTTTTGTAGAGAGGTTGGAATCCACCACTCCCGTAAATCAAAACCTGGTCTAAATGGATATATATTCACATCTTGAAACCGTTTGTGATACGATAAATTAGATTTTGGAATAACAACAAATGTATATGGTTGTTCATCATGTAAAATATCTTGAAATTCAAACATATATTTTTTGCGAATTTCGGCATCAAATTCTTTCCGATTGAGTTCAATTAACTCATCAGCTCGATCATTTTTAAAACTTATTGAATTTGAACCCCTACCAACTGCTTGGGAAGAATGGAAAATTTGATATGGATCTGAATCCTTAATTGACATCACCCAACCCAAAATGATAGCATCAAATTTATGGTCTCGAACGTTATCAAGATACACTGACCATTCCATAGTTTGCAATCCAGCATTTATACCAACTTTTCGAAGTTCCTCAACCATTATAAGGCCAATTTGTTTTCGTTTTTCGTTTCCTTGGTTGGTTAATATTGTAAATGTAAAGTCAACCAATTCACCATTAATCTCTTTATCTAACACTCCATCATTGTTTGAATCTGTCCAACCCTCTTGTTTCAAAATTCTTCTGGCTTCTTCAGGATTATATTCCCATGGTTCAATGGTATCGTTGTATTCTGGACGTTCAAAATACACATTACTTTTAGCAATTATTCCATCATTGTAGTAAATAGACTCCAATATTTGTTCACGATTACATAAATGTGTCATTGCTCGGCGAACTAATTTGCTTTTAAATAATGGGTTCTCATTATTCCAACCGATATACGTGTATGATGGATAATAAAATGTTTCTTTATTGTAATTTTCTGTGAATTTTTTTGAGTTTGTTTGATTATAATACAAATCTGGTGTTAAACTTCGAATAACATCAATCTCACCCTTTTTTAGTCCTGTTAAAGCTACTGGAAATTCTTTCACAGACTTATACACTAATTTTTCTGCAAAATTTCGTTTTGGGGTATCAGAAGCAACATCTCCCCAGTAATTATGATTTCGAGTAAGAATAATTCTATCATCGGTTCTCCATGACTCAAATAAATAGGGTCCTGAACCAATTGGATTTCGTCCAACCTCTGTACTATTAAATGTATCTGCAAATTTATAAGCATTAGTATTTTCAAATGTTTCTGTTTCACCATCTTCAGATTCCAAGAGTAATTTTTCTAATTCCTCAAAAGAATAATGAGCCATAAGTCCCTCAGGATCATAAATATGTGTTGGATACGCATATAAGCCCGACCCAATGAAGTCAAGATGTTTGAAATACACATCACTGCAAATAAATCGCAACGTATATGGGTCACCATCAACTATTTCAGCTTTCTGAATATCTTTGTAGTAATTTCTTAGTGGTGCAGCATCTGTAAATGGATTTTTGATTGTCTTTAAACTAAAAATAAAATCTTCACCTGTTAGTGAATGGCCGTCAGAAAATGTTACATCCTTTCTGAGTTTGAAAGTGTAAGTTAATTTATCGTCACTTACAATTGGCATTTCAGAAACAACCACTGGAACGAGTTCATAGGTATAATTATCCATTTGCATGAGGGTTTCAAATATATGAGATTCTATATATGTTGAACTTGCACCAGATGAAATATTAGGGTGTAATTTGTCGGGGTCTCCAAGTTCATGAATAACTAACCAATCACCTTTATTATTACTGGCATCCAAATTCGTTGTATCAATATCCCAAGATTTTGAAGCAGAGTCTCCCCCACCACATTGCATCCAAAATAGAGACATAATTATAAAAAATATAGATTTATTCAATGAAATCACCTTTCTATAAAATAAAATATAAAACGTAAAAATATGTTAATTGTCCTGCAAACATAAGCGAATCAAATCTATCGAGAATTCCCCCATGACCTTGCAAAATACTGCTAGAATCTTTTATACCAGCTTCTCGTTTGAGTAATGATTCTGCAAAATCGCCAAGTTGACCAAAACCACCAGTAATTATTCCTAACATTATTGCATCAATTACGTTTAGGTAATCACCAAAATAATTAAAATGGAATAGTAGAAGCATAAACAGAATACTAAACATTAGACCTGCAATTGTACCAACCCACGTTTTATTAGGGCTCACTGACGGTAGAATTTTTGATTTCCCAAATTTAGATCCAAATGTATAAGCCATTGTATCACATAACCAAACTGATAGAAACAGAGATAAAGTAAGTGCAAAACCAATATCTGCAATATTTCTCAGTAATGTTAACTTCGATAAAAATATAGTTATCCAAATGAAACCAAATACCGAAGTAGATATATTAATTAGAGATTTTTGAGATTTTCTAAACGCCTCAATTGCAAATATTAAAAATACATACCCAATAATAAAAAGTGAGTGGTCAAAATTAATATGACTTACAGAAAGTGCAATATACATACTTGAAGATATCATAATTAAACGATAGAGTATATCACCACCGTGATGTTCTGTTAATGATTTTAATTCAATAATACCCAATAAAATTACTACAGTAATAAACGCGGAGAACCAAAATCCTCCTAAATAAATCATAAGAAGAATTCCAGGTACACCCAAAATATTTACTAAAGTTCGTGGTTTTGATGTATGTGTTTTAGTCATTTTGCACTCTCATATAGTCAAGAAATTTAGGGATTAAACTAGTGTATTCCCAAGTTGTAAGATATACAATACATTAAAGAAATTTAAATTGGAACTTTTTAGGGTGCAATACATACCCAAAGAGTTGTAAGATTTGAGACTATACGGAGGACACATGTTACAATTTTTATTACGAATTACAATTTTATTAACTATTTTTTCTAGCTCATTTTGTTTGCTTGCATCTGATATAGATTCTGATGGGGATGGGTTAACAGATGAAAAAGAGTTACTTTTAGGCACAAATCCAAACTCAATAGATTCAGATTTAGATTCATATACTGATTTTGAAGAATATTCTGCTGGTAAAAATCCTTTAGATAATAAAAGTTATATCTACGAAGGTGGATGGCCGTTCAACCCAAACAAAGATAATATTCAAGATTCTGGGTTTAACAATCCGTGCCCCGGAGGGATTGGATGTGATTGTGGTTCCGACAACGACTGTGCAAATGGAAACTGTGGTACATCACCCAAAGGCAGTTATTGCATGCCTGATGTTGGCAATCGAATTCCTCGATTTGTTGCCCAAGATCAATTTGGTGATTTTGTAGATTTATATGACTTTGCAAACCAGGGCAAACTAGTTGTGATAGAAATGTCGGCAGCATGGTGTAAACCCTGTAATGAGCTTGCTGGTTGGATGACTTATGATGAAAATGAAATTAAATCAAATCGTTGGTGGAAACCAGAATATGAAAAAGTGAAAGAAAAAGTTCGAAATGGTGAAATATATTTTATAAATATTCAATATGAAGATTATTACCATGATACAACAAATCCTGATAGTATTGAGGAATGGTTTAGCACATATCCTGAAGATAATGTCCCAATTTTAATGGATAATGAACGAAAAATGCATGGATGGGCACGTCCAACTGGCTTGCCTGCTATTTTTGTTGTGGATGAAAATATGAATTTTGTACGATTTACCGGGCGCGGTTTAAATATTGCATTTGATTACATCGTTGGTATCGACGAAAAAAAATCTCCCAAAGCAACTAAACTAACCAAAGAACGGTATAAAGCTCCTAAGTAAATTAATGATGCATATATTCGTTATCGCCCCATTCGATAACGTCTATTCTGACTTCAGTAGTGCCTTGATTTAAAAATCCTAATTTTTTAGCAGCACCATACGAACAATCCAAAATTCTATTGCCAACATAGGGTCCCCTATCATTGATTCGTAAAATAAGCGATTTATCGTTTGCTAAATTTGTTACACGAACAATTGTATTAAGTGGAATTTCTTTATGGGCAGCCGTAAGTCCATACATATCAAAAATTTCACCATTTGCAGTTAGTTTACCGTGAAACTTTTTTCCATAATATGATGAAATACCAGTAAATGTTTTCTTGGAAGTATCAAAACTAGATTTCTTTTTTGAACTTGATTTAGGAGTAGTTCCATTTTTTTGCAAGCTCTTGGAAGAAGATGAACTACTGCTCGTATATCGAGGAGAAGGTGCACAATTATGTAAAAACAATAATACCCCAACAGCTATTATTAAAATATTAAACTTCATTAATAAGTATTAACTTTGCCAACAATATCTGAAATATTACCTATATTTTTTTGTTGGCAATATTGAGTTAAGTCCTTACAAACTTCTACTCCCAAATTACTATTGGCAAAATTGGATGTCCCAATTTGCACTAAACTTGCACCTGCTAACATCAGTTCAATAATATCATTTGCATTTGAAACCCCTCCAATTCCGATAATTGGTATTTTAACCACTTGATAGATTTTAAATACATTGGCAACTGCAATTGGATGAATTGCAGGTCCTGACAAACCACCAGCATTAGTATGCAAATTTGGTTTTCGAGTATTAATATTAATTGACATCCCAACCACAGTATTTATTGCAGAAACAGCATCTGCTCCGCCTTGTTCAGCTGATTGAGCAATATCTTGAATATTCGTTACATTCGGACTCAATTTTAGAATGAGAAGTCTATTTGTTCGTTTACGTAATTCTTTGGTTAAGGATTCCGTTACGTGGTTATGTACTCCAAACGCCATTCCACCCTCTTTAACATTAGGACAAGAGATATTAATTTCATATCCAATATGATTCCCGCCATTTGCTTCAATTCGTTCAAGAGTTTTGATATATTCATCTTGAGTTGATCCCGCAATATTGATAATAACATTGGTGTTTAATTTATCTAAAAATGGAATTTTAACAGAACAAAATGCTTCCACACCCACATTGGCTAAACCAATTGAATTGAGCATTCCAGATGGAGTTTCAAAAATACGTGGAGGAGGATTCCCTTCACGAGGATTGAGTGTAACAGATTTGGTAACAATACCACCCAATTTATTGACATCAACTAAATTCGATACTTCATGTCCATAACCAAATGTTCCACTTGCAACCAATACTGGAGTTGAAAACGACGTTCCACAAAAATTAATATGTAAACTCATTTCAAATCCTCCGCATTAAAAATACTTCCGTCTTTACATACTAAAGCAAATTTTGAACGATAACTATGTAATTTATTGTTTGAGGATTCTTTTAACTCAACAGTACACCCTTGGCAGATACCAATACCACAAGCCATTATAGTTTCGAGTGCTAAATAACAGGGGGATTTTAATTTTTCAGCAAATGATTTTACACTTTGCATCATTAAATCAGGTCCACATGAGTAAAATGTAATATGCTCTTTGTTATGGAACTGAGATTCAATTAACTCTAATGCCTTTACTGCATACCCTTCAATTCCATAGCTACCATCATCTGTTGAAAGATAAACATTATTTGATGAATTATGTTCAATGAAATGCTCAGATTTAGTACGAGCACCCATGAGTAAAATATGGTCAATGTCTTCATCATTTAGTGTATTATGTAAATTGAGAATTGGGGCTATCCCTACTCCCCCTCCTACTAAAACTGGAAACGTATTCTTATAATGATTCCATTTATTACCAAGTGGACCAATTATATCAACTTTTTCGCCAATATTCCATTGTTGCATTTCCATTGTGCCATCACCAACCACTTTGAAAATTATTTTAATATGGTCATCCCCTTGCGATGCAATACTCATTGGACGACGCATAACTTTTTTCCAATCTTTGGATGGTAAAATATTTATAAACTGCCCGGGATGTGAATGGTCAGATATTTTTGGAGAAAGCAAGGTTGCTTCAAATGTATTGGATGCAATTTCTTGTATTTTTATAACATCAGCAAGTTCTTGAAATATCATCGATTTTCTTTAAACTCATATCTAATTTTCAATGTCATACCTTTTGTTACTTTTCCATCAGAATTTAGTAATATGTCTTCATTATCTAATATAAGTACTGTCCATGCATCGTAATTATTATACACTTTTTCTGCAATTATGCCCAAATTATCACCTTCAATAACTTCGTATTCAGAATAAGAATCTGAAACTTTTAATAGAATATTATTTTGCAAGATATCTATCATTTCAAATACAGTTTTCAATGTACTATCAGAGATTGAAATTTCATTCCAATTGTACACTGCTTGCCATGGGAATTCAGTATTCTCAAAATACGGAAGCAAAGCATCCACTAACAAGGTATCTTTTACGGTATTCTCTAATACAGCAAATTGAATGATTGAATCTACTTTTACAGTATCAAATATTGACATAAATGATTGAATATTTTTATATTTATCATCCAATTTAGAGAAGTGGTCTGATTCAATTTGTGTTGCAATTAATGGGTTAATCACAATTGTAGAATCTAAATAAAATACAGTGTCTGGGTATTCAGTAAAAATATACTCATTCCAATTAATATTTGAATCCAATTCAGCTAAATGCAATATTGAATATGGTCTAAAAGAAGATTCAACATATTCTTCAATAACATATTTATAAATTGCTTTGGCACTATCGTTTAACCCTAATTGAATTTTAAAAACATTTGCCTTTTCAAAGTATAAAGAGTCTAGCTCTCTATACAAAGGATTGTTAGAATTAGTGGTGTCAATTTCAATCTTTGATGTATCTGAAACAATATTTCCAATTCGAGTTTCAATTTGGTTGAGCGAACCTATTTGTTGAACCAAAGAAGTTGCAGTTGTTTTAAACGAAGTATTCTCTCCAGATTTAACTTTATCTAATACAGTTTTTGCTGAATCAAGAAGATAATCATCTTGAATAAGAGATAGTGCATTGTAAAATAATTTTTCTTGTTCAATTTTGTGTAATTCACTGTCAATATTTGAAGAAACTTCATTAATTCTATCATTTGCAATAATAGATTGCTCATGATCTGGATATGTATGAACTAATTGCTTAAATATTTTTACTGCTTCTGTTAAGTCATTTAGGTACACATCTGCTACAAACCCAGCAGAATATAGTGAGATTGCATCGTCGTATTCTTCAGCAATTTGCAAAAATCTAACTTTCACAGCATCGTAAGATTCCGTGTGTAAATCCCATGCTGAATCTCTTAGATAAACTAGGGAATTAGCAGCAGTTTCAGTTGTAGTTGTTGAATCAGTTTCTTCACGTAATACAAATTCAGATTCAGGGTGCTCAGATTCAAGTCGAGTCCCCCAATCATTATTTGGTAATTTTTGATTTAATATGTACATAGATTGTGCAACAAATTTTGAGTTTGGGTATTCTTCAATAAGCTTGGAATATTTTGTTAATGCTGAATCTGATCGGTAAAAATCAAAATACAGCATTTGACCAATTTTAAATAATAAAGAGTCAGGTTGCACATCATCTGTGTTAGATTGTGGTATTGCAGGAGGCATTTCAAATTCATCAACCAATATCAGCGAATCTGGTAAATCTTCCGAAGAGAATACACTATCCTCAATCGCAGGTTGCTCTTCAGTTAAATATTTATAGTCTTCAACAAGAATAGTATAATCTTCAATCAACTCTTTTGCCTCATTGGACTTTTTCCCATAATCCGACCGTGCTTTTTCTTCTTTTGATTTTTCAAACAACTCCAACGCCAAACTTAAGTTAAAATTTTGGAGTAGTTGAATATTTCCAAGATGATAATATGCTTCTGCAGTTTCATTTTTTTTTGTATAATCTTCAGTTAGTGATTCAAAATAGCCTTGAGCAGTTTGAAAATCGTCCATATCTAAATAAACTTTTGCCCGTTCGAGTTCTAATTTTATTTTTATTGAGGAATATTCGGAAAGTCCTAACAGTTTATCAATTTCTTCAATTATTAAATCGTAATTCCCTAATTTTCTATTTATCTCAAGCCAAAGCATTTTAGCATCTCTGCGTATTTGAGATTGTGCTGCATATCTATCAATATTTTCAAGATATCCCACTAATTTTTCATAGTTTTTATCTTTCTCAGTTAAATCAGCTAAAATAGAGTAAACTTTATATTTTTTAGAATCGTGAGATGCATATTTAATACTTGTTTCATACTCTCTATATGCGGTTGGTTTATCTCTATTCTCTAACGCTATTTCTGCTAATATTATATGGATAATATACTTGTCTGCTTTTCGTTTTGGTTTTAATTCTAATATTTCATTTAACTCAGATTCAGCTTTCGATAACTCCCCCATTTTAAAATGTGTATAAGATAACCAAATCTTTGCTTCGAAGGTAAATTCACTTTGTGGATATTCATTAACCAATTTTGAGAGATACCTATCAGCCATTGCAATATCATTTAAAAGTAATGAAGAACGCCCAATCAAATAGATAGCATCATCAACATATTTACTATCTGAATACTTTTCAATAACTATAAAACTATTTTCAATTGATTGTTCAAGGAGATTGCCTGCTTGCGAAGGAATTTCACCACTATCTAACTGAGCCGATTCATCAATCAACTCATTGGCTTTATCAAATGATGTTTCGGCATTATAAAATGTGTTATAATACACACATGAAGTGCTTATAATTAGTAGCAGAAAAAGAAAAAGTGCTTTTGTGATAATTTTAATCATAGATTAGCATATAATTTAGACGATTCACTATAGTTCCACAAAAGAAGAACTTTAATTTTATATTTTTAAGGAGATTAGTTATTTTTTCTCGTAAGAATCAAGTTTATACACGTTATAATCTTCACCAACTGCAGACCAATCAAGTAAATTATCCATAACTTCAGATGCATTATAATCTTGCCCAAGATCAACAAAGAGTACTTGATTGTTATTTAAAAATATTTTTAAATCGGAAGTTGAAAGAGATTCGATGCTCACAACACATGATAAGTTTACAATCCATGATTTTTGCTGAGGCATTCCGTGTAAATCTACAACTGTGTACGTAAATTTAACAAAAGGTGAGCAAATGTCGTTCATATAGTATCCATCTCCATACTGTAATTTTATGAAATTTGGATGATAAATTAAAAGGATTTTAATCTATAAGATATTTGGAATGAACCAAAAATTGTTTCACCCTCATCTCCCGCAGAGTAATCAATATAAATGGAGGTGTAAATTGAGTTAAACCATTCTTTCAACAATTCTATATCTATAGTTTGCTTTTGATATGCATCACCACCTGTTCCATAAGTATATATTTCTTGAGAAATATTAATTGATGTATCCCAATTTTTGGATGAATAGGTAAAACCAATTTTTCCTCTAGATGAATTGTACAACAAACTACTTAACACATCAACTAAAACCTTACCCTTGAAATTATTAAAAAGGAGATTATCTTTGGAAACTCTAATTGAGTATTTATTAATATTATTCTGTGCATTTTCAAGATTTAGTTTAGTGAAGTTAAAACTACATCTCATTTTATTAGGTAAAATTATCACCACATTTTCACCAAAATATTCACGTGTTAGTTGATTAATTGTAGAATCTATTGTAACTACACTTTCACCATAATTGTAGTAAGTTAAAGTTCGCAACCAACTAAATAATCTGATTTCAGTATAAACATTTGCGAATGAAAATAAAGGATTTAACTCATTTGATATAGGATGGTTTAATCGAGTAGAAAACGAAACATTTATGTTCTTGGTGGGTCTAATTTTTGTGGATAAATTTGAATATAATGTATTAATTGTATCTGAAACTATGGTCTCTGAAATATTCAAATATTGAATGTAATTATTCAGTCTACCAAAATTTACAAACATCCCAAATTTCGTTTTATTTTCAGATTCTTCGAAACCACCTATAACCCCAATTTTCATTTTCTTAATTTTTCTGGATATATTAATTCCATCAACACTTCCTGCACCAACTAATCCGGGACTATAAACTCTTCCTGCTGAAATATCCCATTTTTTTAATTTATCTGCATACTTAAATGATAATTGATGAATCGTAGCATTTACGGTAGAGTCATTTATTAAATCATTCGTTTTCCCATACATTGAAACAGAAATTGGCAACCCTAGGACTGATTTTGCATGTACATTAAATAAACCATTGGACCTATTGTTGATAATTTCATTATCAATAGTTTCCTGATTATATCGAAAAGAAATTGAACCTGTAATATTTGTTTTTACTTGCTTTTCACTATCAATGTGAGTGATAGTGTCAGTTGTTGCTGTAGTAATTGGTGCGTCAAATATTTCAACAAAAAGCGTTGCTTGAATTGAGTTCCCCTTTTTTAAATTAACATTTGGAATAAGTGAACAAACAGATGATGTTGAAGAAAGGTTTGAAATAATACTTATCCCTAAGAGAATATTATTGTCAAAGACTGACAGCGAATCACCAACAACCAAACCATCATTTCTTCCAACATCACAATAAAATGATTGTGAAGTTACATACGTGATTTCTCCTCTTACTTGCGTTTCTTGGAAACTGTTTTCAGCTGAAAGAATTGCCAACATAAAACAAATTATTATTATAATATATTTCATTCAGAACCTGTTGGATGACATGAAAGGCAAGCGGTTGATTCATACACATACCCTGAGTTACCAGAGTGTTCGCTATTCATTGAAATTTCATTATGCTCGTGACATCCTCCATTTAATCCACATGAAATCTCAACAAAATTATTTGGGTTAATATGACAACTCTTACAATCAACCCACTTTCCTCTATGATTACCAGAATAAATAGGAAATCGAATATCATGCAAACCATCTTGTGTAGGTTCCCAGCGGTATGGATTATGGCACATTTCACAAAAAGTAGAATTTGTAGGGTGGCCGTCAGGAGGAAAATCTATATTGTGACAATCATAACAATGAATTGAAGGATTAAATATACCATTTTGATTCGAAATATGACATGCTTCACACTGCACATTCCTATGTCCACCAATTAATGGAAAAAATGAATTATTGTGAATTTCTATATAATCGACAGTCAACCAATCCATAAAGCCATGACATCTATCACATTGGTTTCCAAAACTAAATTCATGTGGATCAAAATGGCATTCATTACACTGAGTATTTACTTGTTCAAAATCATGAATTTCATCCACTATTTCCCCAATATGACACGATGAACAATCGATAATAGAATGTACTCCTATCAATTCAAAGTAAGTTTGATTATGGTTAAACTCCACCGAATATTCCCAGTTACCTGCTAAATGACATAATTCACAAGCATATTCTTTTTGCTCAACGAGAAAAAACGATTGTAAACCAATCATGATTTTTATGAATAAACTATCCAAATTTAATCATCACCACAAGGTCCGTCATTGCTACCATTTGGATGACAACTATAGCATTGGTCAAATGAATCAGGATTGGTTAAAGAACCTGTTGACCATTGAACACTCCCTATATTCCAATACCCATTCCAACCAGAACACGACTCATTTCCATGCCTTTGTGAGCTAACATTATGCTTAGTATCTTCATGACAACTTTCATAACAAGAGAATGTGTCAAAATCGCCAAAGACATGACAATCAGTTGTGCAGTTACTCCACTCATTATTGTGGTCACCAGAATTAATATTAAAGTAAATATTATAGGTTGAATTATCATGTTTATTGGTATTTTCAAAATTGATATTACTCCAATTGCTTGTACTATTATGACATAACTCGCAATCATCTATATCATTTCCTAATTTAGGCGCAGATGAGTGGTCAATATCTGGATTAGTATCTCCATCTAGGCCATTGTAGTTATGGCAATTTGTGCAGTTCCCAGATGCATTAGCATGCGGATCAACTGTATCCCAATTATCAACAATATGACAGGATTCACAATCTGTACTGTACCCTTCATTGACATGATTTGGATCTGTAGTTGAGTTAAAATCATCTTGGTGGCAATCATAACAACCGCTTGTTATTGTATCATGATTGAAACTTGCACCCAACCAAGTGTCAGTTGCATGGCATAATTCGCAACTTATACTATAACCATCAACTATATGATTAGGATTTGTAGTTTCCTCAAATTCAATTTGATGACAATCATAGCATCCATTGTTGATGCTAGCATGGTCAAAAGTAGCCCCTAACCATGTATCAGTTGCATGACATGTTTCACAATTTGTACTATAACTTAAATCAATATGATTAGGTTCTGTTGTATGGTCATAGTCACTTTGATGGCATTCTGCACAACCACCTGTTATCAACTCATGGTTAAAAACTGCATCTTGCCAATTACTGGTACTATTATGGCAAAGTTCACAATCATTACTTAAATCTGAGTGATCAGGATTTGTTGCTTGAGAGAAATCTACCTGATGACAGTTGAAACAATCAGCTTCAGTTAAATTATGATCAAAAATGATATTTATCCATGTAGTTGCGTTATGGCACTCATCACAATTATCAACAACATATTCTTGTTCCCAATGTACTGGATTAGTTGTATTTAAATATTCATTAAAATGACAGAATTCACATTCTGTAGGCATTGTTTCATAATCAAAACCTGTAATATGACATTCCGTACATTCAAGACCACCATGTGAATCTAACAATGGAAATGTGGTTAAATTATGGTCAAATACATTTTCTGTCCAACTATCTGTTATATGACATTCTACACAATTATCTAGGAAACCATCATGACCAACTATATTTTCAATTGCATAAATTTGGTCATCTTCATGACAAGAAATACAGGCATCAACTGTTGACTCGTGGTCAAAGCCAGCCCCATCCCAAGTATCTGTACCTAAATGACAACTCATACAATCAACTTCATAGTCAGTATGATTTGGTATAGCGCTTACAAAATCAAATTGATGACAAGAGTAGCACTCAGATTCTTCGGCATGAGAATAAATGGATTCCGACCAATTAGTTGTAGTGTGACATCCTTCACATTCTGTAATTATGTATATTTGTTGATTATGAATTGGATTAGTCGTTTCAAAATAATTATCTTCATGGCAGTTTTCACATAAGTTTGATGTATTTTGAAAACTTTCTGTATGACATGAAGAACATTGAGTATTTTGATGCATCCCCGTTAACGGATAATTCGTTTCATCATGATTAAAAGTAACTTGAGCCCAGTTATCTGTATTATGGCACTCCGTACAATTAATTGATAAATCTCCATGTCCATCAATATTATCATTTGCATTAATCAAATCCATTTTATGACATGTATTACACATTACTATTGATTCATCGTGAATAAACTCATTATTCCAATCATTAGGTGAATGACATTGATCACATTCGTTTGGTAAATATATTTCATCAGTATGGGGTGGATTTTCTGTATTTGAATAATCTTCTAAATGACAAATTGAACATTCAGTAGTTGTATTTTCAAAACCATGACTATGGCATGCACTACAATCTGTTTCAATATGATTTCCAATTAATTCAAAATTTGTAGTGTTATGGTCAAAAATATTTTCTTGCCAATTTTGAGTAGTATGACACGTTGTACAATCTTCTGGGAATTCTTCATGACCTTCCACATTAATATTTGCAATTTCATAATTTGCATTGTGGCATGAATTACAATTTTCTGAAGTAAATACGTGGTCAAATAAAATATCGTCCCAACCAACTGCACTATGGCATGTCGCACACTCATCTTCTAAATACACTTGATCTGAGTGAACAGGATTTTCTGTAGCCACATAATCATCTTGGTGACAAGATTGGCAATTTGTATCCGTATTTTGATAACTATCAATATGGCATAGTGAACAATCTGTTAACTCATGTGAAAATTCAAGAGGAAAATCAGTTAGGTTGTGGTCAAAAATGCTCTCTTGCCACGATGTAGTAATATGGCATGTTTCACATTCTTGAGGAAATGATTCATGGTCAGGAGCAATCACCAATGCATCATTATAATTTGCTAAATGACATTCATTGCAGTTATTAGAATTTAAATCATGTTCAAAATTTGTATTTTCCCATATTGTAGCATCGTGACAAGAAACACAATCTTCTGCTAAAAATATTTGTTCTTCATGCGGTGGTTCAAATGTTGCTTGGTAATCTTCTAAATGGCATCCATCGCAATTTTGAGGTGTACCAACATATAGATCTGTATGACAATCACTACAATCAATGTTAAGATGAGAATCAAGAAGTTGGAAATTTGTATTATCATGATCAAAAACTGACTCTTGCCAAGTAGTTGTTACATGACAATCTGTACAATTGGAAGAAAAATTCTCATGGTCTAAAATTGTTTGATTTGCAATTTCATAATTAAAACTATGACACGAATTACACGATTCAGTTGTAGATTCATGAGTAAATTCTATTTCTTCCCAACCGAAGGGAGAATGACAGCCCTCACAGTCTTCTGATAAGAATATTTGTTCACCATGGTTTGGATCGGTTGTTAAATCATAATCTTCTATGTGGCAATGAGTACATTCTGTTTGAACATTATTAAATCCCTCACCGTGACAACCAGTACATAATGCCTCTGAATGCAACCCTTCCAATGGATAATTTGTTTGATTATGGTTAAATGCTAATTCATTCCAAGTTGTACTTAAATGACATGTAGTACATTGATTTGGCAATGCTTCATGTTGAGTTACATTTTGGTTTGCATCAATTAAATCAGCATTATGACAGAATGAACATGCATAATTTGTTAAATCATGGGTAAACACTATAGTATCCCATCCTGTTGCAGTATGGCATAAATCACATTGATAATGAATATAGACTTGGTCTGAATGATTTGGAGAAGTTGTATTTAGATATTCCAACATGTGGCAAGATTCACAATTTGTTTCTGTATCTGAAAATTCCCCACCATCGTGACAATCAGCACATCCAACTTCAGCATGTGCATCATCAAGATAAAAATTTGGTGACATTACATGATAGTTAGGTTCTAAACAACACTCATTAGAATTATTCTCACAGGGAAAATAGCCATTATCACAATCATTTCCAACAATACTGGATACAATATAAATAATATCTAATATATTAATAATGCCATCAACATTGATGTCAGAAGTTTCCATATATTGGGGAAAATTAACATTGGGATTCATTATACAATCTACAATAATTACAATATCGAGAATATTCACAATTTCATCTTCATTTATATCTCCCAATTGAGAATAATATTGCGTATTTATTGTTGATGTACTTACTAAAAGTAGTATGCTAAACATTATTTTTTTCATTACTTAACCTCTCTTCTTCCATTCTTTTGAAATTTTATCAATCTAGACGATTTAAATCTATCTTTTTCCTCACAATGTCCATCTTCTTTTCCATTGGGATGGCACATTAAACATTGAAGGAAAAATGACCCATCATCTTCCCAGTTTAAATTTTGATAATCAAGACCCAATTCTGGACATGAAATACATTGTGCATTATCATTATTGCAGTGTTTTTCATACATTGTGGGTTGATTGTGAGAATGGCAATTACCATCACAAGAAAATGTAAAATATGAATTATATATATGACAATCATTGCAACTATCCCATTTATTATGCTCACCTTTAGAAATATTAAATAAATCATGCGAAAAATTAATTTCATTCCAATCATTTGCATTATGGCACTCTGTACAATTACTAAATAATTCTGAGTGACCTTCAACATTAATATTTGCATTAAATAATTCTAGTTTGTGACATGTACTGCAATTTATAATTGATAAATCATGAGAATAGCTGTTATTCCAATTTTCTGGTGTATGGCAATTTGCACAATCATTTGGCAGGTAAATCATATCTGAATGGGTTGGGTCTGTTGTTGTTGAATATTCTTCTAGATGACAAATACTGCACTCATGAGTAGTTTCATTATAACCATGGGTATGACATGAACTACAATCTGCATCAATGTGTTTACCCTCGAGCTTAAACTCACTTAAATTGTGGTTGAATATAGATACATTCCATTTATCTGCATTATGGCAATTTGCACATTCAGAAGCAACAAATAACTCATCAATATGGGAAGGAGAATTTGTCATGTTGAAAGATTCTAAATGGCAAGATTCACATCTTGTATCTGTTGTAATATATTCTTCTGCATGGCAGTCAATACAATCAACTTGTAAATGCGAGTACTCTAATCTAAAGGATGTATCATTATGGTCAAAAATATTTTCTTGCCAATTTTGAGTAGTATGACACGTTGTACAATCTTCTGGGAATTCTTCATGACCTTCCACATTAATATTTGCAATTTCATAATTTGCATTGTGGCATGAATTACAATTTTCTGAAGTAAATACGTGGTCAAATAAAATATCGTCCCAACCAACTGCACTATGGCATGTCGCACACTCATCTTCTAAATACACTTGATCTGAGTGAACAGGATTTTCTGTAGCCACATAATCATCTTGGTGACAAGATTGGCAATTTGTATCCGTATTTTGATAACTATCAATATGGCATAGTGAACAATCTGTTAACTCATGTGAAAATTCAAGAGGAAAATCAGTTAGGTTGTGGTCAAAAATGCTCTCTTGCCACGATGTAGTAATATGGCATGTTTCACATTCTTGAGGAAATGATTCATGGTCAGGAGCAATCACCAATGCATCATTATAATTTGCTAAATGACATTCATTGCAGTTATTAGAATTTAAATCATGTTCAAAATTTGTATTTTCCCATATTGTAGCATCGTGACAAGAAACACAATCTTCTGCTAAAAATATTTGTTCTTCATGCGGTGGTTCAAATGTTGCTTGGTAATCTTCTAAATGGCAAGATTCACAATCTGTACTTTCACCAAAATAATCTCCCAAATTTGCAGATTCATGGCATGATTGACAATCTACAAATCTATGTGCACCTAAAAGTGGAAATGCAGTTGTTTCATGTCTAAATTGTTGCGAAGTCACATCCCAACTTCGTGTTATGTGACAGTCTTGGCAAAAATTACCCATTTGTGAATTATGAATATCCAAATGACATTCATAACAATTTTGAGATAAGGTATTAAACGTATGTCTTTCCTCTAAAGTGTTGCCAGTATGACACGTAACGCAATCTGTATATCTATGAAATCCTGTTAATGGGAATGGCGTAAAATTATGACTAAAATCACTGGGGGAAATTGGAGTCCATCCACTTTCAATATGACATGCGCTGCAACTATACCCAGCTACAGTTTTTAATGAATCTGTTTCATCTGAAAAAGCAAAACTTATAAATATGAACAAACCTAAAGGATATTTCACAACTTTATCCTTCATCTTTCAAATTATGGCAATCAATACAATCATGTTTTATCGGTTTATACACAATAAATTCAACATATTGGTTTGATTTTGAAAAGTGGCATTTATCACAAGAAACATTAAAATGTTCGCCATCTAATGGATATTGAGTTTTATCATGATCAAAATTATCTATATTCCAATTTTGCGTTGAGTGACAATCGCTACAAAAATAAACATTACTTCTAAATTGATTATTATGTACATCATCATGGCAATCATTACATTTTGCATTTAAAATAGTGTAAACAACATAATTTTCTTTATTTTTGAAATGGCATTTACTACATGGTGTTGCAACATGTGCACCAGTTAATGAAAAATCTGTCTTAGTATGTTCTTCAATTGAAAATGTTGATGGTGACCATTCATCATAATTATGGCACTTTTCACAATTTGGATTTAAGTTAAATTGATTTTTATGAATATCAGTGTGGCAATCAAAGCAAGCATAATCTTGAATTGTAAACGTATGTATTTCATCTATCAATTGTCCAGTATGGCATTGTTTACACTTAATATTAGCATGTTGTCCAATTAACTCATAATTTGCATCAGAATGATTAAAACCATCTAATAATATGGTA
Source organism: uncultured bacterium (assembly GCA_964400495.1). Lineage (GTDB taxonomy): Bacteria > Fidelibacterota > Marinisomatia > SCGC-AAA003-L08 > D37C17 > CAYNTS01. The sequence goes on along the minus strand of CAYNTS010000004.1, from coordinate 19,446 downwards.
TTCCAACTATCAGAAGTATGGCATACTTCACATTCCAATACTTCATTTGAATTAGACAAAATAACATTTACTTTTTCTTCACTGAAGGAAAAAGCGATTAAACCAGAAATTGCAATTAATCCTTTTTGAGTTTTCATTTAAAATCCTCAAAACTATGACAATCTGAACAACCATGGTTGATTGGTTTATATCTAACAAATGATTCAAATGAGTTATTTACAAAAATCATTTCTGGAAAATGACATTTCTTACATTCTACCTTCAAATGTTCACCATCTAACGGAAATGTTGTATTTGAATGATCAAAATTAATTATTTTCCACTGTTCAACTGAATGGCAAGAAGTACAATCTGAATTATTAACTTTTTCTTCAAATTGAGAATAATGTATATCGGTATGACAAGTTTGACATTTTAAATCTTGAAAAATATATTGTACTGTATTGTCATATTCAGAAGATGGTTGGTGACATTTAAAACAGGGTACTGCTAGATGTGCACCTTCTAATTTAAAGTTGGAAGTTTGGTGAGTTTCAATTGAATAATATGATGGTGTCCAATTATTTTCATTATGACATGCCCCACAATCTAAAGTGTTTTCATATTTATTAAATTGATTTGCATGCCTATCTTCATGACATCTTCCACAAAAATCAAATTCTAATGATTTTGTTTTTTCGGGTTTATGACATTTTAAACATTCAGTATTTTCATGTTTCCCCTGCAGTTTAAACTTTGTTGAATTGTGATCAAAGGAATTAACTTCTTTCCAATTTGTATAATTATGGCAATCATTACACTTTGCACCAAATTCATTTTTATGTTTATCTTCATGGCAAGCTAAACATCGATTTTCAGCAGTCAGTGTTATGCCAGGATTTATAACATCATGGTTTTCGCCAGAGAAATGACATTGTAAACAAGACACATTTACATGCGATTCTATCAGAGTAGAGGAGAAACTAACCTCGTGGTTATATGGAAGCGGCAACTTCCAACTCTTAGTCGTATGACACTGACTGCAATTTTCAGTAAATTGGTTTTGATGTACATCGGTATGACAATCTACACATTTTTTTCCATAATAATTTTGGAATGTTAAATCTATTTTTTCGGGTTCTTGTTGTTTAAAATGACATTTAACGCAATCTACCTCTAAATGTTTTTCTGTAAGTGGATATTCTGTTTTATCATGATTAAATTGACGACTTGCAGTTTCCCAGCCTTTTACATCATGGCAGTCTACACATTTACTTGAAAGTTTACTTTCATGCACATCATTATGACACGAACTACATTCGTTCACCAATCCCAAATATGTTCTATTTAAAAAATTTGATTGTCTTGAGTCAATTTCCCAATTAACAACATCTTCAGATTTAATAAATTTTTCATTATGACATTTTTCACAATCTATATTCTGATGTTTATCAACTAAATCATACGATGTTTTATTATGATCAAAATTGTCTTTACCATTTTTCCAATAAATCATTTTAAACTCCAACCCATTATGGTCAGAGTGACACAAAGAACAACTATTATCTTCAAGATTTCCATGGTACCCTCTAGAGTTATCTATTTTAGATTTAATGATTGAGTGGCAACTCAGGCAATCATCGTTATCAACAACTTTACCTTTTGAGTGGCAATCCTGACAAAATTTATTGCCTTCTATATATGCATGAGGTATTGCAAGATCACCAGGTGAAAATTGTGAAAATGATATGGATAAAAAAATACTCAAAATCAAAATCCTCATACCATAACCTTATTTTTACGTCCAAATTCAATGCCAATTTTGTTTAGCAAAGGAAATGGTAATTCTCCTCCAGCAAAAATAAATACATAATCATTCTCTATTTCAAGTTGATTGCCCTCTTGCTCTATGGTAACTGAATTTTCTGCAATTAATTTTGGATTTGAATTGAATAATACACTTATATATTTTTTTGAAAATTTATCTTCTATTCGTTCTTGATTTTTCTTTTTAATTCTAAAAAATGCTTCTTTACGATAAGAAATTGTTACTGTATTTCCTTTTTGTTTGGACAAACCAATTGCAGCTTCAATTGCAGAGTCACCCCCACCAACAATTAATATATGCTTGTCTTGGTACGTTGCAGCATCCATTAGTTTATACATAACTTTGGATAATTCTTCGCCGGGTATGCCTAATTTCCGTGGAGTACCTCTGCGCCCTAGTGCTAAAATAATATTCTTACTGTGGATATCACCTTGTGATGTTTCAGAAAAATATCCTGTCCCATTTTTACGAACAGATAATAATTTATGATTACTTTGAATTGGCAATTGATGTTTGTCAATTACATCATACCAAATATCTAATAGTTCTTCTTTTGAATACTCTAACTTGGATAAATCTCCATACATAGGTAAATGGATTTTTTGCACCATTGTCAGTTTACGTCGTGGGTATTGTAAAATAGTACCACCAGGTTCACCTTGGTCTATAATTCTAAAGCCAATATCCTTTTCAATACATCGTAATGCTGCTGATAAACCTGACGGACCTGCACCAACTATCAACACATCATCGGGTTCATTTTTCACACCATTTCTTTGTTTTATAGTATCAACAACTTGAGTTCCTTGGTCAATTGCATTACGTATTAATGCCATTCCTCCTAATTCACCAATTACATAAACCCCAGGCACACTTGATTCATATTCTGTGTTTAACTGAGGGATATCTTCTCGAGTTGAAATATCACCCATCCCAATTGAAATAGCACCTATTGGACATTGCCTAGCACATTCTCCAATGCCAATACAATGTGCACCATTAATAATTGCAACTTTACCATTTATCAAACCTAATACATCTCCTTCAGGACAAACTTGTGTACAAATACCACACCCAATACATGCCGACAGATTAAATTGAGGATGTTGCATAAGTGGAGTATTTCGTCCTGCCTTTTCTGATTCAGATAAGGTTGATAATGTAATTCTTTCTTTCTTTTTTACACTCCATAAATATGGAATTACAAATATTATTATTATTATTAAACCAAGTATTCCAGTTGCAATATTTTGATTTATGCTTAAAATATCCATGTAAATCCCATATAGACTGCAACACTAGTATGTAAAATCATTACAAGAATCATAATATAAGCAAATGGCTTATGGATAATATGCCAATAATGGAAAAATCTATGAATATCATCCAATATTGCAATTCTTTTTGATAAAGTAGCTTTTTGAAGCATAAGTTTTCGTAATCGTTTGAGATGAAATTTATCAACTTTAATATGATCTAGTGATTTCCTTAAAATTTTATTTATTTTGAAGCGAATAGTAAGACTTTGAATTGGCATTAACAATAAAATTTTAAGAATACTTGGATGCTCTCCAATTGAATGTGCTAATTGTTCAATTTTTTCTAAATCAGAATTTGTTAATCCATACTTATTTTCAAGATCATCGCATAAGTTATTATGTAAAGATTCGATTTCATTTATATTGAGTTCTACTCCATCTCTTGCTCGCGGAATCTGAATATAAATATATCGCCCAATGAATCCCGAAATTGCCACAGCAATCATTGACCAAAACGATAAGGAAACAATACCATTGAATTTAAAAGTCGTGTGAAAAATAATTAACAATGGTCCTGCAATTCCAAAGAAAATATGATAATTCAACCAAATTCTTAATGTGCCAAAATTTTTTAAAATTTCAACACGTTTACGAATTGAATAAACAAGTAAAAGTAAAATAAAAAAACTTCCAATTATTCCAAGTCCATGACCATACAACCCACTTGGCCTCCAATTTTGATGGGTATCTAAATATGGTCGTTCTAATTGAGATGTAACATAATATGAACCCGCTTTTAATACTACCAAAACTGAAAATAATAGCAAAATTGAGTACATTGAAATGAGGATAATTTTATGCAACTTACCCATAAGACTCTTTCGTGATTTGGCTTGATTCAATGCCAATATTTTCTAAGTATGAAAGTATTGTTTCTAAAAATTTAGGAGTTGGAGTTTCCCCTGTTTTCTTAGCTTTTTGTTTATCAAATTTATTAATCGCTGGTCCGCAAATCATAAAATGTTGATTTATGTTTGGATTATTTACTTCCAGTAAATCTTCTTCAGTAATTCTTGAATTCCTAACAATGGTATTTTCTAATTTAACTGACGACTTTTCTCTTGTAAGATTGAAAACTAATTTTAAACAATTTGGATATTGCTTTTGTAATTCCATTAATTGGTTTTTGAAAATTACATCGTCCACTCTTTTATTTGATAAAACAAATGTATGCTTAATGGTTGGGAAATGATAAAGGGTATGCTTTAAAATACTAAAGTTAGGCACAACCCCAGAACCTGCACAAATATGAACAATTTCATCAATATCTTCAATATTATTGGGGAGGACATAAGGTCCTGTAAATCCTGTTATTGTGAGTTTTGAACCAATAATTGAACGTTTTGCTAATATGGGTGACAATAATGGTGGATATTTGGTTTTCCCTGAAACATATTGTTCTTCCTTTACAGTGAAAGCCAAGTATTTTTCATGAGGAGCACTCGAAATTGAATATGCTCTTGGTTTCTCCTTTTTACCTTTCAAATCTTCCAAATAACAAATCCATCTGTCTAAAGCTTCGAATTGTTTTGGATCAATTGTAAGAAAGTGTCCTGGCTGATATTCTAATTTATCATTTCCGGTAAATAACACAATTGTTGTTGTTTCAGAAGTTTCTTCAATAATTTCTGCAACCATTGTATCAATAGTTTTTATTTTTTGTCTTTGTATTGCCATAATCTCTTAAATTATCTCGCATTTATCTTAAGAATAATTGAATTGCTATGATAATTAAAATCCTCTAATAATTCATGAAGGATTAAAGTAGAATTAAGTTAATTGTGTAAATTAAATTATGAGTATTTTATTAGTAGAAGATGATAAGAAATTAGCTAAGTCAATTTGCAAACAACTTGAAACAAATAATTATCAAGTGAAAGTTGTACATTCTGCAGAAGAAGCTCTCAAATTGGTTGAAAATAATTATTTTATACTTTTTATTTTAGATTGGAGATTACCAAATACTTCTGGTGTTGAACTTTGTAGATTACTCAGAAGTCAATTCATAAATTCACCCATTTTAATGTTAACAGCTAGAAGTACATTAACTGACAAAATTGAAGGTCTCGATTCTGGTGCTGATGATTATATGACCAAACCATTTGAAGTTCAAGAATTACTTGCTCGTATCAGAACACTATTGAGAAGAAGTAACGCAGAATTTCTGACACCAATTGTTTTAAATAATTTAAGAATTGAACCAAAAGAAAGAAAAGTATACAAAAATAATGTCCAAATTTATTTATCTCTTCAGGAGTATGAGTTACTAGAATATTTATCTCGAAATATTGATTCAACAGTTTCAAGAGAAATACTCCTGCATGAAATATGGGGAATTGATTTTGACCCACAGTCTAATATTGTTGATGTGTATATTAATTATTTACGTAAAAAGATAGAAATTGAAGGTTTAATTAAAGCAGTTCGAGGTAAGGGCTATATGATAAGTTCAACATAAACATGTTTTCATCAATTAAAATCAAATTAACCTTTTATTACTCCATTTTACTAATTTTTATTTTGTCAATATTGGGTATATCATCATATTTATTCATCAGCCAAAAAACAAAAATAAATATTGATAAACATTTGAAAATTGAAGTTGATGAAATGATTTATACTTTAGTTCATAAAAATGGAAAAATAGAAGTAGCCCATTTTGACGAATGGGAGGAAGAAGAACATTTGCCAAATAGTACACATCCAATCTATGTCGAAATTATTCAAAATGATAAAGTAGTTCTTCAAACAGAAAACATCATTACACCACTTGAAGATTGGAGTAATTTATCTCCTGGATATTATAATTTTATTTATAATAAAACTCTCGTACGTTCAATAATAAAACCTATTATCTCTGATAATGATACTATTGGCTACATCAATACTTCAATAACACTAAAAGAATTAGATGATATCCAAAACTCATTTATAAGCATTGCATTATTTATTTTATTTATTGGTGTAATAGTTAGTTTTGTAGCTGGATATATAATAACTAAACGGTTTCTTGCACCTATTTTGCATATTTCGAATCAGATAAAAAGAATGAAAACAACATCCTTAGTTCGTTTAAGTAATAATTATGATGACATTGAAATAGTTGAAATTACAAATGAGCTCAACTATTATTTAGATAGACTTGAAAAAACAATTAATTCAATTAAACAATTTAGTGCAGATGCCTCACATGAAATTAAAACACCTTTAACAATTATGAAATCTGATATTGAACAAGCAATTAAAACGGACGATAAAATAGAATTGATAAAAGTGGCTCATTCAATATTAGATGAAATTCAGCGACTACAGGATATTACAGATAAACTTACTCAACTTTCTCTGATTGAAAATGGCAATTTAGAAATTGAAACTGAAACTATTTGGTTAAACGATGTTTTGTTTAATGAAATTAATAGAATAAAAAACACAACCATTCAAAAAGGGATAGTTATAAACACTTCTAATATTAGTTCTGTTTCATGTAGCGGTGATAAAAATTGGTTGGATATTTTGTTTAGAAATATTATTGACAATGCAGTTAAATATAGTTTTGATAATAATAAAATTGATGTTGATGTTCGACAAGAAAGCGATTATGCTAATGTATCAATTCGAGATTATGGGACTGGGGTTTCAAAAAATGAACTTGATTTACTAACAAATCGATTTTTCAGATCAGATCGAATTGAAAGTTCTACATCTGGGTCTGGTCTTGGGCTCTCAATTTGTAACTGGATAATAAAGAAACATAAAGGTAGAATTAAATTTAAATCTCATCGACCCGGATTAGAAGTTAAAATTAAATTGCCAATAAAATAACAAACCCTCAAAAGAGGGTTTGTGTACCGAGGGCCGGAATCGAACCGGCACGGTCCGAAGAACCGAGAGATTTTAAGTCTCTTGCGTCTACCAATTTCGCCACCTCGGCAAAAAAATAGTGACTATAAATTACGTGTCACTATTAAGAGGCGTCGACCAGATTCGAACTGGTGAATAGCGGTTTTGCAAACCGGTGCCTTACCACTTGGCTACGACGCCTAAAAAAACGGTCTCCGCAGAGACCGTAGAGCGAAAGATCGGATTCGAACCGACGACCCTCACGTTGGCAACGTGATGCTCTACCAGCTGAGCTACTTTCGCAATCTTCTATAAAATCTCGCCTCTCGGCGGAGCATATTTTAGAAATATATAACCACTCATACCAACATATTTTTTCATTAATTTATGCGTTTTAATGGTTGTGATTTTTATGAGAGTGATTATGGTTTTTATGAGAATTTGGAGGCAGTGTAGGTGTTGATATTTCCGACACTTTTTGCTTTCCTGCGTCTACAATTAATAATACATCTGGTCTATCCATAATCTTTTTATCAAGTTCATGCTTTGTGAATACAATTGTATTAATGGCCTCATCCAATCCTGCTTGTGCTTTGTTTATTTGATTTTCATAATTATCTATTTTTTTTAAAGTTGCTGAATCATCTTTATAAAGTTCCTGCAAATCAACCATCAAGTTGCCTTTTTTCATATTATCTAACCGCTTGTGGGCATGGTCCATTTTATTTTTATGTGCCACTATATCAGTAAATACTTCACCTTGTTTTGTCATGGTTACATCAAATTGAAACAGATACTTTCCCCTATCACCCGCTGTAAATGTTGGGATTTTACTTCCACCATCACTTGATCGTTTTCGAGATTTGCTACGTAAAATTAAATCAATATTCAATTCTTTTTCGTACAATCGGCTCAAGTCTTGTTCCGTTGCACTAAAAAGTAAAACAACCATATCCACTTTATTCTCCAATTCAGAAACAAATTGTGATATTGCTTCAATAGGTTCTGAAACATTTACTTCAGTATGTGTGAAAATGGATGATGCGCCTACAAATCCAACTGAAATACCACCTTTTGAAACAATTGAATAAGGTTCAAACAGTAAATTATTGTTTTCGTCCATTATATTTGATGAGATAAATGGAAATTCTGCTTCTTGTTCTGCAGATTTAAGAAATTCAAATCCTGCTGCAAAATCTTGAGAACCAGGTGAAAATGCATCACACCCAATTGTATTGAAAGACTCAATTATTGTATTTACATTTATTTTAGCAATCTCTTTAGAAATTCCAGGCGAGATAACATCTTTCTTAAAGAACAAATTTCCAGCGTCAACTATAATGACTTCTGATCCATCTTGTCTAGCTTCATCAATTATTGTTGCTTTCCGAGCAAGACCGCCCAGAGGTTTCTTTTTTCAGCCACAGGGTTCGGTTTCACCATGGACATTGGTGGTTCCGAATAACTTAAAATAGTTTACAATTCCATCTTTTGCTTGTACAGTATTTAATAAAAACATTATTAAACCCACACCTAACACAAACTTTCTCATACTTACCCTTTAAATCAATTTCTAAATTTTACAATAAATGCACACACTAAATAAAAAATATCTTCAATGATACGCATCAACATTTCACCCCTTAAATCTTCTATTTTAGATGATGTATCGGATGAAAAACACCCACAGTGTAAATCTATTCCTCTAATATATGCTTGCGACAAAATTAATATAAAAAATATAAATATGGCAATTGAAAGGATAGATACACCATCTAAAAATACTCCAAATATTAAACAGAGACCAAGTATCAATTCTAACCATGGAACAACCAAAGCTATAATGTTTTCAACACCCACTGGAAACACATGGTAGTTATGAATAATTTTGGAAAATGCAGATGGGTCAACAATTTTATATATACTTGCCCAAATCAAAATTACACCTAAAATGAAACGAGCTGTTAAAACAATCCATTGTTGTTTAAATAAAGAGTTCATTCTATTGGATACCCATTTTCTATCCATTCGGGCAAGCCACCCTCATAAACAAACATATTAAATAAGCCAACCTCAAATAGATAATCAGCTAAATCCAAACTCAAACTACATTCACCCCCACTGCAATACACAATATATCCAAAATCTGTATCAAATTCTTCAATAACATGTAGATAATTTTCATAATAATCATAGGGGATGTTCACTGCATTTTGAATATGCTCTGCTTCAAATTCTTCAACATCTCTAGCATCAATAAAAGTTGCTCTATTGGTAGTAAATAAGTTAAATGCGATTTGTGAATTAATCATCATGGGCTCAGTTAACATATCCGGAATTTCAAAATTAGAGTCTTCTTCAATACTTCCCTTTTGTAGTTCTCGTTCTACTTTTATAAATGTAAATTCTGCATCACTCAACATAAAAAATCGAATAATTCCAAGCATAAATGATAATCCGATGAGTAAAATAATTTGAATTAACGGTGATTTCATCCCTCAAATTTATTAGGATTTCAGAACGTTATTCAAACCTTTTGATAATTTATTACATATTTAAAAGCTTTTGCTTTGAGAATACCCTCTAAGAAAAATAAATTTCATGCTGGTATTTTCGGGGATATAGCTCAGTTGGGAGAGCGCTTGAATGGCATTCAAGAGGTCAGCGGTTCGATCCCGCTTATCTCCACCCGAAGGAATGAATCCTTCAACTTAACAATAAATAATTTTGGAGAAATGCTGTGTTTAATATGACACAAATTAGAGAGAGATCTCACATAGTTTTATGGATACTACTTACCTTTTTCTTACTTAGTATGGTAGTAGGTGGTCTCGTAGGTGGTGCAAATATAATGGATGTTATAACAGGAAAAACTAACACTAGTTTGTATATCGGAAAAGTTGGTGAGAAAGAAATTCCAAGACAACGATTTATTAATGAAAGAGAACGGCAGTTAAATCAATACAGAAATCAAGGCCGTGAACTTGATAGTAGGGCTTACCAAAATGCGAGTGACTTTGCGTGGAATTCTATAGTTGAACGTGTAATAAAAGATAAAATAATTGAAGAGATAGGATTAACTGTTGAAAATGATGAAATTTATGATTTTCTTTTATTAACCCCTCCTCAAGTTTTCCAAGATAACTTAAAATCATCTGGTTTGTTTATTAAAGAAGATGAATCTTTTGATATGGATAACTATCAAGATGCTGTTCGTAATGGTACACTTCCTGAAGAAATTTCTTCTCTTTTAGTTTTATGGGAAAATTACTTACGAACCTATCTAGCTGATAGAAAACTCAGGAGCTTGTACAATAATACTGCCTCTATTTCAGATATTGAAGTTAAAGATGAATATATTAAACGTAATGTAAATTGTACTCTTGATTTCATTCACGTAAATTCCAATAATATTCCTGATTCATTAGTTGAAGTTAGTGATGATGATATTCTATCTCAATTTAATGAGGACAAAGATGAATTATACACGACTGACGAGAGTCAAATTGTTGAATATGTGTATTGGGAATATCCCAAAACAGAAGAAGCTGATTCATTAAATGTTTCAACTATTCAAGATTCTATAATGCAAAACTCACTTCTTTTTGTTGATGAAGTAGATTACTCCAGTTTTAATGAAGCATTGGAAATGTTTGAGATAAATGTTCAAGACACACTCAATATTATTGAAGGGTTCTCTAACAACTCTGGAATACCATTTAACTTGGGAGTTTCTCGACCAGCAGTTAGATTTGCGTTTGATAATTCAATTGGTGATGTTTCTGATCCAATAACAATGGATAATGGAATTGCTGTTTTTCACATTATTGGTTATCAACCAGCTGGGCACAAAGAAGTAGCCCAAGTTGAAAGTGGAATTAAAAGAACATTGCTTAGAGGAAAGAAAACTGAGTATGCTACTTCATTGATGGCAACAGCACCTTCAAACCCAGATGAATGGGAATCTTTTGCGTCAACCAATGACTATTTTGAGTTTGTAGATGACGATACAAAAAATATTGGTGGTAGTTTTTCTGCAATTGGCAAGAGTAATGCATTAACAGGGACATTAAAAGCGATGAAAGCTGGAGATGTATCTAACACAATTAAAACCTATAGCAGTATTGTTAAAATCAAAATGGTTTCAAAAGACTCATTAGATGAAGCAAAATTTGAAGAGGAAGCTGAAACTCTACGAATCGAATTACTCAATGGTAAAAATGCAAAAGTGTTCAACTCTTGGATGGCTGATGAGAAAAAGAAAATTGAAATAGAAGATTACCGAAGTCGAGTTTTCTAAACTAATTTAATATATAAAATAAAAAAGCCTAGGAAATCCTAGGCTTTTTTATTGCACAATATTTTATCTACTCTACATAGTCAGAAATAAACACATTGGTTTGCCGTGGATTATCCGACCCACGGTTAGTTCCATACACCAATTTCTTACCACCTGGAGAAAACATAGGAAACGAATCAAATGTATTATTATTTGTTAATCGTTTCAGATTTGAGCCATCAATATCGATTATATAAATTTCAAAATTATGTCCAAACGAACCATATTCATCATTCCAATCATCCATATTTGAGGAAAAAACAATTCTTTCCCCATTTGGATGCCAAGAAGGTGCCCAGTTGGTTGCACCATTATCAGTTAATCGAACTTTATTCCCAGCATCTCTGTCCGCAACATAAATATCTAAAGGCACTGCTTCGATATATTTGCCATACATATTTTTCTGCCATTGTAGTGTATCAGCTTTGGTGAGAGGATACCATGCTCGCCAAACAATTTTATTTCCATCTGGTGAATAATATGCAGCTCCATCATACCCATATTCAGTGGTAATTTGTTTTACATTCTGTCCATCATAATCCATTTCAAACAAATCAATATCTCCATTTTGTAATGCAGTATAAATTATTTTTTCTTCTGTTGGATGTACAGTTGCCTCCGCATCGTAAACATTATTGTTAGTTAAACGAATTATATCACTTCCATCGGGGTTTGCCTTGTAAATATCAAAATTACGCAATGGCCACACATATTTTGTTGGGTCCTTTGGTTTAAACACCGATGGACAATCAGTTCCATCATGTTTAGTGGATGAATACAATATAAAATCATCATCTTTTGACCAATATGAGCATGTATGTGCCCCATCATTGGTAGATACTTGTTTCAAATCTGTACCATCAATATTCATGGTGTAAATTTTATCACATTCATTTCCATTTCGTTTGGATTGAAAAATCAATTTTTGTCCATCAAATGAAAAATATGCTTCTCCATTATCGCCATCAAATGTGAGCTGAATATCGTTTATCAACTGTGGATTATATTCTTTTGAACATGCATTTATAATTAGCAATCCCATTATTGCCAATCCAATTAACTTATATTTCATAATTTCCTATCCTTTATTAGGTGCTAAATTTAACTTAGAAAAGGACATATTTTGAAAGGAACATCCCCATTTTTGTAGAACATTTATTATTTCGTTTTTGCCAACCTCATGCTCATTTAACTTAAGAATTAACGTTTTAGTTTTTAATGAAGTATCGCAATGCTTTACTCCACCTAATTTATTAAATTCTTTTTCTAAACAATTTTGAGTGTCAGTTGAAGTTAATTCTGGAATAGTAACAACTACTTGGGTTAAATCAGAACAGACAATGTTTCGTGCACTGAAAGCGACAAAAAGTAAAATAATTATAAAGAAACCAAAAATTTGTTTCAACTAATAACTCCACCTTAATTAATGGTATAAGTTATAAGTATCAATTAACCGAATGCAAGGATTACTTAAAGTATTTTATTAAGTGATTCTTGTAAGTTAATATTATGTTCTCTAATAACTACAAACCACAAGATGATGTATATTTTAACAATTGACACACATTATGTAGTTGGCGCTGGGATATCTTCTATTGCAACCGCCATACCTTCATCTTCATTTACTCTGTTTAATAATATGGCACCAGCTATTAAAAATATGGCAACTACTCCTACTCCAAATCGCTGAGATCCAAATAATTCTGTGCATAATCCCAATAAAAATGGACCCATAAATGCAGTGGCTTTTCCTGAGAAAGCAAAAAATCCAAAAAATTCATTTTCTTTATCTTTGGGAATAAATCGTGCCATTAGAGAACGACTTGCTGACTGATTAGGACCTGAAAATATTCCAATCATTATTCCTGCCAGCCAAAACATTCCTTTACCTGTTACAAGTAACTCAGCACCAAGTAATTGAGTTGTAAATAAATCACGATTTGGAACAACTACTGCAATTATACATGCAATAATAAGCCCATAATTACTTAATTGAATAGTACGCTTACCACCTAAAACATCATCCACAAAACCTAATGTGAATGCACCAATTCCTGCAGTTAGATTCAAAACAATACCAAAAATAAATATTTCATTAAATGTGAATCCAAATGTACCTGCTGCATAAATTCCACCAAAAGCAAAAATAGTGATAAGACCATCATTATAAAATAATCGTGCTAATAAAAACTTAACCAATTGATTGTATTTACGAATCTCTTTAAATGTTGTTTTTAGTTGACAAAATGATGAAGACATTATACGGCCTTTTTCCCTTTTTGAGTGTTTTCCTTCTCTAACAAAAATAAAAGTAGGGATACTAAAAACAGCAAACCAAACTGCAACCATTAAATTTGTTGCTCTAATATTTTCACCTAAATCAGTTGTGAACCCAAACACTGGCGTGTCAGGATTAATTAAGAACAACCATGCCAAAGCAAGCGCTAAAAGCCCACCAACATATCCAAACGACCAACCATATCCTGAAACTCTACCTATTTTCTCTTTTGGTGCAATGTCGGGTAAATATGCATTACAAAATACACCTCCCATTTCAAAACCAATATTGCCTAAAACAAACCACACAAGGGCTAACCCAACTTGTCCAGGAAGCACAAAATACAACATAAAACTTCCGATGACAGATACCCAAGTCCACAGAATTAAAAATAATTTTCTATACCCACCCCTATCGGCAATCGCACCCATTATTGGTGATAAAATAGCAACAAATATTCCGGTAATTGTTATTCCACGTGACCACAAAGCGGTACCAATTATTTCATTTTCAGCAATTACCTTTGTAAAAAAGGTACCATAAATAAAAGTAACAACTAGTGTGGTAAAAGGTTGGTTTGCAAAATCATACATTGACCATGAAAATATGGTTCTTTTGCTATAAGGTTGATTCATTATCTCTTTCTAAATTCGTTTTACAAGTAATGTTGTAATAAATAAACCCGTTAATATAAGTCCAATTCCTACGATTGTATTAAACAAAATTAATGAGCCAATTCCAAATAAGAAACTCATAACAATACACACACCTAATATTACATTAATTAAACTTGGAATAATTGAAATAAATTCTCCATTAGAAAATTGTCTCCATCCCGACCCAGCAGGTTTTACTTTATTGAAAAATGATTGTAAAATTTCATCTTTTTCGGGTTTGGTAAGGAAGGTTACAACAAGCCAAGTTATTGTTGTTAAAACAGTAGTGAAAATCATTTTTTGATCGAATGAATCAAACCCAAACGGTTGCGCAAGAATACTTCCAATAAAAGCCATACTCATTGCAGATATTTCCGACCATGCATTTATACGCCACCAATACCAACGAAGCATATACACAAGTCCAGTCCCTGCACCTAAACTTAACATGAACTCCCACCCACCCTTTACAGAATCAAAAAAATAGGATACTGAAATAGCAGTAACCATCATAATTACAGTTGCAATTCGAGAAACAAATACATAATGTGACTGAGCATATTCTTCAGTTTGGAATCTATCTTTTGGTCGAATAAATCGAGCATAAAAATCATTCACAACATAGGATGCTCCCCAATTAAGATGAGTAGAAACTGTGGACATAAAAGCTGATAAAAATGCAACGAGTAATAATCCTAATAAACCAGAAGGGAGAAGTTTTATCATTAATAATGGGTACCCAGTTTCTGCATCTTTTAAATCGGGATACACAACTAATGAAACAAGTGCTACAATTATCCATGGCCACGGACGAAGAGCATAATGTGCAATATTAAAAAATAATGTAGATTTAACTGCATCTTTATTGGTTGGAGTAGAAAACATTCGTTGTGCAATATATCCACCTCCACCCGGTTCAGCACCTGGATACCAAGATGCCCACCACTGCATTCCAATCCAAACTAGTGCTGTACTTATTAAAATAGTTGGATGCCCAATGGGTGAAAAATCTAAATAATGATGTCCATCACCAAAGCGTTCAGTTAATCCAGTTATAAGTCCTTGGATTCCATTCACATGATCAATTGCATAAAACATCAGTATTATTGACCCAGTCATTGCTACAAAAAACTGGATAAAATCAGTAACCACCACACCCCAAATTCCTGAAACTGCAATGTAGATTGTTGTTAAAATATATAAGAGAAGAATTACCTGCCACTGAGGAGCTCCAGTTACAACTGTAATTACTTTTGCCATTCCAACGGTAACCCAGCCTAAAATCAAACAATTAATTGGAAAAGCAAGGTACAGAGCACGAAATCCTCGGAGGATTTTTGCGGGAGTGCCACTGTATCTAAGTTCAATAAATTCAACATCTGTTGTAACACCAGCTCTATGCCACATTTTGGCATACATAAACACGGTAAACATTCCACTTAGCATAAAATTCCACCAAATCCAATTTCCTGCAATACCATCAGATGCTACAATTCCAGTAACCGCAAGTGGTGTATCTGCTGCAAATGTGGTAGCCACCATTGAAATTCCTGCAAGCCACCATGGAATATCGCGTCCCCCTGTAAAATAATGCTCAATTCCTTTGTCTGCACGTTTTTTCATGAGCAAACCAATACCAATCATAAAAAGTGTATAAACTCCAATTAATATCCAGTCAATATTTGTAATATTTTCCATTAATTTTTCTCCTTTTTAATACAAGAGGTATGGTTTTCTAAATTCTTCAAATTCCTTAGATTGACTATACCAATTTTTGATTAATTTTTCTACTTCACCGTTTTTTTCAATAGTATTTCTAAACTCATCATTTCCAAGCAACTTATCAATAAAATGGGTACTTAGAAATTCAAATTCATTGGGATACCTCTTGTGAATTATAGTAATAATTTTTACTCCAAGTTTAAATGGCTCAAATATATGTGGATTTTTTATTTTAATTTCAAATCCATTGCATAATTTATCTTTATACTTTGGATACATTGATTTTCCAGGGATTGAAACTGGTGTAAAAGTTTTTGATTCTATTGAATATCCATTTCCAGAGAACTCTTGAATAATATCTGTTAAATCTTGCGTTTGAATATAAGGTGCTCCAAAAGTTAAAAATGGTGATTCAGTCCCCCGCCCTTCACTAATATTTGTTCCTTCAAGCAAGCATGTACCCACGTATGTAAGCGCTGTTTCAAAATTGGGAATATTAGGCGAAGGCGGTGTCCAATCGTTAGCATTATCTATAAAATTATTTTCTCTTTTCCAATTATAACATTGGACAATAGTCAAGTCAGTCTGTTTAGAATCGTGATGCCAATTATTCTTATTAATCATCACTGCCAATTCTCCAACTGTCAAAGCATGTCGAACTGGTATTGGATGCATCCCTACAAATGAACTAAAATTCATATTGAGTATTGGTCCGCTTATTTTATTTCCGCCAACAGGATTAGGTCTATCTAAAACAACAAAGGGAATATTATATTCAGCTGATGCCCATAGGCAATTCGTCATAGTACTAATATAAGTGTAATATCGGGATCCTATATCTTGAATATCAAATACAAGCACATCAATATTTTGCATATCTTCTTCAGTTGGAATTTTATGTTTACCATATAGGCTTATAATCTGTGCACCTGTTTGTTCTTCTCTGCTATTTTCAACCAACTCACCCGCATCTTTATTTCCTAAAAAACCATGTTCTGGAGTAAATATTTTTGAAACTTTAACTCCATTATCTGTCAATAAATCAATGAGATGGATTCCTCTTCTGTTTACTCCAGTATGATTAGTAACCACACCAACTTGTTTGTCTTTTAGTATGTCAAACTGATTCATTTCAAGTACATCTAGTCCTGAAAATACTCTATTTAATATTTTCCAATTTGCATTTGATTCGTAAAGTGTAAATGAGGGTTGTTTGCTCTGGATTGAACAAGAAACAAATAGAAGAATAGAGGATAATATTAAGATGGGTTTAGTCAATTTCAATTTATCGTTTATTTACAATTAAATCAACTACCCACACTACAGTAATATTTATCAACACCGAAACTGCAATAAACCATGTCCAAGCTAATCCATAGAATTGTGCAACAAATACAATTCCTAAACTAGAAATTAAACCGGCAACTAAACTAATTACTGAAAAATGACGATCCATTTTTGTTAATAGGAATAAACCCAAAAGTCCACCGTATGTAAATGATGCAATTTTGAGTCCAACTATAACAATTGCTGAATCATTTTCATCAAATACGAGTGCAATTCCAACTAATACTATTGCCCAAAATAAAGAAATTATCCGCGATTTTGAGAGCGGAACTGTTTGCTTAAACCAATCTGTAACTGTTGAAGAAGCCAACGAATTAATCGATGAACTTAAGGTGGACATTGCTGCAGATAAAACTCCAGCTAAAAGTAATCCTTTTAATCCTATAGGTAGTGATTCAACAATAAATGTAGAAAATTCTCTATCTTTAACTAATGTAACTCCATCAAAATATAAATACATGAGTGAGCCTACTGTTAAAAATACAGCAAATTGGATAAATACAAATATACCACTTCCGACCATTGCCTTTTTCGCAGATTTAATATCTCTGCAACCTAATACACGTTGTACCATCATATAGTCAACACCATGGGAAGCAAACGACAACAATATTCCCCCAATTACTGCTGAACCAAATGCCCATGATTCAGAAAATAAATTCCAACTAGGATTCACAATATTTAATTTGTTCGATTCCAACAAACTTGGTACAATTTCAAACATCCCCATATCAAGATGATTTAGAATGAATAATATTGAAATGAACCCACCAACGAGATATAAAATAAATTGAATACTATCTAACCACACGATGGTTTTTATACCACCGTATAAAGTATAAATAATTGTAACTATCCCGATGACTAATACAGACATAGGTAGAGACCACCCTGTTACAACTTGAACAATAACTGCAGTTGCTAAAAAACGGACTCCATCTGCTAATATGCGTGTAATTAAAAATATGGTTGAGGCAACACGTTGCATTGTGTGACCATATTTATTGCCAATAATTTCATAAATAGAGGTTACTCCATTTGCAAAATACATGGGGAGTAAAAATACACTTACCAAAATGCGACCTATTATATACCCCAATGCAAGTTGCAAAAATGTCCAGTCTCCCCTATAAGCTACACCCGGAATACTCACAAATGTAAGCACAGAGGTTTCCGTTGCCACAATAGAGAACATGGCAACAATCCAGGGTAAATTTCGACCACCTAAAAAGTAATCGGAATTATTTGTATTGGATTTCCCTTGCCACATTCCATACCCAGCCATGCTGAGTAGAAACAAAATAATAATACTATAGTCTATTATGTGCATATTAGTTTAATAAGTAAAAAGTTGAAAGTTAAGCATAATTAATTCCTGTTTTTTCATCTAATAATTTCTTTTATCTGAACCACTGATTATTTATGATTACGCTAATTCCGCAGATGTTTTAATCTGCCTGCCCCGCCCGCCTGACATCTTTCGGGCAGGTAGGGAAGAATGACCGTTTCGGGATGTCTTCAGTGTAATCTGTTTCATCTGTGATTCTAACATTTTCCTATCCCCTCGCATTTTGCGGAGGAGTTTCTTTGTGCATCGGAATAAATCCCAATGCTAATTCAAATAAACCACGCTAAAGCGTGCTGTTTAAAAACCTCACAGGGTGGTTCCCACAATTTTAATAAACCGTTGAAACGGTTCATTCCTATTAGTGTTTCTTAATCCCACGATTAAATCGTGGGTTACTTCTTAATGAACCTATTATCCACGATATCGAGGGGTGCTACTAATTCTTGTATTCCCACAGTTAAAACTGTGGGCTATTACTTCTAATTCTTTTTCTCGCATTTTTTATCTACTTTTCAAAAATTACATCGAGTTTTTCCTGCTACGCAGGAAAAACAGTAAAAGGGCAAAATATTACTGAGTCCTGGCTACACGAAACCCAAAGTAGTGGTAATTGTTAGTCGGATAGCTGCTGTAGCGGTTCCACGACCGACAACCGTCCGAAGCGGAGTACCAAGAACCACCCCGATAAACACGATTGGATGTACCCTCACTGTAAAAACTGTTAGTCCACTCCCATACATTCCCTGCCATATCATACAATCCATACGGGCTGGTGCCAGTTGCTTCTCCT
>CAYNTS010000003.1:0-64723 GCA_964400495.1 uncultured bacterium | reverse complement strand
ATTGGCCACTTGATGCCAATTTGCGGATCATTCCATGCGATACCCTTTTCATCATTGGGATGATATACGTCAGTACATTTGTACAATACTTCTGATTCATCTGACAACACACAATAACCATGTGCAAAACCGGGAGGAATATACAACTGTCTTCTATTGTGTTCAGATATTACTTCACCAACCCATTTCCCAAAACTGGGTGAATCTTTTCGGATATCTACAGCTACATCAAATATTTCACCAGAAATACATCTGACCAACTTCCCCTGTGGAAAGTTAACTTGAAAATGCAACCCTCTAAGCACATTCTTTTTCGATTTCACATGATTATCTTGCACAAATGGTAAATCAATTCCACCTGCTTTGAACGTATCAATATGATAGGTTTCTGAAAAATACCCCCTATCATCATTAAATTTGGGTGATTCAACTAATATTACTTCTGGTAGTTGTAACTTTGTAAACTTCACGAATTCCTTATTTGGATTAAATAATCTCTATAATTATTGTTTGGCATTCTTTCAATAATTGTATCAAAATCTGTTTCATTTATAAATTTTTGCTGGAATGCAATTTCCTCAATACAACCTACTTTTAAACCTTGGCGTGATTCAATTGTTTCAATAAACATACCTGCCTCAAGCAGACTTTTGTGGGTACCTGTATCAAGCCATGCAATACCTCGACTGAGCAATTCAACTTGTAATTCTTTCCGCTCAAGATATGTTTTGTTAACATCGGTAATTTCTAACTCACCTCTAGCAGACGGTGCTAAATTTTTTGAAATTTCAACTACTTGATTATCATAAATGTACAACCCAGGAACCGCATAATTGGTTTTTGGATGTTTAGGTTTTTCCTCGATACTCAATACATTTTTATGTTCATCAAATTCTACCACACCATATCGCTGGGGATCGTTCACCCAATAACCAAAAACAGTCGCACCCGAATGGTTATCCAACTTATCTTTTATAAAATCTATATAACCATGTCCATAAAATAAATTATCTCCCAAAATCAAAGTAACTGCATCCTCGCTAATAAAATCTTCTGCAAGGACAAATGCTTGCGCAATTCCTTTGGGTTCGGGTTGTATTTTATATTCAAATTTCATACCAATTCGACTGCCATCTCCCAATAATGATTCAAATTTTGGTATATCAACTGGTGTGGAAATAATTAAAACTTCCTTAATCCCCATCAACATCAATGTAGAAAGTGGATAATAAATCATGGGTTTATCATACACTGGCATGAGTTGCTTACTTGCAACGGAAGATAGTGGGTACAATCGAGTTCCTGCACCACCTGCTAAAATTATTCCCTTCATTTTGTTACTACTCCTAATCGTTCTTGTTGATATGAATTATTTTGAATATTTTCCCACCATGATTTATTGGTTAAATACCATTCAATGGTTTTTCGTATTCCACTGTCAAAAGATTCCTTTGGTGACCAACCAAGTTTAGTTTGAATTTTAGAGGCATCTATTGCGTATCTAAAATCATGTCCAGGTCTATCGGTTACATACGAAATTAAATCTGCGTAAGAACCATCACTCTTGGGAAGAATTTTATCTAAAATATTGCAAATAGAATTCACAATATCAATGTTTTTAATTTCGTTATTACCGCCAATATTGTATGTTTCACCTACCGTACCAAATTTTAAAACTGTGTAAATTGCATCACAATGGTCATCGACAAACAACCAATCTCTCACATTTTCACCTGTGCCATATACCGGAAGCGGTTTATTCTCTAAACAATTCAAAATCATAAGTGGAATCAATTTTTCGGGAAATTGATATGGACCATAATTATTTGAGCAATTGGTAATTAAAATTGGTAAATCAAATGTTCTATTCCATGCCCTAACCAAATGGTCAGATGATGCTTTGGATGCAGAATATGGCGAACTGGGGTCATACGATGTTGTTTCCAAAAAATATCCAGATTCGTCCAAACTTCCATACACTTCATCTGTTGAAACATGATGAAATCTGAAATTTCTACCGCCAAGTGATTTGAAATATTTTAAGGATTCATCTAATAAAACTGCCGTGCCAACTATGTTAGTTTGAATAAATTCCATGGGTCCATCAATTGATCTGTCAACATGGGATTCAGCCGCAAAATTTACAAGTGCATCGGGTTGAAAATTGTGAATAGTTTTCTGCACCAAATCTCTATCACAAATATCACCCTTTACAAATGAGTAATGCTCACTCCCTTCAATTGCAATTAGTGATTCTAAATTTCCCGCATAAGTGAGTTTGTCATAATTTAAAATAATATTATCTGTTTCGTTAATTTGTTTATTGATAAAGTTACACCCAATAAAACCTGCACCACCTGTTACTAATATTTTCATTTTACCCTATTTTTTACCTATATTGTTAAAATTTATTCCAGTTTCAATCCATAATTTAGGATTAAATATATTTCTACAATCCAAAAAGTTTGGAGTTTTCATGAGTTGCACAACACGACTTGGGTCTAAACTCCGTAATTCGTGCCACTCAGTAATTAGCATTGCACCATCTGTTGATGTGAGAGCCTCTTCAATAATCGTAGTATATTTAATATTTGGATATATTTGCTTCATATTTTCAATTCCTTCAGGGTCATAGGCAATTATTTCCGCACCATTTTTTAGTAATTCCCTAATAATCACAATTGCTGGAGATTCACGAACATCATCCGTTTTGGGTTTAAATGTTAAACCCAGCAACGCAATTTTCTTTCCATCAAGCGATTCATTAATTAGGGATTTAATTTTTTCAACCATTGTTAATTTTTGGTGATTATTCGCGTCAATAGTTGCATTAATAATGTGTGCTTTCACTCCTACTTTTTTAGCAATTTCAGATAAACCTTCTGTATCTTTTGGGAAACATGACCCACCATAACCCGGTCCTGCATGTAGAAATTTGGGACTAATCCGACCATCAAGTCCCATTGCTTTTGCTACTGTTTGAATATTGGCATTTGTTTTATCGCAAATGAGTGCAAGTTCATTAATAAATGAAATTTTAGTTGCCAAAAATCCATTTGACGCATATTTAATAAGTTCAGCACTTTCTGGATTTGTTTCAACAATGGGGGTTTCTCGCAAAAATAAAGGTTGATATACTTCACGCATTACCTTAAATGCTTTCGGCTCACTGGCACCAATTACAATTCTATCTGGAATCATAAAATCACCAATTGCAGATCCCTCACGCAAAAATTCAGGATTTGAAACTACGCTAAATTTGTTTTTATTGCAACCATTATCACATAATATATTTTCAATTGCTTTCGCAGTACCCAATGGAACGGTTGATTTTGTAACAATGACAGTATAATTTGAAATATTCTCAGCAATGGTTTTTACAACAGAATGAATATACGACATATCCACACCACCATTATCATCTGAAGGAGTACCTACTCCTATGAAAATTACTTCTGCGCCAGTAATTGAATTTGCAATATTAACAGAAAAGGATAATCTTCCTGCCTTAGTATTTCGAAGCATTAACTCTTCAAGACCTGGTTCGTAGATTGGACTTTTCCCAGACTTTAGTAAATCAATTTTTATTTTATCTATGTCAGCACAAACAACTTTATGTCCAAAATCTGCGAGGCATGAACCAGCAACCAATCCGACATAACCCGTTCCTAAAACAGTTATTCTTTTCATCTAAAGAAGTCCTTCTTTTTTTCTAATAAACCATTCAATGCTAAATAATAAAATCAAAATCCACCAATAATTTTGCAATGTTAATGCACTTAAATGAACATCCTTATTTACCTTTTGGGTTTGTGGGTTTAACTTTTCTAATAATGAATCCAATTCATTTCCATGCACATAAGTTCCTAACGAATTACGTGAAAGTTCGCTCAGCGCTATTTTATCTAAGTATATTAACTTTTGTTCTAAATTTGTAGATTCAATATTAATAATTTTTTCTTGACTCGTTAATATGGTACCATCAACCATAGTTACCCTAGAGCTTAATCTATATTCATCAGACTTTTCGGGGGTAAAAGAGGTAAAATACACATCTGTTTCATTTTTATTGCATTTAATTTCAAATAATTGCAAATTTTTAGGATTAACTAAAATGTTTACACTTTTTACATCTTGGGGTGAATTTAATTTTACTTTAACTTCAATTGGTTTGCCTAATACTCCGGTTTTGGTATCAACAAATAATTGAACTATATTATCTTTTCCAATATACATTTCAT
Organism: uncultured bacterium; assembly: GCA_964400495.1. Taxonomy (GTDB): domain Bacteria; phylum Fidelibacterota; class Marinisomatia; order SCGC-AAA003-L08; family D37C17; genus CAYNTS01. Next base: position 60,482 of record CAYNTS010000003.1, on the reverse strand, counting down.
TCAAAATTGGGATTAATATATTGGTTAAAATTTCGCTGTGTGGTTTTTGATTTATTTGCAACTGAATTTTGCTAATCTCTGGAATAAATACTCCCAAGATTTTGTTTTGTTTAGCAATTGCAACACCTTCATCATCGTACTTTAATTGAACTGAATTATTTCCTATAGAGGTTAAATAAAACGATCTAAACGTAGGAGGTATAAAATTATTTTCATACATATTATTAAATGTATTTAAATCAAGACTATGCTCAATATCTGAATTTTCTACTTTTATATTTAATTCTAATTTATTCAATAAATTCTGAATGGCATTTAAATTTAAACTTGGACCCTCAAAGTAGGCAATTGGGATATTCTTTTTTTCATTCAATTTAAAAATTTTAGTAATTAATATTTCATCTGTCAATTTATTTGGATAATCATCTAAAATAATCATTTTAATATTGTGATTTTCTCCAATAATTGGTTCTTCATCCCATCTTGAAGATGACAAACGATAATAATGATTCAGTTCTGAATTTGGTAAAGTATTTAACTGTTTTTTAATCCAAGAAGTGTTTGGTGAAAGCGCACCAGAAATAAGAATTATTTTCTCTGATTCAGATGAAATATCAAGTTCACCTGCTACACTGTTGTTTAGCACATTTACTTCGTTTGGAAAGGGGCCTAAAGTTACCTTGAATTTTTCAGTAATTTTTAATGGTTGGATTTCAATGTCATGTTCATAAATGGAATTACCTTTTTCCAATTGAAGTGGTACAGAATAAATATTTTCATTATTATTATTTTGAACTGTAATTTTTGTGTGAAGTGTAGAGTCTAAGTTTGAATTTATTTTTAAACTAATTTTGAAACTATCTCCTTGAACAATATGTTTTGGGTATTTTACTTGTAATATTTCTAAATCATTTTGAGTATTTTCTACTCCAATCCCAATTGTATGTATTTTTGTCGTTTCAACTTTACTATTTTGCACAGTTGTCCCTTGAGTTACAACACCATCGCTAATAATTATAGCATCTTTATTTTGTTCAAAATTAATAAAACTAATTAATTCAGTAAAGTTTGTGAATTCGCCATTAAATGAAATTTTATCTAAAGAAGAAATGTTTTCAACAGTATCTCCAAATGAATACCAGCTTAACTCAGCAAAGTTCTTGCTGCCCCAACGGTTTATTTTAGTAATTAAACGATTAAAGGATTCGTTTAAGGATGATATTTGATCTCCAACACTTTGGCTAGTGTCAATATAAACAGAAACAGTTGGTGGTTTTATTTCAGATTTATTAAATTCAATCCAAGGATTTAAAATCAATAATAAAATAAAGCCCAAGGATATAGTTCTCAATCCAATTAAAACAAATTTAACATTTTTGGGATTCTTTGATATTATGTTCCAATATTTGAACAGTTGCCATGTAAATGCAACTAAAGTAATAAAAAATAACCACTGTGAGCCAAGTATTTTCATCAATTTAAAGATTTTGAATTTAGAGATAAATTAGGAATTGCAGGTAGGTCTAGATTCGACGTTGCACCTGTTTTTAATAGCTCATACCCTGCCATTGCAATCATCGCTGCATTGTCAGTACAGAACTCCATTTTAGGAAAAATAATATTCACACCAAATTTTGTTTCAATTTCTTGTGCTTTTTCTCTAAATCGTGAATTTGCAGAAACACCCCCCGCAATTGATATTTCTGCTATATTTTCATGTTTTATAATTTTAACTAGTTTGTTTAAAAGCGAATCAATGATTGCTTCTTGATAACTAGCAGCAATATGTGGTATTTCTTCTTGAAACTCAGCTTCATTCATTTTTTGCTTTGTGTATAATAATGCTGTTTTTAGCCCGCTAAATGAGAAATCTAATTCAGACATTTTAACAACAGGTCGTGGAAAATTATATTTACATCTATCTCCATTTTTTGCAATACGTTGAATCTCAGGTCCCCCAGGATATCCTAATCCCATTAATCGAGCACCCTTATCAAATGCTTCTCCTGCTGCATCATCGACAGTATTTGCTAGTAATTCATATTCACCAAAAGAATGTACCTTCCAAATCTGTGTATGTCCACCTGAAACTAACATACAAATATATGGATAACTTACATTCGGATTATCAATTAGCGTAGCGTACAAATGACCTTCCATGTGATTAACACCTAAAAATGGAATTTTTAAGCCAACTGACAAACCCTTAGCAAAGTTTAGACCTACAAGTAAAGCACCCATAAGTCCAGCACCATATGTTGCAACAACCGCATCCAAATCATCTAATTTTACTTTGGCTTTTTTAAGGGCAGATTCAACTATGAAAGAAATATGGAGTTCATGTTCCCGAGATGCGACTTCAGGAACAACCCCTCCATATTCTTTATGTATTTCTTGTGAGAGTACTACATTGCTACTAAGACAACCATTTTCAATGATTGCTGCAGATGTCTCATCACATGAACTTTCAATTCCAAGAATTATCACCGACAGATATTCGTGAGGACTTATTCCTCAGAATTATCCTTTTCAGAAGCAGCTAATTGATCGATAATTTCCTGAGGCACTTCTAACTTATCAGCCGTAGAAACATTAGAAATCTTTGGCTTTCTTGCTTTCGGTTTAGATGGCTTTGCAGGTTTTGTTTCTTGCTCAGATTGACCTTCTCGCATCAAGATTACTTTTTTATATTCTTCATCTACTTCCTGAACAGTAACATCGCACTTTTCACCTGGAATATATTTTTCTTTAATCTCAGTTCGTTCAGCTTTTGTGATTTTTTTGAGAGGTACAATACCTTCAACATCATGCTCTAATTGGAAAATAATTCCTTTATCCAACACCCGAATAACTTCACCGGAAATGATTTTACCAGAAGCAAATTCTTCTTTTAATGTTGGCCATGGATCATCCTGAACTTGTTTCATACCCAAAGATAAGCGGCGTTCTTCACTTGAAACTGCAAGAACTTTAACAGCAACATTATCACCTTTTTTTACTTCTTCTTTTGGGTGTTTAACCATTTTAGTCCAAGACATGTCAGAAACATGTACAAGTCCATCAATACCAGCTTCAAGTTCAACAAATGCACCAAATTGAGTTAAATTCCGAACAATACCTTTATGTTCTGTTCCAACTGCATATTTTGTTTCAATAGTATCCCATGGATTTTCTTCAAGTTGTTTAATTCCTAATGAAATCTTCTTGTCATCGGGATCAATGCTCAACACTTTAGCTTCAACTTCATCACCTATTTTAAACATATCAGTTGGATGTTTTACATGACGAGTCCAAGACATTTCTGAAACATGAATTAATCCTTCAACACCTTCACGTATTTCAACAAATGCACCGTAGTTCATCATGTTAACAATTTTACCACTTACAGAGCTTTCAACAGGGTATGTTTTTATAACTTCGTCCCAAGGATCTTGTTGAAGTTGTTTCATACCTAGTGAAACACGCACTTTTTCTACATCAAAATCAATTACTTTAACATGAACCGTTTCGCCCACAGTAAGTTTTTCAGATGGATGATTTATTCTACCCCAAGTAATATCAGTAATATGCAATAGACCATCAATGCCACCTAAATCAACAAAAGCACCAAAATCTGTAAGATTTTTTACAACACCTTCAAGCTCCATCCCTACTTCCATTTGAGATAATACTTCTTGACGTTTTTCAAGTAAATCTCCTGCTAAAATAGCCTTCCTTGAAAGTACAATGTTCTGCCTAAGTTCATTTAATTTTACAATTTTAAATTCACTTTCAACTCCTACAAATTCATCAAAATCAACTACGGGGCGAACGTCAATCTGTGAACCTGGTAAAAAAGCCTGCACTACACCAAGATCTACTACCATTCCGCCTTTAATTCTTTTAGTGATTAAACCTGTAATTATTTCTTCTTTTTCATGAATTTCTTTTAGTTCTTGCCATCTTCTGTGGAAATCTGCTCTTTCTTTAGAGAGAATAATATTACCACGTCGATCTTCAAAGGTTACAATAAATACATCTACTTCTTGTCCTTCTTCGGGAATTTCAGCAAATTCAGATTTATCAATAGTACCTTCGGCTTTAAATCCAATATCAACAAATATTTCTCTATCAGACATGCCTACTACTACACCTTTAACAATTTCACGTTGACGAATATCTGCAAAAGAAGCATCATATCTTTCATCAACAATTTCAGTTGTTTCTTCTTCGCTAAAAGTGGTTAGTTCTTCAGGGGTTACAGTTCTAATATTTAATATATCAGCTCCCAAATAATCAACCATTGTTGCAGTTTCTTCGACTACAACTTCTGGTTTTATATCTTCAACTACTTCATTTTCTACTTCTTCATTTGTTTCTGTAGTTTCAGATTCGTTTATTGTTTCTATATCTTTTTCTTCAACTTCAACGTGAGCTTCTACGGTTTCTATTGAAGGGGTTACGGAAGTTTTTTCCTCAGTGTTTTCTACTTCCTGTGTTAAGGTTTCTTTTACTTCACTCATAAATGAGTCTTGCTCCTATGTTTATTTATGATCTTTATGATCGTGTTAACTTGCTCATCGATATTCATTTCTGAAGTATCAATCTCTATCGCATCTTCTGCTTTTTGTAAAGGTGAATGTTTTCGGTTAGAATCAATTGTATCTCGTGTTTTCAATTCATGTTTTACTCGAGATAATGATGTTTCCACCATTTTAGAATTCAACTCATTATACCTTCGATTAGCACGAACTTCCAAACTTGCGTTGAGAAAAATCTTAACATCGGCATTTGGAAAAACACGCGTTCCAATATCTCTTCCCTCTAAAACTACATTCTGATTTTTTGACATCATACGTTGCAACAATACCATTTCATCGCGTACTTCAGATAATGTACTTACATCACTTACTGCATTCGACACCCTATTACTTCGAATATCAGATGAAACATCAGTTTTATTGAGATACATTAAATCATTTTTAAATTCTAATGATATATTATTCAGTGCGTTCTTAACACTTTTTGCATCTTCAATATTTATGGCATGTTTCTGGAAATAATAGGTTACAGCTCGATACATTGCTCCTGTATCAATATGTACAAAATTCAATATTTCTGCAGTTTGTTTAGCTGTTGTGCTTTTACCCGAACCAGCCGGTCCATCAATTGTTACAATCATTCCGTCGAAAATCTCCTACTCAAAAAGCCGAGTAATTTACGAGTTTTTATACCCTAATAACAAAAAGAAGAATTAAATTTAATTAATTGAATATTTTAATTGAAATTGGAAGGATTTATTTTTGGGTTATGAAATTCTAAATTTGTTTATTTTGTTATATTTTCCAACTCTCGTTTCGACAATTTTCTATATCGACCCAATTTGAGTGTTCCCAATTCAAAACCTGCAAATGAATATCGATGTAGCTTCATAACCCGCGATTCGAGTGCTTCAAAAATACGCTTAACTTCTCTGTTTTTACCTTCAGTAAGTATAACTTCCCATAAAAATCGAAGTTGTTTTTTACCAACACGTTTAATTTCACCTTTGACAATTGAACCATCTTCTAATTTTAAACCATTTGATAATTGAGAGTATTTTTCAAATGGGATGTCAATTTTAGTTTCTACTAAATATTTCTTTTCCTTTTTAAATTTTGGATGCATCAATTTATTTGCTAAATCGCCATTATTTGTCACCAAAATAATTCCAGTTGTATCTCTATCTAACCGACCAATTGTATATAACCTATCGCTTGTATCAATTAAATCTATGACCTTTTTACGACCATGTGTATCAATGGATGTTGAAATATAACCCATTGGTTTATGTACAATATACACATGCTTTTCTTGAGTTAGCTGGATTGTTTTACCATTACATAAAACATAATCATCGCTTTGTACTTGAAACGAAAAATCTTCTACAATTTTATTATTAACTTTCACTTTTTTTCGTCGAATGAGTTCATCACACGCCCTCCGTGATGCAACCCCTGCATGTGCTAAAAATTTATTAAGACGCATTGGCTTCTATGTTTCCTTCTGAATCAATTAAATGTTGTAACTCTTTCAATTTAGGTAAATCAGCAACTGAATTAAGTCCGAACGATTCCAAAAATAATTGGGTAGTTCCGTATAGTAATGGTCTGCCTACCCCTTCACCTCTTCCCTTTATTGTGACCAATTCTTTTTCCATTAATGTTTTTACAACACTTCCACATTCTACGCCACGAATCCCCTCAACTTCAGACTTTGAAACTGGTTGTCTATAAGCAATAATGGATAATGCTTCTAGTGATGGTCTGCTTAATTTTACTTTTTTAGATCCTTTAAATAATCTCTGAATATAAACATGGTATTGCTCATGGCTTAAAATTTGATATCCACCAGCAACCTCGCCTATATACACCCCCTTACCACCATGGAAAAATTGTTCATTCAACACCTCAATAACAGATTGTAAATGTATTTCACGTTCACCATCCAATACCAAATTCACCTTCTGTTGAGTCAACGGTTCAGATGTTGCAAATAACAATACTTCAATTAATTTTATATCTTCAGAAATCACGATTGTGCTCCAATTAAAATATCATCAAATGGTCCCTTTTGCTCTAGAAAAATAGATTTTAATCGTAACATTTCTAAAAGGGCTAAAAATGTTACGATAATATGTAATTTGGTGTGGATGTTTTGAAACAAATATGAAAAAGATATTTTACTTTTTTCATTCGAAAGAAATTCTGAAATATAGTGAATTTGATCTTCCAAATGAATATCTTCTTGGTGTAACTCAATTGGATTGGTTTCAGGTAATTTATCAATCATCTGCTTATAAATTGATAATAATTCGAAAAGTGAAATATGTTTAATCGCAGACTTTGGTTCTTCATCAATATCTGAAATATTAATTTCTAGACCCTTGCTAAATTTCTGAGAGTGAATATCATACAAATATTGAATATCCTCAGATGCTTCTTTATACCGTTTATATTCTAATATTTTCTGTACTAAATCAGTCCGTGGATCAAGAATTTCATCATTTTCGTCATTTTGTTCAACAGGTAATAACAATTTTGTTTTTATTCGCATTAGCATTGATGCCATAAGTACAAACTCACCACCAACTTCGATATTCATTTCTTCCATTATTTGGATATAATCCAAAAACTCCTTTGTAATATGGGATATTGGAATATCATACACATTAATTCTATCTCTATGGATGAAAAATAGGAGAAGATCTAACGGACCTTCAAACATATTTAGTTTGACTTTATAACTCATTTCTTTTGTTGTACGAATCCTACTTTTCTATAAACTTTTGACAATGTTTTCCGTGCTCTGAAATACGCATTTTCTGCACCAGTTTTCAATATACCTTCAAGATATGTTTTATCTAAAATCGCTTCATTATATTTTGCTTGTACAGGTTTTAATGTTTCAACAGTGAGCTCACCCAGTGATTGTTTAAAATCAGAGTACATTTTTCCTTCAAAATATGATTCTATAGATTGTATAGACTCACCTGACATTGATGAATACATACTCATTAAGTTTGCCAATCCTGGTTTTGATTCATCGTAAATTATTTCTTTTCCAGAATCTGTCACAGCTCTTTTAATTTTCTTCATAATAATATCAGGTTGGTCCAATAGTGCAATAATATTGTTCAGATTATCATCCGATTTTGACATCTTACTTTCAGGATCTTGCAAACTCATCACCCGTGCCCCCGCTTTTGGAATATATGGTTCAGGTACAGTAAAAGTATCAGAATAATTATGATTAAATCGTTTAGCTAAATCTCTTACTAACTCTAAATGTTGTTTTTGGTCTGCACCTACAGGCACTAAATCTGCTTGATACAATAAAATATCGGATGCCATCAAAACAGGGTACGAAAATAATCCAACATTAATATTTGTATTGTGTTTCTTCGATTTATCCTTGAATTGGGTCATTCTATTGAGCTCACCCATATACGTAATACTTGATAATACCCACATTAACTCTGCATGCTGTGGTACATGTGATTGAATTACAATCGTATTTTTATCAGGGTCAATTCCGCAAGCAATATACTGTGCTACAAATGATAAACACCGTTGACGCAGTTCTGCTGGTACTTGTTTGACAGTTAGAGCGTGCATATCAACAACCAAAAATATACTATCATAATCATTTTGCAAGTTCACCCAATTTTTCAATGCACCAATATAATTTCCAATACATAAGTGTCCTGATGGCTGGATTCCCGAAAGCATTATTTTTTTAGTATCGTTCATATTAATTCTTAATTTTTCTCCATAAATAAGTATGGTCTCCAAGAATCTTGATGCCGTTTCACATATTTTTGCATATGGTAAATATGATGCGGTTTTTTTGGGGTTCTTAAAAGATTCATTGAAAGGTCATGCAAATTTGAATCACCTTTTTTTGTATTACATTTTACACATGCTGCCACTAAATTCTCCCAAGTATCTCTTCCACCTTTATTTCGTGGTATTACGTGGTCAATTGTCATGGGTACCGAGCGTATACTACAATATTGACATTGATGGTTATCCCGTCGCAAAATATTTCGCCTAGAGAGAACAATTTCCTTTTTCTTAAATCGAGCATACCACTTTAATCTAATTACACTTGGTAACGGAATTGTCAAGAATGTTGAATGGATTTGTTCAGTGTATTTCTCAACCACCTCAACTTTTTGCATAAGCATCATCAAAATAGCACGTTTTGCACCAATAATCATTAATGGTTCATACGATTGATTTAACAGCAATACCTTTCTATTGAGTATATAGCTCATAATAATCCTTTTATGGATTTAGTATTTATCAACCAATTTTGTAAATTTTCATTAAACAACTCACTATTTGGATTTATAGAATTGATTTTTACCATTCCAGAACAATGGATATATTCTGTTCTACCCAAAGAAATTGCGACATGAGAAATATTATCTTTTTCAGCAAAAAATAACAGGTCCCCTACTTCTAATTCATCTACATTAATTTCAAGTAAACTGCTAAATTGTGCTTGTGGACCACTATCACGAGGCAATTCGATATCCATAAGTTTAAAAATTGTCTGCACAAATCCTGAACAATCAAATCCAAACGCACTTTTGCCACCCCACACATAGGGTATTCCTATTAGTTTTTGTGTAAAATATGCTATTTGGTTTCGGATATCTAAACTATTCACCCCTTCTTGTTGGTGGAGATTTGCCTTTTCACCTGTGGGCAATTCCACAATTACTTCATATTCAGTTTCTGAAATTACAGGTAATGATGTTCCAAATGAAATTTGACCCAACGTTCGATAAGGATCGATTGAACTTAATAGCGTTTCAAAAGTATTGGTAACATTTGTATAATTTGAATATTTTTTTAAATTCTCGTCAACTAGGTAAAACTTATTGACCCAACTTATATATCCGTCCCATTGCTTAACTTTTACCCAATTTTCAAATATTTCAAGCACTTCTAACTCTTCACCCATTAAAGATTGTGTAATCATTTCAGAAGAGAATGAAGGCTCTTTGTACATATTTGCTATTGGTGATACAACAATCATTTACTTCATAAACTCAATTAATGCTTTTCCAATATCGGTGTTATCAAGTAGGGCATCAAAATACTCAGCACCTGGTCCTGTAGCAAAAACAGGCACCATGTTCGCCGAATGATAATCTGAAGTGAATTGGACATTCAGGGAACCATTACTTCCATCATGAATTGCAACTCCGCCACACTCATGATCAGCTGTTAGAATAACTAACACATCTGGGTGATTTAATTGATAATCCAAGCATAGATGTACCAAATTATTCAACGATTTCATTTCGCCAGCTATATAACCTGCACTATTTGCATGACCACCCCAATCAACCTGCGACTCTTCAACCATTAAAAAGAATCCATTCGTATTTTGACCTAAATATGAGAGAGCTTTTTCTGTCATTTCTGTTGTAGTTGGAGTTCTGCCTTCACTATGTTTTGGCATTGCATCATCATTAAACAAACCAATAACTCTCTGTGAAGGATTAATTACTTCATTAAAATTATTCAATAATTGAACATTTTCCTCTAGTAATTTCTCCTGAATTTCATTCGTCCAATATTTTGCGCCCCCTCCAAATAGCAAATCTACGTTTGATTTTGCCAATTGTACTGAAATTTCAGTTTGCATACTACGTGATTCTACATGACTTGCAAATGATGCAGGTGTTGCATGTGAAATTGTTGATGTTGCAATGAGTCCTGTTGACTTTTGACTTTCATTTGTCCAATCTAAAACCGTTTTAAATTGATTTTGATTAGCATCTACACATATTGCTCCATTATACGTCTTTTCTCCTGTTGCAAGCGTTGTCCCACTTGCAGCAGAATCTGTTACTTTTTTGGTTCCATCTTTTGGATGGGTTGTTGATAATCCAACATGATCAAATCTGTGCATTGCAAAATTTTCATCATTATAGTAAGAAAGTGTGTATTGCCCAATTCCAGTTCCATCAGCAATAATAAAAATAATGGATTTGGGATATATTTCTACATCAATATTTTTAGGGGTATGATTTGGAATCAACCCGGGAATAGTATTTGATTTTTCCTCTTGAATTACAACACCTCTCAGTGTGTAGTTGCACCCTTGAGTTAAAATTAAAATCAAAACTATTTTAAGTGTTAGGTAAATATTTTTCATTATTTCAAAATCCTTAAGAATTTGCGTTTTCCAACTTTCAACACACATTCAACATTATGTGTAATTTCATGGTGAATATCTGTTACTTTTTTACCGTCAATTTGTACTCCGCCTTGTTGAATAAGTCTACGTGCTTCACCATTACTCGATGCCATATTGTTTGATTTCATAACCTGAATTATTTTTGTGGGTTCAGTTAGATTGATTTCTGGCATTTCATCTGGAATATCTTTTTTGATAAATAGTGCATCAAAATCTTTTTCAGCTTGAAGTGCTAGTTCTTTTGAGTGATATAATGTAACCAGTTCACGTGCTAATTGGCGTTTTAAATCACGTGGATTAGATATTTCTTTTTCTAAATCCGTCATAATTGAATTTAGTTCAGATGATGTGATTTCTGTACCAAATTCATAATACCGTGAAATAAGTGAATCAGGAATTGACAAAGTACGCCCATAAATATCTGATGGGGTATCTGTAATACCAATATAGTTATCATATGATTTGGACATCTTTTCTACACCATCTGTACCCTCAAGAAGTGGAGTAGTTATAATAACTTGAGGACTTTGACCGCTTTCTTTTTGCAAATCTCTGCCCACCAATAAATTAAATTTCTGGTCGGTTCCACCAAGTTCAACATCCGCATTAAGATGAACACTATCATACCCTTGCGCTAATGGGTATAAAAACTCATGTACAGAAATAGGCACACCTCCTTTATATCGTTTCGTAAAATCGTCACGTTCTAACATTCTTGCAACAGTGTATTTAGATGCTAAACTAATTACATCAGAGAAATTCATTTTACTTAACCAATCTGAATTATACACGATTGATAGTGTTTCGTTATCTAAAATTACTCCTGCTTGGTCAATATATGATTGAGCATTAATCTTTGTTTCTTCAATGGTTAATTGGGGTCTAGTTTTATTTCGACCAGTTGGGTCACCTATCATAGCAGTAAAATCACCAATTAACAATATTGCTTGATGTCCCATTTCTTGAAAATGACGTAATTTTCGCAATACAACAGCATGTCCAATATGTAAATCAGGACGACTCGGATCACACCCAAATTTTACTTTAAGTGGAATATTTTCGTTTTCAGCTTTTTCTAATTTCTTTACTAACAATTCTTCAGGAATTATTTCTTCAATTCCTCGAGTATATAAATCCATTTGCTCATTAATTGGTGCAAATCGTGCCATTATTGTAGTTGTCCTTTCAATACTCTATCCATTTGACGCTTAACATCTCTATCTGTTTTTGTTTTGCGTTTATCCCATATTTTTTTGCCTTGGGCTAATCCAAAACTTACTTTTACTTTACCACGTTTAAAATACAGAGATAAAGGAATTAATGTCTTTCCTTTTTCATCAACTAATTTTTGAATTTTATACAATTCTCGCCGATGCATGAGCAATTTTCTATCATGGACAGCAGAATGGGTCGAATATCCAGCATGTGAATATTCTCCAATGTGCATCCCTATCAAATATAACTCTTGTGAAATAAAACGAATATAAGATTCTTTCACATTTGCTTTTCCTTCTCGCAATGCTTTTACTTCGGATCCTTGAAGAACAATACCAGCTTCAAATGTATCCAATATATGATATTCATGTCGTGCTTTTCTATTTGTTGCTATAGTTTGCATTGTTAAAAGTTAAATTTTAAATATATAAAACCTGTATTCTCGTGAAAATAATAAGTTAATAACTTAGCAATTTATTCTTATAAATGGGTAGTATGATAATAGATAAATATTAAATTCTTGATTATTATTTATAGTTGTTGAATATTTTGGAAGTTTTGTTCTAGAAACTTGCAAATTGAATCAATCAAAATTTATGGTATCATTTTTCCAATATACAACTTCAATTTCCCAGCCAGTTGGGTCTTTTAAATACCAAGCAAGTGAGTGAGGCCATTCAATTACTCCACCATAAAGTATTTCTAGATTATGTTCTTCGATTATTTCTTCCCATGAATTTTGGTCAGAAATACACAACCCAAAATGTGCGACGTGATGTTTCCCATTATCAGTCATTTTGAATCGGTCTAAATGAATTAGCTTTGGTGATTCATAAATACATAGCATGGCATCTTCTGACCGAATAACACCCCATACCTGACCATCTTGCACATCTTCTTCAACAAGTTAAAACCCAAAAATATCTGAGTACCATTGAACCGTTTCTTGAAAATCATCAACTGTTAAGTTTAAATGATCGAGTTTTTTGATAAGCATAATAATCCCTTTTCCATTAATAAAGTTTAAAGATATTTTTTGTTTTATAAAACAAAAAACCCCGCAAAAGCGAGGTTTTTTATAACATCAACAGTGTTGGGGGAAAATTACATCATTCCGCCCATACCACCCATGCCGCCCATGCCACCCATATCAGGCATTGCAGGAGCAGATTCTTTTTCAGGTTGGTCTGTAATTACACATTCTGTTGTTAATAATAATCCAGCAACAGATGATGCATTTTGAACTGCTGTACGAGTAACAAGTGTTGGGTCAATAATCCCAGCTTTTACCATATCAACATATTCTTCATTTCGTGCATCAAATCCATTATTGCCTTTACTTGCTTTGATTTCATTTACAACAACTGCATCTTCTAAACCTGCATTTTTTACGATTTGTCGTGCTGGACCCTCAAGTGCTTTTTTCAAAATTTCAGCACCAAGTTGTTCATCACCAACCAAAGCTTTAACATCAATTGATTCTGCTGCACGTAGTAAAGCAACACCACCACCAGGTACAATACCTTCTTTAACTGCGGCTCTAGTTGCATGCAATGCATCTTCAACGCGTGCTTTCTTTTCTTTCATTTCTACTTCTGTTGCAGCACCGATATTAATAACAGCAACCCCGCCAGATAATTTAGCTAATCGTTCTTGTAATTTCTCACGATCATAATCTGATGTTGTTTTTTCAATCTGTACTTTAATTTCATTGATTCGAGCTAAAATTGCATCTTGGTCACCCTTTCCTTCAACAATTGTAGAATTATCTTTATCGACAGTAACAGTTCGAGCCTCTCCTAAATATGCCATTGTAGCATTTTCAAGTTTATATCCTTGTTCTTCTGAAATTACAGTAGCACCCGTTAAGATTGCAATATCTTGTAACATTGCTTTTCGTCTGTCACCAAAACCTGGAGCTTTAACTGCACAAATTTTAAATGTACCACGTAATTTATTCATTACTAATGTAGCTAATGCTTCACCTTCAACATCTTCAGCAATAATTAACAATGTTTTGCCAGCTTGAACTACTTTTTCAAGGATTGGAAGCAATTCTTTCATATTACTGATTTTTTTCTCATGAATAAGAATCAATGGGCTTTCCATTTCAGTTTCCATAGATTCTGCATTCGTCACAAAATATGGTGATAAATAACCTCTATCAAACTGCATACCTTCTACAGTTTCAAGATAAGTATCCATGCTTTTTGCTTCTTCGACAGTGATCACACCTTCATTACCTACTTTTTCCATCGCTTCAGAAATAATTTCACCAATTGATGAATCATTATTTGCTGATATAGTACCTACTTGAGAAATTTCTTCTTTTTTAGATACTGCTTTACTCATGGATTGTAATTTTGTTACAACTTGTTCAGCTGCTGAATCAATACCGCGTTTTAAATCCATGGGGTTAGCACCTGCAGTCACATTTTTTAGTCCTTCAGTGATAATAGATTGAGCTAAAACAGTTGCTGTAGTTGTTCCGTCACCAGCAACATCAGACGTTTTAGATGCAACTTCTTTTACCATTTGAGCACCCATGTTTTGAACATTATCTTCAAGTTCAATTTCTTTTGCTACAGTAACACCATCTTTAGTTACTGTTGGAGCACCAAATTTTTTGTCAATAATTACATTTCTTCCTTTAGGACCTAATGTAACTCTTACTGCATTTGCTAAATTATCAACACCTTCTTTTAATGCTGATCTTGCTTCTAAATTATATTGAATATCTTTTGCCATCTTTTGATTCTCCTTATTTAAACGATTGCCAAAATATCTGATTCACGCATAATGAGGACTTCGTCGCCTTCAATTGTAATTTCTGTGCCGGAATATTTACCGTATAAAACAGTATCACCTTTTTTAACTGTCATTTTCATAGTTTCACCAGCATCACTAATTTTGCCATCACCAATTGCAACAATTGTTCCTGTCATTGGTTTTTCTTTGGCAGTATCAGGAAGAATAATTCCAGATGCTGTTTTTTCTTCTGCTTCTTGTGGTTTTACCACTACTCTATCTGCGAGTGGTTTGATATTCATTTATTTTACTCCTTAGGTTATTTAAATAAAATTCTGATTAAACTAACGAAACTTCTTTTTGCAAATTGCATGCCAACAAAATCTAGTCTGCCATATGGGCAGAACAATTTTATCAGTAGTTAAATAGGGAGTTTTTATTTACCTGTACTTCCAAATCCTCCAGAACCTCGTGAGGTTTCAGACAATTCGTTCACTAGTTTATAATGGATGGGAGAACTATCTGTTGCAACTAATTGAAACAATCTCTGTCCTTTTTCAGCAATATATGAAAATGATTTTATATTGTCACATACTGCCATTATTTCACCGCGATATCCACCATCTATAAGCCCAATTGAATTTGCCATTCTTAAGGGAGATTTAGAAATACTTGATCGTGGAAATAAATAGTATGCTTTACCATCTTCAGGTTCACATGAAATCCCTAGTTTGATTTTCTTAGTTTCTCCAGGTTGGAATTCAATGTCTTCTAGAACATACAAATCAAGTCCAGCATCTCCATCGTGAAAATGCCCGTGTTCGGAATAAAATTGATGTGCCGTTTCGTTATGTGTTTTAATATATAATTTCATTTTACCTTTTAATTTACTTATTTACCAGAAATTGTTGCACCACTTAGACTCATGAAAGGTAAAATACTACTTCCAAAGTTGATTCGTTCACTACTAATGCTGTTGATATTCATAAGCATTTCAACAATATTACCTGCAATCATTGTTTCGCTTATTGGAAATTGAATTTTCCCATCCTCAATATAAAATGAATTTTTTGCAACTCCTGAAAAGTCGCCATTTTCATTTGGTGAACTACCAGATAACCTTCCTAATACAATACCTTTTTTAGTTTGACTAGTTATTTCATTTAATGAAATTTCACCGGAGTCAATTACCCAAGCACCACCATTATTTACTGCTTTGTTGAGTCCTGTCTTATTTGCACCATATTGACCTAACAGAAAAGTATTTAGTACACCTTTTTTGATTATAGTTGAGTCCTGAGCAATAAAACCATCATTCGTTAAGAAGTATCCTGCATCTAATTTATCAGAGCGAGGTTTTGAATGCAATGTTAATTTTGAACTTGTAATCTGTTTATTGAGTTTTTCTTTATATACTGAAGTCCCAGAAATAAGTGAATGTTCACCAATAAAACGTGATATCATACCTAAAACTGTTGAAATAGAATCAGGTGTAAAAATAATATCGCCAATAAATTTTCCTGAAATAGATTGAGTTTTAGTTTGTTCGCCAGATTCTTTAATAAGCCTTTCAATCGTCCCAAATGTATGAAGAGGTTTTTCAATATCTTTTGCATTGAACCCAGTATAATTAAAAGATGAGATATTTTTACCTTCTTTGCTAGTAAACATTGGAAAAAATGAATACAACCCATTATATACGTCGTAATCCACACCATTTGAATTAACATGATACATTTTTGAAGCTATAAAACTCAAAACAACTTGCTCTAAAATAACATGTGGATATGTTGTTTCAATATATTTCATAAACTCATCCAACCGACTCATCATTAAAGATTTGTTGGTTTTTTTAAGACCATTTTGGAATGTTTGGTTTTCAATAAGTGGTGATATATCATGTGCATCATCAGGTTGTGATGAATTAGCGAGTTCAACCACATCTAAAACTGCTTTATCAATAGCTTTCAAATCTGGTTGATTTATAGAAATAAGTCCCTTTTTATTATCTATAATTGCAACTAGTGAAATTTCATATCCATAATTAGTACGAAACAAATTTATTTTCCCAGCTTCTGCAGAGAGTTCATCTGTTGTGCTTTCTTTAAATCTGCACACTGCCTTGTCTGCACCAGCATCAATAATTTTTTCTACTATATAGGATGATAATTCTTTATGTGTCATTTATCTGCCTCCTATATTAACTTTACATTTTATTGCTGGGCCACCCATTCCAACTGCCATAGGTTGTTTTTTTCCACAATATCCACCATTTGTCCAATGCATATCATCAGAAATCATTGATACAGTTTTTAACATATCAAATGCAACACCAGAAATTGTGGTATCTTTTATGGCTCTACCTAACACTCCATTTTTTATTTCATACCCTTTTGTACATCCAAACATAAATTCGCTCGTTGAATCTGCTTGTCCATTATTATATGCCATTAAATAATATCCATCATCTACTGATGCTATCATATCATCAAGCTTACTTGTGCCAGGTAATATTGCTGTATTTCGCATGCGGATTAATGGTTCATCATAAAATGCAAATCCCCGAGCATTACCAGTTGGAGGTACTCCAAAATGTTGAGCACTTTCTTTATTATGCATAAACGCTTTTAATTCACCATTTTTAAGAATTGTTACATCTTTCGCTTTTGTACCTTCGTCATCCACATAAACAGGTACTGGAGCAGTTTCACCCAAAGCCGTATGTGCAAAATCAATTAAATTAATCAAAGGGTCTGCAACTAATTTGTTAAGATAATCTCCAGCTACTGATCCACCTAAAACTAAATCTGCTTCTGTAGTATGTCCAATTGCTTCGTGGGCTAAAACTCCAGCAAGTGCCGAATCTAATATTACATCTTGGATTCCAGCATTTGCATGTGCACCATCAACTTTTTGCATCAATTCTTCTACTTGAGTATCAATTTTGCCCTGAATTGCTGAAAGTGTGGTAAACCTATCTTCAAATTGACCTAGCTTTTCAGTACCATACGATGTAAGCAAATTAGTGGGTTGACCATCTTTCATCATACTGAGAATTATGTAAAGACTTGTTTTAGGATTCATTGAATATGTATTACATCCATCGGATGTAAGTAAATATTTTTCCATATCCAACGATGACAAGCTTAAAGTTCTGGAGTTTAGCTGTGGATACGTTTTTAAAATATAATCATCAATTTCTTTTAGAAAATTAATAATTTCTTTTTGACTTAACTTAGTATTTTTGGTAGTGAAATCATTTACTTCATTTACTATAGAAGAACTGGGTAACGAAATATCTCTTTTATACTTATCTGAAAGTGTATATGCATTTTGGGAAGCAGTTTTAATTACATTTTTAACTGTGGAATTATCAGTTATTGGATGCGATGAAAACCCCCAATTCCCTCTATCAAAAACACGTGCTGATATCCCAGATTTTGCAATTAGTGAGTTGCCAACAATATCACCATTTCGTATAGCAATTTTTAAATCACGATTTTCATGATACCTAAGCTCGGTATAATTTGTAAAGTACTGTGAAAAATTGTCTAACTTATTTTTTTTCATGTAATAATTTTCCTTAAAATATACTTACTGCAGGATAAAAAATTTACACTATTTCCTGTATAATTGTTATAAATTTGTTTACATTTTCCACATATTTCTATCAAGACTTCGATATTGTATAGCTTCACCTAAGTGTACTGAAGAAATATTTTCAGAACCTTCAATGTCTGCAATAGTACGAGAGACCTTCAATATTTTATCATATGCCCGAGCTGATAAACCTAATTTTTCCATTGCCATTTTTAGCAATGTTTCCCCCTCCAAGGTGATTTTACAATGGTTTTCAATATCTTTTTTCTGCATCTGTGCATTTGCATGACAATTTTGAGAGATGTACCTTTTTTCTTGGACTGACCGTGCTATTTGAATTCGCTTTCCAATCTGCTTAGACTGCTCCCCAGCAGGTTTGGATGTCAATTCTTCAAAAGGAACAGCAGGAACTTCAATATGAATATCAATTCTATCTAATAAGGGGCCTGAAATTCGAGATAAATATTTTTGCACTTGCATTGAATTACACGTACACTCATTATTAGGGTCGGTATAAAACCCACACGGGCAAGGGTTCATTGCAGCGACTAACATAAAACTTGCTGGATATGTGAGTGATAATCTTGCACGAGAAATTGTAACTTCTCCATTTTCAAGTGGTTGACGCATAACTTCTAAAACATTTTTCTTAAATTCTGGAAATTCATCTAAAAATAATACACCATTGTGAGATAGACTTACTTCACCCGGTTTAGGTACAGTTCCACCGCCTATTAACCCAACATCGCTAATAGTATGATGAGGTGAACGAAATGGGCGATTATGAATAATACCGAATTTTGATGTATTCATGCCTGCAACTGAATGTATTTTAGTTGTTTCTAAAGCTTCATCCAATGTCATATTTGGTAGAATTGTTGGTAAACGTTTTGCAAGCATGGTTTTACCACTTCCGGGTGGACCTATAAATAAAATATTGTGTGCACCAGCAGCTGCAACCTCCAATGCTCTCTTAACATTTTCTTGACCTTTTACATCTGCGAAATCTACACTGTAGTTTCTATGGGAATTTCTATTAATATCAATTGGTTGCGAAGGTTCTATATCAATGTCACCATTTAACACATCCACGACTTCTTTTAGTGTGTTAAGTCCAGCCGAACGAACTCCAGGAATGTAAGATGCCTCCTTCGCATTTTGTTTGGGAAGAATAATTCGTTTAAATCCGTTCTTGCGTGCCGAAATACACATTGGAAGCACACCTTTAACAGGTCGTAATTGTCCGTCTAAACTTAATTCTCCAACTAATAACACTTTTGAAAGAAATTTCGCATCAACATATCCGAGTGCTGATAAAATTCCAATTGCTATTGGTAAGTCGAAACCAGATCCTTCCTTGCGAATATCTGCTGGAGCAAGATTAATTGTAATTCTTTTTTGTGGAATACGAAAGCCAGAATTTTTCATTGCAGCTAAAACCCGTTCTTTACTTTCTTTTACTGCACCTTCTGGTAAGCCTACGGTGAAAAATTTTGTTGGAGAACTATTTTCTAGATGTGCTTCTACTTTTACTGTGTATGCGTCTATTCCTAAAACTGCGCTGGATAAAATTTTGGCAAACATTGGACTCCTTTAGTTTTAAACTTGTCGTAAAATAGACTTTTCTTTTAAAATGCTCAAAGATAAATTTAATTTATAATATTGTATTCATTTCTTTGCTCAACCATTATAAATCTATGTAATTTAAATACTCAGCCAATAGTTGCACTATGCAAACTTCATTGGCTTTATTGTCTAAAGTTTAAAGGGTATTATGACTGAAGTAAATAAACTAAATATTGAAAATTTAATTGAGAAATTATTAACAGAAATTGGTGAAAATCCAGACCGTGAGGGTCTAGTGAAAACTCCACATCGAGTTTCCAAAGCGTGGGAGTTTTTTGCAAAAGGATATAGTCAAAAGTTAGATGAAATTATAAATGATGCTATTTTTACTGAACATTATGATGAAATGGTAACGATAATTGATATTGATTTTTTCAGTATGTGCGAACATCATCTACTCCCCTTTTTTGGAAGAACCCATATTGCCTACATTCCAAATGGCAAAATATTAGGTTTATCTAAACTACCACGTATTGTTGAAATGTTTAGTAGACGATTGCAAGTTCAAGAACGGATGACACAAGAAATTGCAAAAACAATTGACAATGTGTTAAAACCAAGAGGAGTTGCAGCTGTAGTAGAAGGTCAACACATGTGTATGCAAATGCGTGGTGTTGAAAAGAAAAATTCTTTTGCTGTAACCTCGTGCATGTTAGGTGGTTTTAAAAAAGATGCTCGAACACGAGATGAATTTCTTAAAATCATTGCAATGAAAAAAAATTAAGAGAAGTTATGAATTACGATATTATCATTATTGGTGGTGGACCTGGTGGATATGTTGCAGGTATTAGAGCAAGTCAATTAGGAAAAAAAGTAGCCATTGTTGAATCCACTCATTTAGGTGGTGTTTGCTTAAACTGGGGATGTATCCCAACAAAGGCACTGCTACAGAATGCACATATTTTAGAGAATATAAAAGAAGCCAAAAAGTTTGGCGTAACAATTCCAGAATACTCAGTTGATTGGAAAAAAGGTATCAAACGATCACGAAATGTCTCTAAGCGATTAAATAAAGGAATTGAGTATCTTCTCAAAAAAAACAACATCGACTATATCCCTGCAAAAGGAAAGTTACTTAACAAAAATACCGTCGAAACTGAAGATAAAAATGGTAAAACCAATCAAATTACTTCAAAATATATAATTATTGCAACGGGTGCTAGGAGTAAATATTTTCCAGGTATGGAACCAGATGGTAATCATATTATAACATCTAAAGAAGCAATGGTATTAGATGAGCAACCAAAAAGTATTATTATAATTGGTGCGGGTGCAATTGGAGTAGAGTTTGCACATTTTTTCAATTCTTACGGAACTCATGTTATAATCATTGAATCCTTACCTCAAATTTTGCCAGTTGAAGATGAAGATATTTCAAAAGAACTTGCATCAATCATGAAAAAGAAAAAAATAGATATTCGTTTAAATACATTAGTAAAAAATATTTCAAAAGATAAGAGTGGTGTAAAAATTGAAACAAAAGATGGAGAAATAGTCAAAGCTGAGAAAGCAATGATTGCTGTAGGAGTTCAAGGAAATATTGAGGATATTGGATTAGAAGATTGTAACATAAAAATAGAAAATGGTTGGATTAAAACTGATGGTTATATGAAAACTACTACAGATAATATTTATGCAATAGGTGATGTTGCCGGACCTCCTTGGCTTGCTCATGTTGCCTCGGCTGAGGGTATTGTTGCAGTCGAAAATATATGCGGATTAGAACCACAAGCAATGAAATATGACAATATTCCAGTATGCACATATTGCACTCCTGAAGTTGCTTCTGTTGGATTAACAGAAAAACAAGCAATTGACCAGGGGTTTGAAATTAAAATTGGTAAATTCCCTTTCCGAGCTTTGGGTAAATCGTTGGCTACAGCCAAAACGGATGGATTTACAAAAATAATTTATGAAGCTAAGTACGGTGAAATGTTGGGCTGTCATATTATTGGTTCTGAAGCTACCAATCTTATTTCAGAAGCTGTTATTGCACGTACATTAGAAACAACTCATTTGGATGTTTTACATTGTATTCACCCACACCCAACATTATCAGAGGCAATTTTGGAAGCTACAGCAGACGCATTAGATGAGGCAATTCATATTTAATGACTGTAGATACAGCCAATACTATTCGTATTCACAATTTTAATACTCTTATCAAAAATAATCTGAATGACGTTTTATCATATTTAACAGAAAACTGCAATGATGAAATTAATTATTTTTTTCTTGGTCATCAAAAATATGAACCAATTTGGGAATTACAAAAAGTTATTCATCAGAAACGAATAGATAATGAAATACATGATGTCGTACTTTTTGTTGAACATGAGCATGTTTACACATTTGGGAAAAATGCTAACCAAAATCATTTACTACCCACCTACCCATCAGATGCAAACGTAATTCAAATTGATCGTGGTGGTGATATCACATATCATGGTCCAGGGCAATTAGTGGGATATCCCATCATTGATTTGCATAATTATAAAATGAGTGTCTCTTGGTATATGCGTACCCTTGAACAAAGTATAATTAACACACTTCTAGAATACAATATTATCTCAAATACAAATGATAATTTAACAGGTGTTTGGGTTGAAGATGAGAAAATTTGTGCAATGGGAGTGCGATTAGCAAAATGGGTTACAATGCATGGTTTTGCTCTTAATAACAAACCAAATATGCATTATTTTGAAGGGATGATTCCGTGTGGAATTTTCGAGCACGGTGTTACGTCCATTTTTGATTTAACAAAAAAAGAATTTAAATTGCTTGATTTAGCTCAAACTGTTGGAAATTATTTGCATTTGTATTTAATGAAGGAGAGAATTTGAAATTTAACGGATATTCAAAAAAAGAAATTTTGAAAATTTATGAGTTAATGGCACTATCTCGACGACTTGATGAGAAACAATTAATATTACTCAAACAAGGTAAAGGGTATTTCCATATTGCAGCAGCAGGTCATGAAGCAGCACAACTTGCCGCCTCTCAATGCTTTAAATCTGGTTTTGATTATGCCTATCCATATTACAGAGACCAAGCATTTTGCTTGGGGCTTGGTGTAACTTCAAAAGAAATTTTAATGACATTCTTAGCGCGAAAAGATGACCCAAGCTCGGGTGGTCGGCAAATGCCTCAACATTATGGACACAAAGACCTTAATATTATTGCTCAATCAAGTTCAACA
This sequence comes from uncultured bacterium, assembly GCA_964400495.1. GTDB lineage: Bacteria > Fidelibacterota > Marinisomatia > SCGC-AAA003-L08 > D37C17 > CAYNTS01. The sequence continues at coordinate 37,357 of CAYNTS010000003.1, read as the reverse complement.
GGAACTCAATATTTACAATCTGTTGGTACTGGGTTTGCGTTAAAACGAGATGGTGAAAAAGCGGTTGTTTATGTATCATCAGGAGAAGGAACTACTAGCCAAGGTGATTTCCATGAAGCATTAAATTGGGCAAGCAGAGAAAAGGCACCTGTTATTTTTCATATTGAAAATAATGGATATGCAATATCTGTTCCAATTGCTGAACAGACTGCTGGAGGGTCAGTTTATAAAATTGCAGCAGGATATGAATCTTTAGCACGATATTCTGTTGATGGTACTGATTATTTTGAAACTAAACTTGCATTTGAAAAAGCAGTTGATCGAGCTAGAAAAGGAAAAGGTCCAAGTATAATCATTTCAAATGTAGTGCGTTTATTCCCACACTCTTCATCCGATGACCATCGAAAATATCGTGATGAACTCGAATTGATATCAGAACAGAGTAAAGATCCGATGACTATCTTTGAAAATAAATGTGTTAATTCTGGTATTGCAAAACCAAAAGAATTTGAATTACTACGAGAAAATGTTTTAACCCAAATTAATAATGAAACTGACAGTGTTGAGCAGATGGATATTCCAGATATTGAAAAATTACACACACATTTGTTTTCAAATAAATCTGTTAAACCAAATAAAAGAAACATTAAAAATGGTGAAAAAGTTGTACTTGTTGATGCAATAAATCACGCACTTGATGAAGAGTTGGCACAGAATGATAAAATGGTGATTTATGGCGAAGATGTTGCGGCCGGTAAAGGTGGTGTATTTACTGCAACGCGTGGACTTACAAAAAAATACGGGAAAGAGCGTGTTTTTAACTCACCTTTGGCTGAGTCATCAATCATCGGAACTGCAATTGGAATGGCAACATTGGGATATAAACCTGTCGTAGAAATTCAGTTTGGGGATTATATATGGACTTCTATGATGCAAATCAGAAATGAATTAGCTACACTTAGATATCGTTCAAATGGGAATTGGACATGCCCTGTGGTTATTCGAGTACCCGTGGGTGGATATATTCACGGAGGACTGTGTCATAGTCAAAGTATTGATGGTTTTTTCACACACCTGCCTGGAATTTATATTGCATACCCATCAAACGCATCTGATGCAAAAGGACTATTGAAAATGGCTTGTAGAATGGACGACCCTGTACTCTTTCTTGAGCACAAAGGTTTGTATCGTCAAGGATATGCGTCATCACCTGAACCAGATGAAAACTACATAATGGATTTTGGCAAAGCAAATATTGTAAAAGAAGGAAATGACATTACAATTGTAACATGGGGTGCATTGGTTCAAAAATCTATTGAAGCATCAAGGAATAGCCAATTTTCAGTAGAAATTATCGATTTACGTACATTAAACCCATTGGATATGAATACAATTTTAGAATCATTATCTAAAACAAATAGATTAATAATTGCTCACGAAGACAATATTACAAGTGGTTTTGGTGCTGAAATTGCATCAAAAATTATGGAAAATGGTTTTGAACTTCTTGATGCACCAATAAAACGTGTCGCTTCAAAGGACTTACCTATTGCATACTCCCCTAATTATGAAGATGCAATACTTGTTCAAACCCATTGGATAAGCAATGCAATTGATGAGGTGATGCAATACTAATATGCTTGCAAAGTTATTCATAAAAATATTCTTACCCAACGATTTTAAACCAACTAATCTAGAACACCGTGCATTGGCTGGAATTAAGAATGGATATTTTTCAATCGGAAATAATATTTTGTTATTCTTTATCAAATTTTGGTTTGGATTGGCATCAAATAGTATCTCACTCATGGCAGATGCGTTTCATACTCTCTCGGATATTGCATCAAGCATTGTCGTTATTTTTGGATTTAAAATTTCACAAAAACCACCTGATAAAGAACACCCCTTTGGGCATGGGCGTGCAGAAACTATTGCAACATTGACAATTGCTATGTTTATAGGAATTGTTGGGTTTGAATTTATTAAAGCATCTATTGAACGTATTGTAAATCCATCAGATATATTTATTTCACAACCATTATTAATTGTGATTGTATTTACAATATTTGTTAAAGAAATTTTGGCTCGAGTGTGTTTGGATATGGGTGCCATAATTGATTCTGATACATTAAAAGGCGATGCAATCCACCATAGGTCAGATATGCTTTCCTCAGTTTTAGTTTTAGTTAGCCTTTTTGCCACAAACATAGGATTTCCTATTTTAGATTCTTTAATGGGAGTTGTAATTGCAATTATGATGTTAGTTTTTGCATATAAAATTTCCAGAAATGCTATTGATGATTTGTTAGGCAAATCAGTTTCAAAGAAAACTATTAATGAAATTCAATCTCTTGCAAGTGAAATTGAAGGAGTGTATAATATTCACGATATAGTTGTTCATAGTTATGGAATACATAAATATATTTCATTACACGTTGAAGTATCGGAAAATCATACGGCTGAAAAGATGCATCAAATTGCAGATGCTGTTGAGCACCATCTAGCAAAACACCTCCACGCAGATGTCGTAACACATACCGATCCAGTAACAACAGATGGCAATGAAGTATTGACTATTCGCAACATAATAAATGAAACTCTCACAAAATATAATATAAACAAAGAAGTTCAAGATTTACGAATTGTTGGACAAAATAAAATTGAATCTATATTGTTTGAAATTCCATTAACTATTGAAAATAGTAATGCAGATTCATTAAAAGATGAAATTAATAATGCACTACATAAATCATATTCAAGTAGTACAATAAATATGAAATTTAAAACTCAAAGGACATAAAAGGGGAAATATGGCTATTGATGTAATAATGCCCAAGATGGGAGAGTCTATCACTGAAGGGACAATATTAGAGTGGAAGAAAAATATTGGTGATTTAATTGCAAAAGATGAAACATTGCTTGAAATTTCAACGGATAAGGTTGATTCAGAAGTACCTTCCCCGGCTGAAGGAATATTGTTAGAGTGTGTTGCTAATGTAAATGATGTTGTTGAAGTTGGAAATGTGATTGCAAGAATTGGTGAAAAAGGAGAAATATTAGAAAAACCCAACAATGCTGAAAATATAAAAGACATTGGAAATGGAGATAAAATCAATGTTGAAGAAAGTGTCACAAAACCAACAGAAGCTATTGGTGAGCGTCAATTTTATTCACCTTTAGTGAAATCAATTGCAAAAAAAGAAAATATTTCAGACTTAGAGCTTTGTTCGATAGTAGGAACAGGTAATTTTGGTAGAGTAACTAAAAAAGATATTCTGCAATTTTTAGATAGTAGAAACACACAATCTGAAACAATTACAACACATCCCCCTACCTCGATTAAATCATTGTCTGAAAAAATAGAACCAATGGATCGTGTTCGTTCAAAAATTGCAGAGCACATGGTAAATTCGGTCAAAACATCTCCGCATGTTTATTCAATTTCTGAGGTAGATGTTACAGCACTTGTAAATGCTAGGAAAAATTGGAAAGATAAATATGCAGAAAAACATAGGGTCAAACTTACATATACACCAATGATTTTAGATGCCTGTATTTCTGCAATTCGGGAATTCCCGCTTATTAATGCTTCTCTAGATGGGAACAATATTATCCATCATAGGAATATTAATATGGGAGTTGCAGTTGCACTTACTGATAATAATTTAATTGTGCCTGTAATTAAAGCATCTGAAGAAAAAAACTTTTTAGGGTTGGCACGTTCAACTGCAGAATTGGCATCTCGTGCACGCATAAATAAATTGGAACCAGATGAAATTTTTGGTTCTACATTTACTGTTACAAATCCTGGTGTGTTTGGTAGTCTCTTTGGAATGGGAATTATTAACCAACCTAATGTAGCAATATTAAGTGTAGGCTCAATACATAAACGCCCTGTAGTTAAGGAAACTGAGTTTGGAGATATTGTTGCAATTAGAAGTATGATGTATATAACTCTAGGTTATGATCACCGGCTAATTGATGGTGCTTATGGCACACTATTTTTATCCAAAGTTGCTGAATTATTGGAATCATTTGATGAAAAGAGATTGAGTCTTTAAATAATGGAAATTTCCACTTCTCAAAAACAATTTCGAAAACCAAATTGGTTAAAAATCAAATTGGATACTGGTCAATCGTATTCACAAACACGCGATCTTATCACAAAAAGTAATTTAAATACCGTTTGTGCTGAAGCAAAATGTCCTAATATTTATGAATGTTGGAACAGACAGACTGCAACCATCATGATTTTGGGAAATACTTGCACAAGAGCATGCGGATTTTGTTCGGTTAAAACAGGTAAACCCAAAACAATTGATTTAGATGAACCACAACGAGTTGCCGAAGCTGTGAAGTCAATGCAGTTAAAACATGTTGTGATTACATCTGTTGATAGAGATGATATTAAAACAGATTTTGGTGCTTCAATTTGGGTACAAACTATTAAAGAAATTAGAAACATAAATTCAACTATTTCAATTGAAGTATTAACACCAGATTTTAATAATAATCATGGCGCTTTATTGTCTCTATTTCAAGCAAACCCAGACATCTTTTCTCATAATGTGGAATGCGTAGAACGTATTTCAAAAGGAATTAGACCTCAATCTAATTGGAATCGAACTAAATCTGTTTTGGAAGCTTCTATCAATTTTGGATTGGTTACAAAAACTGGAATAATGGTGGGACTAGGTGAAACTGATGATGAAGTTTTAGATACAATGTGTGAATTTGCGAATTTAGGTGTTGAAATTTTCAATATCGGTCAATATTTACAACCCACCAAACAACAACTGCCTGTGCAACGATTTGTGCACCCTGGTATTTTTAAAATGTATCATAATAAAGGACTTGAAATGGGATTTAAAGTTGTTGAATCGGGACCACTCGTTCGTTCATCGTATCATGCAGATGACCAAGTAAATTTATATAGAAAGAAATTATAATGGAAAAACGAAAGACAGAGCACAGAAAACAACCTTATAAATCCAACAATCGGCAAAAGAATTTTGTAAAACGAGAAGATTCATTTCAAATTCGCATGTTGAAATCAGTTGAGGTTACTCCTAACTGGGTCAATGTTTTGGAACATAATCCTTTTTCAAAACTCATACGAAAAGGAAGCCCAATTACTGCATTCAGTATGATAAAAGATATTTATAAATTAGAGAAACACCATCGTTTATTTCGTGAGGGGGAAAAACGTGTATTTCTTCAACGGGCACTCCAACGCCTTTTAAAAAATGATTTTGTAGAATCAATTAAGAAATGCGATGACGAAAAACGAAGCTCACTTGCATTTTTGGATTTATTGAAAATTACTCATAAAATATATGAATTAGGAGGGACTAAATTTTTCCCACCAGTTAGAGATTTAATTATTCATCTCATGAAATTCCAAGCGGATGATGGACGCTTTCCCTTACTCTATCACCATCATGCACATGCATGCAATTTAATTTTAAAATTTGGAATGGGAGGAAATCGATTACTTGATAAATCTATTACTTGGATTGCAAATAGGCAACGTGAAGATGGTGGATGGCTACATCGATCTTCTGTAGCAAAAGGCAAACAATATGACAATGAACCGTCTTGTATTTGGACAACAGCTGAAGTTTTATTGCTCCTATCTTCTCGGCAAAAAATGTTTAAAAAACATGCATTAAAAGCATCAGAATTTTTATTAAACCGGATTTTGCAAGAAAACAATTCAACATTAATGTCAGCTCAAGATAATTGGGATAAATTGGGTACTTCTGGGACTAATGACGGAATGTTTACAGGCGGTACATTAAAAGTATTACAAGGTGTTATCAAATGTGGTTTCACTCCCGAGGATATGCGTGTACGTAAAATGGTAAATTGGTTATACGACCAACAACTTGAAGATGGATATTTTCCACTCGTTGCTGGAAATATGATGCCAATTGCTGATGAAAAAGTAACCGTGGATGTCTTAAAATTAGTTCAAGAAATTGAATCTACTCGACCTAAATATGACATAAGTACAGATTAATTTCGATTAGTCAGAGATTATTTTGATGGCATAGTATTTGCCACATTTAAAAATTATAAGTTAATATTGGAGTAATAATGGCAGAAAATAAAGAAAAATCAATGAGTCAAGATGAAAACGTACTAGAGCAGTATCCTATTCTTCCACTAAGGAATACCGTTTTATTTCCTCAACAAATAATTCCAATTTATGTTGGACGTGAGCAATCATTAAAATTAATTGATGATTTACCCAAGAAAGGTAAAAAGTACATTGTAGTAGTTGCACAGAAGGATGGTTCTATTGAAAATCCAAAAGATACAGATTTATATTCTTGGGGGGTATTGGCAACTGTAATGAAAACCTTTGATATGCCCGACAATTCCAAATCTGCAATCGTACAAGGTATAGAACGTGTAAAAATAGTAAATTATATTGATCACCAACCCTATTTTAAAGGATTGGTACAAAAAAACTCACATAATATTGAAGAATCGTCTGAAGAACTTGAAGCAGGAACTATGAATATAAAAAATATTTATAGTAAACTTATTGAAATAGCACCATATCTTTCCGAAGAGCAGGCGTCTGCTCTCACCAATATAAAACATCCCGGACGTATTGCTGACAAAGCTATTTCACTCATGAATATCCCCACCACAGAAAAACAAGAAATACTTGAGGAATTAGATTTAAAAGAACGAGTAGATAAATCAACTGTATTGATTAATCGTGAAATCCAACGCATTGAACTTGGTGAAAAAATTCAATCGGATGTACAAGATGAAATTTCGAAATCACAACGTGAATATTTTCTAAGAGAACAAATGAAAGCCATCCGTAAAGAACTGGGCGAAGATGAATCTAGTGTTGAGATAAATGAAATTGAAGATAAAATTATTAAGGCAAAAATGCCTCAGGATGTTGATAAGGTTGCAAAAAAGGAACTTAGTAGAATGCAAAAGATTCCTTCGCAATCACCAGAATATACCGTATCACGTACTTATCTAGACTGGTTAGTTGAACTACCTTGGAGCAAACAATCTAAGGATAATGAGAAAATTGAGTATGCACAAGAGGTGCTAGATGAAGACCATTATGGTTTAGAAAAAGTGAAAGAACGAATTATTGAACATTTAGCTGTTCGAAATCTTAAGCTTTCACGTAGTAAAAAAGGTGAAATATTAAAAACTCCTATTTTATGTTTTGGAGGACCACCGGGAACTGGAAAAACATCAATTGGAAAATCTATTGCAAAATCAATGGGAAGAGAATTTGTACGGATTTCATTAGGTGGAGTGCGTGATGAAGCAGAAATTCGTGGCCATAGACGTACCTATATTGGTGCACTACCTGGTCGAATTATATCAAGTTTGAAAAAAGCAGGTACCAATAATCCTATATTTATGTTAGATGAAATTGACAAACTTGGAATGGATTTTAGAGGTGACCCATCTAGTGCATTGTTAGAAGTATTAGACCCTGAGCAAAATTTTGCATTTAATGACCATTATTTGGAGGTTGATTTTGACTTATCTAACGTAATGTTTATTACAACTGCAAATCAAATTGATCGTATTCCTGGTCCATTAAGAGATAGAATGGAAATTTTAGATTTTACTGGATATATTCACGAAGAAAAAATACAAATTGCAAATCGACATCTAATACCAAAACAAATAAAAGAACATGGATTGAAAAAATCTGAGATCAAGTTTACTGATGAAGCAATTTTAAAACTTGTGGAATCATATACTAGAGAAGCAGGCGTTCGTAATTTAGAACGGCAAGTTGCTAATGTTTGTAGAAAAACTGCGTTAGATATTGCAACTAATAAATGTAAATCCGTCAAAATTACACCCAATAAAGTTGAAGAATATTTAGGTGCACGAAAATTTTTCTCTGAAATTGCTGAAAGATGTAATAAACCTGGTGTTGTTGTAGGTTTGGCGTGGACAGCATTTGGAGGTGATATACTATTTATTGAGGCATCTAAAATGCCTGGTAAAGGCGGACTTAAACTTACAGGCAAATTGGGTGATGTAATGAAAGAGTCTGCCCAGGCTGCATTTTCTTTTGTTAGAACCAATGCGAGCCAGTTTGAAATTGACCCAGATTTCTATAAAAAATATGATATTCATGTGCATGTACCTGCAGGAGCAATACCTAAAGATGGACCATCAGCTGGGATTGCAATGATTACCGCAATGGTTTCACTGCTTACTGATATTCCGGTGAAAGAAAAACTTGGTATGACAGGTGAAATATCACTTCGTGGAAATGTATTACCAATTGGTGGGCTCAAAGAAAAATCAACTGCAGCATTACGATCTGGTTTAAATCATATAATTGTTCCAAAGCACAATGAAAAAGATTTAGAAGAAATACCTGAACAAGTGAAAAAAGATTTAAAAATTACTTTTGTAAATGAAGTAGAAGATGTAATAAAATTGGCACTCAGCAGATAATTAAGTTTGCTGATTTAGGGCGATTAACTCAGTTGGTTCAGAGTGCCTCCCTTACAAGGAGGAAGTCGGGAGTTCGAGTCTCTCATCGCCCACCCTGCCAGTCACCCCTAGTCATGTGGGGCGGACAGGCAAAACAGGCAAGAACTCCTGTTAAATAGCATAGCCACTGGATACCAGTGGCTATTTTTATGGTTCTTCACAATAATTAGAATCATATCTCATTCACACTTGGGGCAAGTAATCCACCCGAAATTACAATTTTTAAACCTTCTTCAACTGACATAGAAGTTTCTGTTGTCTCTTCTTTTAGAACATAGAGGAGGTATCCAGAAGTTGGGTTTGGAGTCGTAACAACAACAACATGATAATATTCATTATTGTCTGCATCTTTTGATTCACCAGTTACCATGGCAATCGACCATAACCCTTTACGAGGATATTGCACAAATACCACTTTTTTAAATGCTTGCTTATTATTATCTGAAATTGAAACTGTAATTCCTTTTATCGTTTTATAAACAGAATTTACAATTGGAATTCTAGATAAAATATTTTCTAACCAAATATATAATTGTTTACCTAGTACATTTGAGACAATTAGTCCAGCAAACATTATAAATAGAAGAGTTAGAATAAAACCTGTTAGCTCAGGAATATATGGATAGGTATTATCACCAAAAACTGCACTTACTATGGATGCACCGGGTTTTGCAAAAAAGTTAAATAATTTTTCTACAATCCAATAGGTTACTGCCAATGGAATAATAGACAAAAGTCCGGTTCCTAAATAATGTCTAATCGTTTTTTTGTGTGTCATAAATTACTCCAAGTTTCACTATTAATGTCTCTCAAATCGTTTATCTAGTTCTTCCATAGATAAATTTACAATTATTGGACGTCCATGTGGGCAATAATACGGATGTTCAGTAGCGAACAATCTATCTACCAAATTTCGACGTTCTTCAGGAGAAAGTGCATCTCCAGCTTTAACTGCACCTTTGCACGCATACGTGGATGCTATATGGTCAAGAAATGATGCATCTAATTCCTTGAATTGTGAATAATTATCCATAATATCAACCAGCACTTCTCTTTCACTACCCCAGTGAATATCTGATGGTGTGCCTTCGATAATTATTGTATTTTCACCAAACTCACGTAACTTAAAACCAATTTTATGTAAATACGGAATAACATCAAGTAAAGCACTGTACTCATCTGGTTGGAATTGAACCGTTTGAGGAAATAATAATGCCTGAGAAGGTAATCCATGTCCGTCAAATGCTTTTTTAGCAGACTCAAATAAAATCCGCTCATGTGCAACATGTTGATCAATAATAACTAGCCCTGAACGTATTTCTGTAATTAAATATTTATTATGAATTTGCCATATAGTATTATTTGCTATATTTACATCTTGAATAGTTTCAGTATTGACCATTGTTTCAACTCGTGAATGTGCTCTATTCAAATCAATATCTGCAGAGTTGTGTGAATCTAAATTGGCTAAGGGTCGAGGAGCTTTTTCAATCGGAAAGTTTGTATTTTGATTTTGAAATTGTAACTGTGAGGTTGAGGCCTCATCATTAAATGATTGTTGCTGAAATTGATTGAAATCTGGAATTACAGATAGAACATCTTTTAAAGCAGTAATTGTTGCAGATTTAATAACATGGTAAATTTGCCATTCATTTTGAAATCTAACTTCCAATTTTGCCGGGTGTACATTCACATCGATTAAATCAGTTGGCATATCAATAAATAATGCAAAAAATGGATATTCACCACGAGATAACAATGATCTATATGAGCTGAAAACTGCTGAGTTTAATAATCTGTCTTTTACATGGCGACCATTAATAATTAAATATTGAGCTCCCGGACGTTTTCTAAGAGTAGTTAAATTACCTACAAATCCAGAAATAGAATAGGGTTCTTTTTCAAGATTAACTGCTAATAAATTATTTGAAAATTCTGAGCCATAAATACTTTGTAGTCTATTTTCCAATGATTCAGATTGTGTTCGAAATACTACTTTACCATTATTGGTAAATCGAAATGCAATTTTTGGAAATGCTATCATGAATTTCCGAATTGTTTCAGTAATTAATTTGAATTCAGTATCTGGTTTTTTTAGAAATTTTCGCCTAGCTGGTACATTAAAAAATATATTTTTAACCTGAAAATACGTACCATTATTATGAGCAACTGGTTCAATACTCTTTGTTTCTCCACCATGAATAACAATTTCAGTTCCCTCGTTATTTTTGGCAGCAGAACGAGCAACTACTTGCGAAACAGATGCAATACTTGGCAATGCTTCTCCTCTAAAACCGAGGGTATGAATATTCTCCAAATCCTTTTGATTATTTATTTTGCTGGTGGCATGTCTTTCAAAAGCAAGTTCAAGTTCTGAAGCACTCATCCCTATTCCATTATCAGAAATCTGAATGGATTTTTGCCCACCATCTTCTACATCAATAGTTATTTTTGTAGAATTTGCATCAATGGAGTTTTCAATCAATTCCTTTATAATAGATGCCGGCCTTTCAATAACCTCACCTGCAGCTATTTGATTAATTAATTTTGTTGGTAATTGATGTATTTTAGCCACTAATTATTTAATTTTTCGTCAACTATTTTGCGTAAAGTAATTATTTTTTCTTCAATTTCATGGATTAATATATCAGTTTTATTAAGAATATCTTTCACAAATTCTAAATCTGTAATATCCAATGTATTTATTTTTACATTTAATGCTGCACCGCGAGCACCTGCAGAAGCCATTTCTCCAGCAACACCTGCATCTGAAACCGAATTTGGATTACCATTTGAAGCTGTTTCTAATGCTAAGTCCATAACTTCACAACATTGCTCAACAACAGTAAATGGAATTTTGGTTGCTTCTTTAGTCGCATTTTGAATTTCTTGTAATCGCTTACTTTTTTGGTCATCTGTTTTTTTGGGTAACCTCATTGCATCCAAAATAAAGTTAAATGAGTCTGTGTCTTTGTCTATTAGTTGTAGAAGTGAATCTTTTAATTTCTGTCCAACTAATGCCAACTGATTCATGGCGTCAAATGAAGATTCAAATCCTTTTTTACCAATGGTTAGGTTTGCCACCATAGCAGATAAACTTGCACCCAATGCCCCTGCTAGTGCACTAACACTACCACCACCTGGTGCTGGACTTTCAGATGAGAGTTCATCATTAAAATCAGTTAGTTTCATTGTGGCTAATTCACCAAATTTATTGCCAACTCTATATTCAACAATTTTATCCAATGAATCAAATTCAGAAAGTTCATCAAGTCCCATTGACTTTATAGCTATATGGATTATATCTGCTTCAGAAATTCCACATGACCTATGTTGCTTTTGTAAATAATATTTACCTGCATCGAGCAATGCTTTCAATGGGATTAATCCTACCAATTCACTACCGGTAACTCGCACACCCCTTTTGCGTGCCTGTTCTCTAACTTCTTCAAATGCAATATGAGGTGGAGTTATATTAAAATTGGTTAAATTCATTGATACTTGAGCAACATTGTATTCATCAATAAACCACCCTACTGCTTTGGTTGATTTGAGGGATCCGGGAACTTTAACCATTTTTCCATCAGCATTTCGGATAATATTTTTGTTTGCGTCTCGCTTAGCGCGTCCTGCTTCACGAATATCTAGAGCAATATCTGTTGCGATCTTTTTATCTTTTGTATTTAGATTGATATTATAGGCGACTAAGAATTCTCTCGCACCTATTGCAGTTACCCCTGCTCTTTCATGCAATTCAGTTGGACCATTATCTGGTTTCCATTCATCCAATTTTAGTTTTTCTGACATCATTTCATATTCACCCGACCTAACATTTGCTAAATTAACTCTTTCGGGTTGAGATGCTGAATTTTCATAAAGATAAACGGAAATACCTAGTTCATCCCCCACTCTTTTAGCCAATACTTTTGAAAGTTCTACACATTCATCCATTGTTACATTGGATACAGGAACAAAGGGGCATACATCTGTTGCACCCATTCGAGCATGAGCACCAGTATGCTCACGCATGTCTATAATTTCTGATGCTTTCTTTATCCCTTGGAAAGCACCCTCTACTACACTTTCTGGGTCGCCAACAAAAGTTACAACGGTTCTATTGGTATCTGCACCTGGATCAACATCCAATAAATGTGTATTAGAAACCAACTCGATTGCTTCCGTAATTTGTTTAATGATTGCTACATCTCTACCTTCGCTAAAATTTGGTACACATTCAATAATCTTCATAATATCCTTATTGATAAAATTTAATAATTACATAAATAATAATGACTAATAATACTATATTTTTAAAGAGGTTTTTGAGTGTTAAGTTTTTTTTCCAACCTTGATGGCGTAATTCTTCAAATTTTTCATTAGAATCACTCAACTTATAATCCTGCAAATATATACATGAAAAATGTGATAAATGGTCTTAACACTGTTCCTATTAATGAGAATGGTGTTATGTAACCAATTAAAATAATTATCATTAATATTTTTGGTCCATTAATTTGAAGTTTTTGTGCAAGGTCAGGATTATTTTTAGAAATCATTCCACCAAATATTTGAGAACCATCAAGTGGTGCAACTGGGATCATATTAAACATTGCCAATGCTAAATTAACATAAGTAAAAAAATAAATTGCAAGAGACAATGATTCTCCGACAGGAATATGAGAAGCATTAATAAATCGAATAATTAAACCAGCAATGAATGCTAAAATCATATTTGATGCTGGACCAGCAAACGCAACTTTCATCATATCTGTTCGTGGATTTCTAAAACTATATGGATTTACTGGAACTGGTTTCGCCCATCCAAAACCAACAAATAAAATCATCAATGTACCAAATAGATCTAAATGTGCCAATGGATTTAACGTTAATCTCCCTTTGTATTTAGCCGTTTCATCACCTAGCAAATATGCCACATACGCATGTGAAAACTCATGAAAACACAGTGAAAATAATAAAACTGGGATTAAAATGACAAGTACTTCAGCTGGTAGACGTAATAGCAAAATTAACCTCTTGGATGATGTTCTTTATGAACTTCTTTTAAATATCGTTTATCTAGGTGTGTATATATTTGAGTGGTCGTAATATCTGAATGTCCGAGTAACTCTTGAACAATTCTCAAATCTGCTCCACCTTTTAATAAATGGGATGCAAAACTATGCCTAAATGTATGCGGGGTAACATGCTTTTTAATACCTGAAACCAATGTAGTTTGTTGTATAATATTCCAAATAGTCATACGAGTAAGTTGCCCACCTCTTGCATTCAGAAACAAATACCCTTTAGAATTTCCTTTTTGAGCAAGTTTTGGACGTAATTCAACGATGTAACTTTGTAAATCCTGAATAACTTGCATACCAATTGGAACTATCCGTTCTTTATTTCCTTTTCCAATTACTCTTATTATACCATCTTTAAAATTGACATTAATGAGTGAGAGGTTCACCAATTCAGATACACGAAGCCCACTTGAGTATAGCGTTGAAAGTATTGCCTTATCTCTTAAACCTAATTTTTCCTTCACATTAATACAATTTAACAATAAATCAATTTCTTCAACTTCTAAAATATCAGGTAATTTCTTATGTGTTTTAGGTGATTTCAGTAATAATGTTGGGTCTTTTTTGGATAATCCTTCTTCAATCAAATAATGATGGAATCCTCTAATTGAAGAAAATATTCTACTAATTGAAGTTGATTTCATATCAACTTCATCATCTTTTCCCCGAGGGATATACTTTAGTGTATTTATATATTTTCTCAAATGACTAAGAGTAATTTGTTGTGGTTTCTTAATATTTAAGTCAAAGTAAATATAGTTAGTGTAGTGCTGTAAATCATTCCAATATGAAGAAATAGTATTCGCAGAGAGTTGTCTATCAAACTGAAGATGGATTAAATATTTTTTAACATTTTTGTGAAGGGGATTATCTTTTAAATCAAATGTTTTATTTTTAAGATAATTACTCATTCTGTATGAACAACACGAGTTAGTTCTAAAAGATCTTGAGCTGAAGCTCCATTCTCAATAATTGTCCCCACAACTATATAACCTGCTCCGGCATCCTTAATTTGTTCAGCAGATTTTGCTGTTTGAATTCCACCACCTACCATTAGAGGAATTGAAAGTGTTTTTGCTAGATATGAAATTAATTCAATTTGAGCATGATTATCAGCTCCACTTCCAGACTCTAAAAATATTAACTTATTGCCTAGATATTGTCCAGCAAGAGCTGTTGCAAGAATAATATCTTTTTTATTCATCGGCAGTGGTGTTGTATTGCTGATTATTTCAACTGATGTTCTTTGACCGCCATCAAGTAAAATATATCCTGTTGGAATTGCTTCTAATCCTAAATTGTATATAGATGGTGCTGATTCAATATGTTCACCTATCAAGTATTGTGGATTTCTGCCACTTATCAATGAAAGATATAAAATTGCATCTGCATGCACCGATAATTGTTTTGATGACCCTGGGAAAATTATAACTGGCAATGTTGTATTATTTTTAATGGATTGGATACGAGTGTTAAACTCATTGTCCATTATTAAGCTACCACCTACTAGTATAGCATCAAAATCAGAATTATTTACAGTTTCAATTTGAGCCAATAAAGTGGAATCATTTTTTGCATCTGGGTCTAATAGTGCAAAACATACTGCACCTCTTTTTTGACGGATTTTTTCTAACTTATCAAATATTTGCATTATTACTTTTTAAGAATTGAATGAATGAATCCATTTCATATTTGGATCTTTTTTCTGTAACAGAAAGTAAAATTAGAGAGTCTGTTTCATCATTTTCAACACAGTTAATAATAAATCCTGATTGAAGTGCCAAATTTTTAATTTTATTAGCTGAAATGGGTGTTTTTACTACAAATTCTTTTACAAAAGATTTACCATAAGGAATTGAATATCCTTCTATTTCTGAAATTGACGATGCTAAATATTGAGATTTTTCAAAACATAGTTTTGTAAGTTTGGGGAATCCTCTTTTCCCTAATAAAGATAAATAAATTGTTGAACGAAGTGCCATTAACCCTTGATTTGTGCAAATATTAGACGTTGCTCTTTCTCTTCTAATATGCTGTTCACGTGTTTGAAGCGTTAATACAAATCCATCCTTACCATTTTTATCCGTAGTCTTACCAATTATCCGCCCCGGCATTTTTCTCATTAATTTATTTGTAACAGCCATTAGACCCAAATATGGTCCACCGTAAGACATCGGAATCCCTAAAGTTTGCCCTTCACCCACAAAAATATCTGCACCGCATATACCGGGCGATTCTAAGATGGATAAAGACATTGGATCGCTAACAGCAATCAACAATGCCTTTGAATCTATAATCTTATCTTTCGTTAAACGCCAATTCTCAATTATTCCGTAATAGTTTGGAGATTGAATCACAATACCAGCTAAATCAGGTAAAAATGTTTCTATTTGGTCATAATTTGTTAAACCATCCATCTCATCAATTTCAACAATATTCACATTTCGATTTTGTAGATATGTATATACGACTCTTTTATAGACTGGATTAATTGTTGAACTAAGAAGAATTGTGTTTTTACAAGATGCTGTTAATGCTAATGAACATGCTTCTGCGACTGCTGAAGCTCCATCATATAATGATGCATTAGCAACATCGAGACCAGAAAGTTCGCATATCATTGATTGAAATTCATACAAATATTGAAGCGTACCTTGACTTACTTCTGCTTGATAGGGAGTATATGCAGTATAAAACTCAGATCTGCTTGAAAGGAAATCTATAATACTTGGGATGTAATGATCATACGCACCACCCCCACCGAAACAAATCAAATCACTTTCAGATTTATTTTTTGATGCAATTTTGTTTAGTTTTTGTAATGTTTCATACTCAGATATTGAATTATTGAGATCTAATTCAGTATCAAATTTGACATTCTTCGGAATTATCTTAACTAATTCAGAATAATCTGTAACTCCAATTTTTTTTAGAAGTTCTACTTCATCAATATTTGGAATGAATGGCATGTCTAAATGATACCTTTATATGTATCAGAATCAAGAAGCAAGTCACATTCGGATGTATCATTGCATTTAATTTTGATCAACCATCCATCTTCGTAAGGTGATGAATTAATCAATTCTGGTTCATCTTCTAGAGTTTCATTAATTTCAACGATAGTACCTGAAATTGGAGAGAATAAATCGGCAACGGTTTTCACTGCTTCGACAGTACCAAAAGTATCATCTTTATCAAATGATTCATCGACATCAGGAAATTCAACGAATACGATATCACCTAACTCACTTTGTGCATAATCTGTAATTCCAATCGTTGCGATACCATTTTCAATTTTAATCCATTCGTGATCTTTTGAATACAATAAATCATTGGGTATATTCATTTAATTTATCTTTCTTCTTTAATGTAATTAAACGTTTCTAAAAATCCAGTATTAAAATTCCCACTTTGGAAATCTTCATTTTCTAATATTTGTTTTTGGAACGGAATAACTGTATGAATGCCTTCAAAAACACATTCATCTAAAGCACCAATCATTCGTTTAATTGCTTCTTTTCGAGTTGGGGCATGAACAATTAGTTTTGCAATCATTGAGTCATAGTTTGGTGGAATTGAATACCCAGCATAAGCATGCGTATCAACCCGAACACCCATTCCCCCTGGCATGTGAAAACTAGTAATTTTACCCGGTGAAGGTCTAAATTTATAATTTGGATCTTCTGCATTAATTCTACACTCAATTGAATGTCCACGAAGTTTCATATCTTTCATCCAATCCGGCAATGGAATTCCAGCGTGAGAGAGAATTTGAAGTTTTATTAAATCAGCTCCAACAACCATTTCAGTAACAGGGTGTTCAACTTGAATACGTGTATTCATTTCCATAAAGTAAAAATCACCATGGATATCTAATAAAAACTCAATAGTTCCAGCTCCAACGTAATTAACTGCCGATGCACCTTTTATGGCAGCATCCATCATTTTTTTTCGTAGTTCAGGTGTAACTACAGGCGAGGGTGATTCTTCTATTAATTTTTGATGACGCCTTTGAATTGAGCATTCTCTCTCTCCCAAAGCTACAACATTACCAAAGGTGTCAGCTAAAATTTGAATTTCAATATGTCTGGGTTGCTGAATAAATTTTTCTAAATATAAATCACCGTTATTAAATGAAGCGGTTGCTTCTGTTTCAGCAGATTCATACGCATTTTGTAATTGGTTTTCAGATTCAACTAGTCGCATTCCTTTGCCACCACCACCAGCAGACGCTTTAATCATAACTGGGTACCCAGAAATTAATGCAACTTCTTTTGCATGTTCAACAGATTGAAGTAATCCATCTGAACCTGGTACAACAGGTACATCAACTGATTCCATAGTCTTTTTGGCTTGTGCTTTATTTCCCATTGCATCAATCGTTTCAGGTGGAGGACCAATAAAAGCAATGTTATGCTCAGCACATATTGCAGAAAATTCAGAACTCTCTGCTAAAAAACCATATCCTGGATGTATTGCATCAGCATTGGTAAGCTCAGCACCTGCAATTATTGCAGGTATATTTAGATAACTTTTAGCACTTTGTGGAGGGCCAATACAAATTGCTTCGTCAGCAAATTTCGTATGAAGTGATAGCTCATCGGCACTAGAATACACGGCAACCGTTTTAATACCTATCTCACGACATGCTCTAATTATTCTAAGTGCAATTTCGCCACGATTGGCAATTAATATTTTTTTATACATTATTCTTTGATAATCATTAACGGTTGACCATATTCAACAGGCGAACCATCAGTTGCAATAATTTCTAAAATTTCACCTGAAATTTCAGCTTCAATCTCATTAAATATTTTCATTGCCTCAACAATACAAATAACCTGTCCTATTTCTATTTTATCCCCCACTTTAACAAACGCAGGCGAGCCAGGTTTTGAAGAAGCATAATAGGTTCCTACTAATGGTGCTATTATTTCAGTACCAGTTTTTTGAGTTTCAGCATTTTCAACTTCTTTAGTTTCTTTAACAACATTCTGTACAGGTGTTGGTAATACTCCATGTTCAATTTTAAAAGGGGTTTCTTGTATTTTTGGTGTTTCTGTTACGGAAGATACAACTTGGGTTTCCACTACAGAATCATTTTTTTTCTTTAGGCGAATTTTTTGAGCTCCCCAAAATGATGAAATTTCTAGCTCATTTATTTCTGTGTCTTGAATAATGTCAATGAGAGTTTTAATTTTTTCTTTTAACATAATTACTCCTTAACTCGCTCAATATATCTTTTATCCCTTGTATCAACACGAACTTTTTCACCTTGTTGAATAAAAAGAGGAACTTGAATAACAACTCCAGTTTCAAGGATTGCTGGTTTTGTACCCCCTTGTGCTGTATTGCCTTTTTCACCTGGGTCAGCTTCAGAAATAACTAAATTCATGTGGGGTGGTATTCGAACCTCTATTGGTTCGTCACCATTAAAAGCAATAGTGGTTGGTGTATTTTCAATTAAGAAATCAACTACATCTTCAACTTGCAATTTAGATAGTGAAATTTGTTCGTAAGTTTCATTATCCATAAAATAAAAGAAGTCTCCATCATTGTATAAATAGTTATAATCACGAGCTTCTATTCTAATAATTTGAATTTTTTCGCCAGCTCTAAATGTTTCATCAACAACTTGACCAGTTTTAACATTTTTCAACTTTGACCTAACAAATGCTGGACCTTTTCCAGGTTTTACATGTTGGAATTCAACAATTCTTACTAACTTACCTTTTCTTTCAATGATTAATCCATTTTTTATATCAGCTGTTGTAGCCATAAATATTACCTTTCCATATCAATAATAAGATGTCAAATTTACACAATTCACATATTAACATTTATTTAATTTATTTTTCATTTTATTAATAGCTAATTGATAATCTTTCTTTTGCTCTTCAATTTCATTTTTATCCCATTGTAATAATTTAGAAGCAAAATAACAAATTTCATCAACTAAATGTAGAGAATTGTTATCAGAAAACATAAAATCATCACTTCGTCGCAACATAATATCTGTTAATTGCATTGCCATTGTTTGTTTAATGTAGAAATTGACATACTCTTCCACTGAATTTAGGTTTGAAATATCCCACTCTATTTCTTCGGTTTTAGATGCAGTTTTATTTATACTTCCGCCTAAAATTTTATTTATTTGAATGACAACACGCTGAGCCATAGTTCTAAATGTTGTTAGTTTACCTCCAAGGATTGTAATTAGATTATTCTCATTAACTAAAATCTTATCTTCACGTGAAACTTGATTTACATTTCCTTTTTCATTAACCAATGGTCTTAAACCTGCCCAAGTTGATATAATATCTTCCATTTTTAATTGATGATTACCATTCAAATATTGATTAACTTGATTTAACAAGTAGTTTACATCCTCTGTATGGGCTTCAACTTCATTAATATCATCTTTATAATCTGTATCGGTTGTTCCAATATATACATATTCATCTTTAATATTTAAGAATAAAATACGTCCATCTGTTGTTGGAATTACAATTGAATTATGTATTGGTAAAATATCTCTTTTTACAACAATATGAATACCTTTTGTAGGGCGAACTAGAGATTTATCTGTCCAAGCACCACAACAAGAAATAAGTGTTTTTGCTTTAAATGAATGGATGTTTTTTGTTAGTATATCTTCAACTTTGATTTCCCATAAATTGTTATTGAAATTGTAAAAAATTACTTTACAATAATTAACCGCATGCAGGCCATGTTTTACAACTGATGTTGAAATTGTTGAAATTGTTAAAATTGCATCGTCAACTAATACATCTGAATATTCAAACCCACACTTTAACTTTGAAAATTCAAAAATATTTACCTTAGATAGTAATTTGTTTTTAGATAAATATTTATGTTTAGAAATTAGATATTTCCCTGATAATAAATCATACAATACCAGACCAATTTTAAGTTTTAATTGAAACAAAAAAGAATTGAATACTGGGAAAATAAATCTTTGTTTTTTTGTTATATTAGGGCACAATGATAAAAGTAAGTTCCGTTCGTGTAATGCTTCTCGGACTAGTTTTATTTTTCCATATTGTAAATACCGCAAACCACCATGTAGCATTCTTGAAGATTTTGAGGATGTTCCTGAAGCATAATCATTCATTTCACAAAGTATCGTTTTGTGCCCTGCTAATGTTGCTTCACGAGCAACTCCTGCTCCATTAATTCCACCACCAATTATAAAGACATCATATATTTGATCTTCAGATGAAGTTAAAATTTCTTTACGAAAAATATGTGAAAACTGATTATTTTGAGTTTTCATTAATTATTTTGTTGAGATTTATTATGTAAAATAGTTATGAAATTTATTAATTCCGTTTTACTTGCATTTATTTCATCAATTTGAGGTAATTGCTTAGCATATTTAATTGAGTCTGCTCTTTCAATCAAATTAATAATGTTTTCTAGTAAATCATTTTTTAGTTTAAGTGAATTTAAATATGTTTTAATCTCACTTGAAGTCATTTGAGTTGAGGTTATAAAGTATTCAGATTCTAAAAACTGTTTAAATAGTTTTGACAATTCTAAAAAGAAAGTCTCAGAATGTTGGTGATTAATTGGAAGGTCAATTTCTAAATTTTCCAATGAAGATTTAATTGATTTATAAGTAGAAATACTTTTTATTGAAGTATTTTTGTACACATAAGGATTTTTATTTTTTCTTTTCTTTAAAATGTATAGAATAGAAATTAATGCAAATATTCCAAAACTAATAACAAGTACCCTTTGGAACATGTTTACTTCAACTATTTTCAACGCTTTAATATCTCTAATTTCTCTTGCATTAACATCAATTGTTGAAGACACTTTAATATAAATACTATCAAGTGAAATATTTTTAGTCTCATTTTGAGAATCTTGAACTTTTATATTAATTTTTGGTAAGTATATATCGCCTGTTTCCCAACATTGAATTTTATATTGAGAATTAGTTTTATTTACTTCATTAAGTTTTATTTCATATTGCTTGTTTGGCAGAAATTCACTCGGAAAATGTACCAAATACTCTAATGAATCTATATCTACATTTATTATTAAGGAGATTTCTGAACCAATTGAATGTGTTTGAGGAGTAATTTCATGAGTTACATGTATTTTTGCATTCGTAAATGAAACACAACACAATAATGTTATAAATTTTATTGTAAGATTCATTTAAGCGAACGTTTACTGAAAAACTTAACCAAAGGTTCCAAATAACCTTCTTGAACATTAATATCAATTAAATCAATTTTATTTTTTTTGCAAAATTTTGAGTATTCATCAATAATATTTTTTGCTATTGTTAAATTTCGTCCACCTTTTGAAAAATATGAAATTTGATTTTTTGTTTCACTATCATGGAAAGATATTAATCCAATATCTGGTATTCTTAACTCAGATTCATCTAAGATTCTAATATTAACCAAATCGTGTTTTCTGTTTGTAAGTTTAACTTGTTTTTCAAATTTAGCATCCCAAAAATCTGAAATACAGAAGATGACTGCTCTTCTTTTTAGCATTTTTTGGATATAATCAAATGCATGTGCAACATCTGTATAATTTCCATCTGATGAATGATAAATTATTTCTCTAATTACACGTAGGACATGTGATTTCCCTTTTTTGGGTGGAATAAATTTTTCAATTTCATTAGAGAAAAGTAATAACCCAACTTTATCATTATTTTTAATGGCACTGAAACTAAGAATTGAAGCAAGTTCTGTAATAATGTCGCTTTTTAGTGAATCTCCTGTTCCATAATGACTAGACGCACTTACATCAACCATCAACATGACAGTTAATTCTCGCTCCTCATCAAACTTTTTGATAAATGGTTTACCAGTTCTTGCAGTTACATTCCAATCAATGCTCCTGACATCATCGCCTGGGGTATATTCACGAACCTCTGCAAATTCCATCCCCATACCTTTAAACGCAGAATGATATTCACCACCAAACAAATCATTCACTAAATGTTTAGTTTTGATTTCAATTTGTTTAACTTTTTGTAATATTTCTGACGGGATCATTAAGGGGTTGCAACTGAATCAAAAATTTGAGTTATAATATCTTCAGTTGTTACTTCTTCAGCTTCTGCTTCATAGGTTAATAGTATTCTATGTCTTAAAATTGCCCTACCAATAGAACGAACATCTTCAGGTATTACATAACCTCTATTTTTAACAAATGCTTGAGCTTTTGATGCAATTGCAATAAATATAGTTGCCCTGGGTGAAGCACCAAATCGAATTAACTGCTTTAAATCTTTTAAATTGTAATTTTCGGGGTTGCGAGTTGCCATTACAAGTGAAATAATGTAATCTTGAATATTATCAGCAACATGTATTTGATCGACAATTTCTCTTGATTTTAAAATTTGAGGAATCTTAACAATTGGTTTTAATTCAACGGAGCTATTGATATTCCCCATTCTATTTAAAATTACCTTTTCTTCCACAATTTTTGGGTAATCAATTAACACCTTAAACATAAACCTATCAACTTGAGCCTCTGGTAATGGATAAGTCCCTTCTTGTTCAACAGGATTTTGTGTTGCCATAACTAGAAATGGTTCTTTCAATTTGAATGTTTCATCTCCTATTGTAACTTGACGTTCTTGCATTGCTTCAAGAAGTGCACTTTGTACTTTTGCAGGTGATCTGTTAATCTCATCAGCTAAAATGATATTTGAAAATATTGGACCTTTTTTTACTTCAAACGAACTTTCTTTTGGATTAAATACTAACGTACCCAATATATCTGCAGGAAGTAAATCTGGAGTAAATTGAATTCTTTGAAATTGAGTCGAAATTAAGGACGCAAGAGATTTTACAGTGAGAGTCTTTGCTAAACCCGGAACGCCCTCTAAAAAAATATGTCCATTTGCTAGTATGGATAATATTAATTTATCAATCAAATCATCTTGTCCGACAATTACTGTTTGCAATTGATTTTTTAAATCATTTACAAATTGTGATTCCAGACGAATTTTTTCATTTAATTCTTGTAAATTAAATTCACTCATTAATTATTTCCTTTTCTTTCATCTGCAATTTTATTTAATGAGTCAATTTGAGTTTGATATTGATTTAATATTGAAAGTTCGTAATCAACAGAAGAAACTAATTCATCATTCGGATATTTTGTTTTAAACTCATTATAGTATTCCATAGCCAACGAAAATGCATCCAGATTATTGCTATAAATATATCCAATCATAAATATAGCTTTTTTAGCCATTATACTATTTTCATAATTTTCAATTACTTTCTTGAATTCAATTAAAGCCAAGTCGTAATCTTTAACATCGTTTAGATAAATATCTGCAATTTGAAATTGAGCTTCTGATGCTCTAATTGATGATTTATAGTTGTCAATAATATCTTTGAGAAGAGTTATTGATTTTCCAAGTTCATTTTCAACTCTGAATTTTTTAGCTTCTTCCCACTTTCCTTCAATTATTGCATTATTATTGGAATTACATCCTGAAATTACAAAAATTATTACTACAAGTAACATTGATATTCTTATAAACACCTTTTTCTCCTTATAAATTAGTTTTGAATTTATTACTATTCACTATGATTGTTAATAGTTTTTTTATTAGAACATATAAGCCATAGATAATGTGAAGTTCCGTTTATTTTTATCTGCAAAAGGGAATGCAAATTCAAATCTTGCTGGTCCTAAAGGAGTTTTAAAATTAATCCCATATCCCCAATCCCAAAACCATTTAAAATCCTCATTTATCTTATTTGCTAAAAATCCACCATCATAAAATACTGTTCCCCCAAATTTCCAGTAAATTGGGAAACGAAATTCCACATTACATAACTGCCTTATAGGAGAACCATTTTCATTAAGATTATTTTGTGAATCATCATAGAAATCTTCTATAGAACTCCACCCCCTCAAAGTTGACTCACCACCTAAATGAAATAATTCATAGGTGGTTAAAAAATCATTATAATTTTCAAACAGTCTAATATAATTCGTTTTAAATCTCATAGCTAAAATAATCGGATCAAGTATTTTTCGATATCCTTTTATTTCAATATCTGTTTGAAAATAATGTCGATTCCCACCTAAATAACTTCCATGTATAGAAGGTGAAAATGAAAAATAATATCCATTTTGGGGTTCAATTGGATTATCAATATTTTGCTTATTAAATGTTAAACTTATACTATGGTCTTCTACTAAATCTAAATCTTCGTTTGTTGCATCTATAAAATCAAAATTCATTGTTATCAAAAGTTGAGTGTTTAATGTATTTTTGTAAACTAATGAAGAATTATATCCATAAGAGAAGATTCTTGAATCGTCATTTAAATCTTCGAAGTATAATTTGTTTGTAATTGGAATTCTAAACTTCCAAAACCATGGTGAATTGATGTTTATTTGGTAATATTTACGAAATAAATTAAATTTTTCAATTTCATTTGCTTTAAAACCAAGCTCAAGACCCACTCCAAGTTTAGTTGCAGTTTTAAAAACATTCCCTAATTGCCAATCTAATGATGAGTTTATAATTGAAACAGATTCATTACCATCAACTGTTGAAGGGATTTGATCAAATCCCAATTCAGCATATATACCTCGAGTTTTAAATTCTCTTAATTGAATTGTTATATGTATTGAGTTTGGTTGATCAATGTCATTTACATATAAAATCTCTACGAAGTTAAATAGCCCTGTTGCAAAAATATTATTTTTTGTTTCATCAATTTTTTCAATACTAAATATTTCACCTTGTGTAAATAATATTTCCCTTGTGATATACTTTTGCTTAACAATTTCATTACCACGAATTTTAACAGATTTAATGCTGTACGTTGGTCCTTCAGAAATAGTAATTCTTAATTTTACTTTATCTTCAACAACTTCAGTCTCATCGACTAAAACAATATCTTTTTTTCCAAAAGTTTTGAACTTGTATTTTAATAGTTTAAGTTTTTTTCTAATATTTGAAGGATTATAATAGGTATTCGTTTCAATTAGTAGAATTTTTAAAATCTCTGAATCGGAAAACAATTTATTTCCGACAATTTCAATTGAAGATTGTATATATCTTTCACCTTCATTAATTTGAAATAATACTGATACTAAATCATTATCAATTGCTTCAATTGTACCATTTACTACTACATTAATAAAACCATTAGATCTATAAAATGCTTCTAAAGTTATAGTATCTAATTTTAATATTTTGTTTGTGAAGTTTGATTTGCTTAGTAAACCTGGGTTCTGCAATCTAATTATTTCAATCAATTCAATTGACGAAAAAGTCTCATTCCCTTGAAATTTAATATTTGAGACAAATTGAGTGGACGTGCTTGATCCTATTACAACTGAAAATAATTGTAAAGTTAGTAAAACAAATATTATTTTTCTAAAACTAATAATGGTATTTGAAACGATAGTTAAAATGCCAATTTTGTTTTTCATCCAATCTTGCAACAACAGACATATTTTTATTCAAACGATAGGCAATTTCATATTCATTTTTGAGAGATTCCGAAACATTTAATCGTGTATTTAAATATAAATTATTTGATATCTGTTTGCCAAAATACAAATTTATATTAGAAGCATCTTGACTGGAAATTAAGGAACCCGAACTACTTTGAACTTTAAACTCATCTAA
The DNA here is from genome assembly GCA_964400495.1 of uncultured bacterium. Taxonomy (GTDB): domain Bacteria; phylum Fidelibacterota; class Marinisomatia; order SCGC-AAA003-L08; family D37C17; genus CAYNTS01. Next base: position 11,104 of record CAYNTS010000003.1, on the reverse strand, counting down.
AATTCCATATTGAGTAATATTTTTTTCTATCTCATTTTCAATATAATTAGAAACAATGTCTCCTACATTTAAAGAAATATTTTCATTTTCATCAGTTGTTGCATTAAACGCTATCATTTGCAAAATATCACTTTGTGAATATTTTTCACTTGTTGTTTCTAAAATTATGTTTGGGTTGTTAATTGGACCAACAAAAGACATATTAACATCTTCATCAATGAGAAAAATATTAGCATGAACATCTACAAAAGGTGCCTTGTTCCCAGGATTCAAGTATAAACTACCTTCTGTATCTTGAAAAATATTTCCATTAACTTCAAATTTCCCATCAATAATGTTAATTTTTCCAGAATACTTGAATTCTTCACCACCAAGCGAAGAAATATTCAAATCACCATCCACAAGGATATCAAGATTGTCAGTAACAATTTTAACTTCATTTTCGAGTGGAAAAGAAATGTCATATTCAAAAAATTGTTTATTATACAAATTTTCAACTGCAAAATCATCACCTTCAGGAAATCCATATAAAGTAAAATCATGTGCTTTAGGCTTAAATTTACCCGATATTTTGACTGTGTCTTTACCTGTCATCCAAAATTCAGCATTCCCTCTTCCATAAAACTGACCATATGAACTATTTACAAAAATATTTTCACCATTAAAATGCAATAAATAATCTGGTTGAAAAAAAGATGTTAAATCCATTGCACCAGTAATAGAAATATTATTTGTTTTGGAGTTCTTATTTGTTTCAGATGTAAATAACTGTTTAATATTTTCAATTGTTTCTTTTATAAAATTTTGTTTTTTCTCTTGTTCATTTAATCTTGCTTCAAACTGATCTATTACTAATTTATTTTCACTTATTTTTGCTATTCCTTTTAAATCTGTTATCGGATTATCCAATTGTAATAAATATATTGCACCATTTTGTACGACTATTTGACCTTCACGGACTGGATTTCTAAAAGTTCCGGTGAGATTTAGTTGAATTGAGTAATCACCTGTAAGTGAATCTAAATTTTGTATATAGGGTGGTAAAAATTCAAATTTTGATGAAATACCTGTAAACATAAAATCAATTTGATTATCATATATATTTTTCACATCTTCAGCAACAATTCTTAAATCTACAGGTAAAGAACCTACTCCAGAATATTCTCCATTCTGAGTAACTAAATGAAGTCCTTTTAAATATAAACGCTCATTAGTATAAACCAATGCTCCAGTTACATTTTCACCCGTTATCTTATCAAATTTGGGATCATTTATTATTACATTCATATTTACATTTGGATTTACTACTGGACCTGAAATTATAAAATCTCCAGAAAGTTTGCCACCAGTTTCTTGTTGCCAAGGTAAATATCTATTTAATGATAAAAGGTCAAAATTATTAAATTTACCAGAAATTGAAAGTGAATCGTTATGTGTAAATCCATCTTTTAAACTGTTGGTTGCCCATCCATGTAAATTCACATCACCAAGTTCAGTGTACATTTTAAAATCACTCAACAATAATCTATTATTTTGATATGTAAATTGACTTGACATTTCGTTAAAAGTAATATCATCAAACTGCCCATTACTACAATCTAAATCCATCAAAGCCATTGGATATTTATCCCAATTAGAAAGATAAATATCACCACCACATAAAGCATCAAATCTTTGTGAGTTACCTGTTATAATTGCTAAATCTGAGATGTTTATATCTTTCATATTCCCATGGAATTTATACTTTGAGTTATTATGGTATTCACCTGATAAACTAAGAGTACCATTGCCAAATTGTAATTTTGTATTATTCAAATCTAACATACCATCTACCAGATTTATTTTCATTTCATCACCAGCAATTGTAACAGAATTTATATCAGCAAAATAATTATCAACTAAAACTTGATTGTCAAGAAGTTGACCATGAATAGAAATGTAATCTTTGTTTGAATTAAATCCATGAATAGAAGTAAAATAATTTTCGGTTTCTGACCAAATATCCCACTTAAGTGTATCAAGTTTTATATCATTGAATGTTATATCATTTATTGTAGATTTTAATTCAATTTCGTGATTACTTTGGTTATTTTTAATAATTAAATTAGCAAATAAAGAATTATATTTTATTTTTGAAATTTCACCTTCTCTATAATTCAAATCTGCTCTAACTACTAATTCCCCGTCAGTGTTATACAAATCAAAATTAGTTCTTCCATTTGACACTATATTTACAGGTAGAATCTCATTTTTAAAAATTGAATAATTATTTGTTTCAACAAATCCTTTTAATTGAAAATTATCTAAATTTGATATTTTACAATCATAAATAGAACCTTTAATCATATTGTAATTAAATTTTAATGAGTCTTTTACAAAAATATTATTTTCTGATAAATGAATGCTTCCATTAACAGCAATTTCGTTTTCATTAATGTTTATTTCATTTATGTTGAGATGTTGTAGATTATTTAATTCATTATCTATTGTGTAATAAACACTTAATGAATCATATTTAAAATTATCACTTGCTGTGTGTGTTATCTTACCTTTAACAGAGGAATCAAATATTGAAGAAGACTTATTTAATGTAATTGTATCAAATATTCCTTCAGTTTCAAATTGTTCATAATTTTCATTTAAATCAACATAGGTTTTAATTTTATAATTATTTTTTTTTATTATAACATTAACATTACTAAAATTAATTTTTGGCTCTGTTAGGGAATAATCATCTATTTGTGCAATCAAAGAATGTAGGTTACTACTTTTAACATCATATTCAAACTCATCTATGTTAGAAATCAAATTATTTGCTGAATATACGGTATTACTAAGTTGTAAAATATTATTTTCTAATTTTAAATTTCCATTATTAAATGAATGTTCATTGTTCTCATATTCAATAGAAATTTCATCAATTTCTGAAATTAAAGTTCCATCAAACACAATATTAAAATTTGCTGAGAGTATTACATTTTCACCACCAAAATTAATATTCAAATTTTGAATATTAACATTTCGTAATTCTAAAAACGGAGAAATATTTGAAGTTAAAATAGAATTTTCTTTTAACTTGATTAGGTTTTGCAAGACTGGAACAGATGTTTCTGCGTCATGAATCGATAGATTATGTGTAATGAATTTACCATATATTAATGGGACTATTTTAAGATCTATTTGCAGTACATTTGCTTTGAATAATAAATCATCGCTTTGATTTACCTTCACATTTGTTATCTTAAATCCGCGAATAATATTTCCCTCAATATGCTCAATTCCCACATCAAGCTCCAATGTATTCTGCATTATACTTTCAATTAAAGGTTGAAATTCTCTAACAAATATATCTGTTTTAAATATTAATAATACAACCGAAACACTTAGTAGCGTCAATATTGAAATCGATAACCAAAATAATATTCTTCTTATAATACTTTTTTTGCCCATTATCAGTTAATAAAATTAAACTACTTTTGTTTCAATAAAAAAAGAAAACGGACAATAAATTGTCCGTTTTCTTCTGGAAGTATATTTTAGTTTTATTATTTACTTTTTATCTTCGTCAACAACTTCAAAGTCGGCATCTTCGATGTCATCTTTAGTTGATGCATTTTCAGTTGGTTGTTGTTCTTGTGTAGTTTCTGCTTGAGTTTGTTGATATATTTTTTCAGACACTTTTGTCCAAGCACTGTTCAATTCTTCAATTGCAGTTTTTATGGCTTCAATATCTGAACCTGAATTAGCAGTTTTTAGTTTTTCCACACATTCATTAATTGGCTGTTTATCTTCGTCACTTAGTTTATCACCTAATTCGTCTACTTGTTTTTCTGTTTGATAAACAAGTTGTTCTGCAGAATTGTGAACTTCAACAGATTCTTTTTTCTCAGCATCTTCTTTTTCATGTTCTTCAGCATCTTGCTTCATTTTATTAATTTCATCATCGCTTAACCCACTAGAAGCTTCAATACGAATAGATTGTTCTTTTCCAGTTGCCTTATCTGATGCAGAAACATTTAATATACCGTTAGCATCAATATCGAATGTAACTTCAACTTGAGGAATTCCTCTTGGTGCTGGTGGAATGCCATCTAAATGAAATCGACCTAATGACTTATTATCAAGTGCCATTTGTCTTTCACCCTGAAGCACATGAATTTCAACAGATGGTTGATTATCAGCAGCTGTAGAGAATATTTGACTTTTCTTAGCTGGAATTGTTGTATTCGAATCAATTAATCTTGTAAATACACCACCCAAAGTTTCAAGCCCTAATGAAAGTGGAGTTACGTCAAGTAATAAAATATCATCTACCTCACCACCTAAAACACCACCTTGGATTGATGCGCCAATTGCTACAACCTCATCCGGGTTTACACCTTTATTTGGTTCTTTTTTAAATATTTCTTTAACAATTTCTTGCACTTTTGGAATACGAGTTGATCCACCAACTAAAATTACTTCATTAATATCTGATGCTTTTAACCCCGCATCTTTTAAAGCTTTCTGACAAGGTTTTTTAGTTCTTTGAACTAAATTATCTGTTAATTGATCAAATTTAGCTCTTGTTAAAGTTAAGTTGAAATGACGAGGACCAGAAGAATCAGCAGTAATAAATGGTAAGTTTATCTCTGTTTGTTTAGAAGATGATAACTCACATTTTGATTTTTCTGCAGCTTCACGAAGTCTTTGTAAAGCCATTGGGTCATTACTTAAATCAATATTATCTGACTTTTTAAATTCACTAACTAACCAGTTTACAATATATTGATCAAAATCATCACCACCTAAATGAGTGTCACCATTTGTTGATAATACCTCAAACACACCATCACCAATTTCTAAGATAGAAACATCAAAAGTACCACCACCTAAGTCAAATACTGCTATTTTTTCTTCAGTTTTTTTATCGAGTCCGTATGCCAAAGCTGCTGCAGTTGGTTCATTAATAATTCGTCTTACATTAAACCCAGCAATTTTACCTGCATCTTTTGTTGCTTGTCTTTGTGAATCATTAAAATAAGCTGGAACAGTTATAACTGCGTCTGTTACTTTTTCACCTAAATACTCTTCTGCAGTTTGTTTAATTTTTTGTAATACCATTGCACTTATTTGTGGTGGTGCATATTGATTATCTTTAGTTTTAAATGTTACTTCACCATTTGAACCTTTTACAATTTCATAAGGCATTTCAGACATTTCAATACTAACTTCGTCAAACATTCGCCCAACAAATCTTTTTGAAGATGATATTGTAAACTGAGGATTAGTTACAGCTTGTCGTTTAGCTGGTTGTCCAATTATTGTTTCACCTTCTTTTGTAAACGCTACTACAGATGGAGTTGTTCGTCCACCTTCGCTATTTGTTATAACTGTAGGACTACCACCTTCCATTACTGCAACACATGAATTTGTTGTACCTAAGTCTATTCCAATTATTTTACCCATTATTTACTCCATTTTCTAATTTTTAGTTAAAATATAACATACGACATTTTGCAAAAATTATGCCGTACAAAGTTATGCAGTCAATATGGCAGACTTAATTAGATTAAACTTTAACTGTAGTCGATTTTGAATTTTTCTTGTTTGATTTCAATTTTTGATCAAAAATTAATTTATTTGCCTTTGCTTTGACAGTAATTATTCCATTATCCTGAAATTCACCGGAGAGAAATCTAGATGCTATTTCATTTTCAATTTCATTTTGGATTAACCTTCTGAGAGGTCTTGCACCCCATTCTCTATGGCTTCCATCAATTAAAAGAGCTTTTTTTGCAGTAGATGTTACTTTTAGAACATTATTCTTTTTAGACAAATTGTTTTTTAAATCCACTAACTGCAAATCAACAATTTTATACAAATCTTCTTGTGTTAATGAATTAAATATTAAAATTTCATCAAGTCTATTTAAAAATTCTGGTTTAAAATATTTTTTCACATTTTGAATTAAATCATGTTTCATATCATTATTATTTTTATCTTTATTGAAACCAATTTTAGATGAACTTACTTTGCCTGTCCCAATATTTGATGTTAATATTATAATTGTATTTCTAAAATCAACAGTGCGTCCCAAACTATCAGTAATTCTTCCTTCATCTAAAATTTGGAGCAAAATATTAAACACATCACTATGTGCTTTCTCAATCTCATCAAATAAAATTATTGAATAGGGATTTCTCCTAACACGTTCTGTTAACTGTCCACCTTCTTCATATCCAACATATCCAGGAGGGGCACCGATTAATCTAGATACATTATATCGCTCCATGTACTCAGACATGTCAATTTTAACTAACGAATCTTCCTTCTCAAATAGATGATGTGCTAGAACTTTACCAAGTTCTGTTTTACCAACACCAGTAGGACCTAAAAACATAAATGAACCTATCGGATGATTTGGGTTTTTTAATCCTAATCTTGATCTTTTTATTGATAGAGATAGTTTATCTATTGCTTCATCTTGTCCAATTACTTTTTCTTTGAGTTCTTTATCGATATTTGTAATTCTTTGATGTTCTGATTCTGCAATTTTACTTAAAGGAATTCCTGTTATCATTGAAACAACATCAGCTACATCATTTTCTGAAACAATTGGTCGAATTTTGAATTCTTTATTGGTCCAATCAGATTGTAATGATTTTAATTTATCTGAAAGTTTACGTTCCTTATCGCGCAAAACTGCTGCATTTTCAAATTTTTGATGTGTAATAACATTTTCTTTTTCCTTGCGAACTTTATGAATTTGCTTTTCAAGTTTCAATATTGAATTTGGTACATTTATATTATTGATATGCACTCTGGAGCCAACTTCATCTAAAATATCAATTGCTTTATCTGGTAAATACTTATCTGCAATGTATCTTTCACTTAGTTCTACACATGCAGATAATGCATTATTTGTATAATTTACCTGATGGTGATTCTCATATTTTTCACTAATTCCCTTTAAAATTGAAATTGTGTCAGAAATTGATGGTTGGTCAACTAATATTTTTTGAAATCTTCGTTCTAGTGCACCGTCCTTTTCAATAAATTTTCGGTATTCATTTAATGTGGTTGCACCAATGATTTGAATTTCTCCTCTTGCTAGCGCTGGTTTAAATAAATTTGCAGCATCTAATGACCCTGTTGCACCTCCAGCTCCAACTATTGTATGTAACTCGTCAATAAAAACTATGATATCATTAGTTGCTTCTAATTCAAGCATTAAAGTTCGCATTCTTTCTTCGAACTGACCACGATATTTTGTTCCTGCAATTAATCCAGCTAAATCAAGAACAATTACACGTTGTCCCCAAAGTAATCTAGGAACTTGCTTGTTATGAATTCTAAGTGCAAGACCTTCGACAATAGCTGTTTTACCAACGCCTGGTTCACCAATTAACACAGGATTATTCTTTTTTCTACGGCTTAATATTTGAGCAACTCTTTCAATTTCTATTTCACGCCCAATTACTGGATCTATTTTATTTTCTTCAACCATTTGAGAAATATCTCTACTAAACATTTCTAATGTAGGAGTTGGTGATTTTACATTCTTTTTTGATGATTTTATATTTGTAGATTTCTTTTTTGATGAACTTATATAAGAATTTAGCAGTTCATAATCAATAGAATATGCTTGTAATACTTCACTTGCTAACCCATCAGACTCTTTAACTAATGCAAGTAACATGTGAATTTGAGTTGCAATTTCTATACTCATATTCTGTGCTTCTGCGTAAGTAGTTCTCAAAATTCGTTCTGCACGTCTTGTTAAGGGCAAATGCCCTAAGGTCATAGTTCCACCACTTGGCTTTGTCATTTCTTCAATCATTGCTTTCATTTCATCTAAATCGCAACCAATTGAAATTAAAACAGAATTTGCTTTTCCGTTAGAGTCTTGGATAATACCTAACAATAAATGTTCTGACCCTACATAGCTATGTCCTAATCTAACTGCTTCTTCCTTAGCATATTTAAGAATTTTTTGAACACCTTTTGAAAAATTTTCCTTCATAATATTCTCTCTATTTTAATTTTAACTCTCCATTTTGCAACACCATGGATCTATCAGCAATTTTTTCAATTTTCAAATCGTGTGTAGCAATAATGAAAGTTTGTTTATATTTTTGATTTAATTTTACTATTAAATCGAGTAATAATTTACTATTTTCACTATCTAAATTCCCAGTCGGCTCATCGGCAATGACAACAGCAGGTTTATTGACAAGAGCTCGTAGTACGGCAACTCTTTGCCTTTCGCCTCCAGAAATTTGGTCTGGATAATGATTCTGTCTGTTTAATAAATTCATTGAATTTAATAATTCTCTAGCAAATTCCTTCGAATAATTTACATCAGTATTAATTAACATTTGAGGAATCAATAAATTTTCAAGTACTGTAAACTCAGGAAGCAAATGATGAAGTTGGAAAACAAATCCAAGATTTTCACGACGTATTTTTGCGTTGCCTGAACTAGAATTAATTTTAATGTTATTAATATGTAGTTCCCCTGAATCAAAATTATCTAGGGTACCGAGTAAATGCAGTAATGTTGATTTCCCTGCACCTGAAGGTCCATAGATTGCTAATATCTCACCCTCATTAACTTCAAGAGATAATGATGAAATAACGTTTATATCTTCAATTTCAGTTTTAAATGTTTTGGTTAAATTTTCTGCTTTCAATATTTTCATAAATTATTCTCGATTGCTCTGACTATACCCATATTTTTGATAAGTCTAGCTGGGTATAGTGAACTACATATCATAATTAAACACGATATCAGTACAATTAAAATACAATTATTTAATGATAATAAAAGGGGAAATTCTTTAAATGGAAAACTTGATATTACATTTACTAAAATGTCATATTTCATGTTTAAAAAAATCAAATAATAAGTAGTTGTTAAGCCAGCAATGGAACCAATTATTGAAGTTAAAATGCTCTGTAAATAAAAAATATTTGCAATATGAAAAGAATCAAATCCAATTGTCCTCAAAATTCCAATTTCCTTTCTTTTATGTATTGTTGACATACTCATCATAGCCAGAAGTGTAAATGCCGAAATTATTATTATTAAAAAACCAAAAATACTATACGCTATTTTTTCTAATTTCATTGCATTGATAAAATCTATATTGCCTTCTTCCCATGTCCCATATTTACTCTTTAACTCTTCAAGTTCAATTAGCTTTAATTGATTTTCAGATAACTTATTTTCTAATTTAATTGAATATTCACTTGAATAGGGAAACATGTTTTCCGCAATTGAATAAGGAATAAATATTGTATTGTTTTCATAGTCTTTAACATCATGAGTAAATATATTTACGATTTTAAATTTTTCTTTTTTGGGGATTGATGTTGCTAAGTTAATATCCAAAGGTGCTATTATGAAAATCTCATTTCCTACGTCAACACCTAATTTTAATGATAATAATTCACCAATTACAATTTCATTAGTATTATTATTAGATTTTGTATAATTATTATGAATCTGATTAGGGAAATATAGTTCAGAATTGGTTCCAATTACGTTTAACAATCTAAAATTTTCACCTGTATGAACTATTGCTTTTCTAGATATTGATTTCTCATTTTTAATATTTAAATTGTTTAATAATGTTGAATATTTATGTATATCTTCTTTTTTAACATTAAAATAAGCTGGGGAAGAGAATGTTGAAATACTAGTAAATATTTTATGCTCTAATCCTTCCATAATGGAAATAGTAAGTGAAACTATTAATGTTCCAAGGAAAACGCCAATTACAGGTAATAATAGTCCCCATTTAAAATTTCTCTTTCCACCTTTCCTAGAAATTAAACGCCAAATTAATACAAAATTATTCATATGCAACTGCTATCGAAGGTTTAATATTGGAAGCGAATTTAGCTGGGAATAAAGAAAATATAACTGTTGCAAATAATGTAACTACAGAAATTATTATAAAATCAATTAATGCAGTTGCAACTGGCAAATATGACATAAAGTAGACTGAAGAAGGTATTTCAATTATATGGAATTGATACTGAACACCTATTAATAATATTGCTAAAACACTTCCTGCTAAAATGCCTACAAATCCAATTATAAAACTTTTAATAATAAAAATATTATATATATCTTTCTTTAAGAAGCCAATAGTTTTTAGGATTCCTATTTCTCTAGTTTTCTGTGTAATATCCATCCATAATGTTGAAGCAATATTAAATATTGCGATTAATGTAATAAATAACATCAATAATTTTATTGGAATATCATAAATATTTAGCCAAGATATTAGTTGATAGTGTCTATCCTTCCATGTTGTTTGTTGAAAATGTTTTGGCAACACTATATTAATTTTATTTTCAACTTCATCTAAATTTTGCACATTATTTATGGATGTAATAGTTCCTGTTAAATTGTCAGTTTCAAATAATATTTTTGCATTTTGTATATCAATAAAAACAGGCAGTTTATCATATTCTGGAAATCCTGTTGAAAAAAAACCAGCTACTTTGAATGAACTTGCTTTAATTATATTTTTGTTAACTACATTATTAATATTGAACAGGATTACATCATCATTTATTTCAATTTCAAGGGAAGTTGCTAACTTTTCACCTAAGATTATTGTATTCAAATCATCTAAATTACAATTACCTTTGGTTTCAAATTCATTTAAGTGAAAAATATTTTCAACTGACCTTTTATCTACACCATAAATAATTACACCATCCGTTAAGGATTTATTTCTTATCATTCCATGAGATTCAAAATAAGGGTATGTTGTTGAATTTTTAACTACCGTATCAAGTAAAGAAATTATTTGGTTTGATTCTTCGTTTGTGATTTCATCTTGAAAAATATTATTTATCCGTAGATGACCATCAATATTTGAAAGTTTATCTTCAATAGTTTGATTAAAACCACGAGTAATAGAGGAAATTATTAAAAGCGACGAAACTCCAAGAGTAAGACCTATAATACTTAACAAGGTAGAAAAAGTAAAAAAACTAATATCATTTCTACTTTTAAGTTGTTTAATTGCTATTAAATAATTTGTTTTCACTGATCTTCCTACAAAAAAACGGACACCTTAAGAAGTCATACAGCCCATCTGTA
>CAYNTS010000002.1:0-68880 GCA_964400495.1 uncultured bacterium | reverse complement strand
GTTGTCTATTTGTCTATTTGTCTATTTGACTATTTATTTTGCGAAGCAAAATCGACGAGAGATTTTGCGAGTCCGTGAAACGAGTCCATTAAATCGTAAAAAGGGCGGTTGCAAGATAGCACGCTTTAGCGTGGTTTAATTGAGTTAGCATTGGGATTTATTCCGATGCGAGGGGATAGAAAAAATGTTAGAATCACAGATTGGACCCCGTTACAGTCATTTTTCTCTACCTGCCCGAAAGATGTCAGGCGGGCGGGGCAGACATCGACTATGTCGATGGTGTAAAGAGAGCATTTTGACGTAGTCAAAACAATCCATAACCAAAATGGTAGAGAATAAATCTATGTTAAATTGGGGAATTGTTAAAAACTTTTGATGAAAAATGATTGTTAAATCCAACGCAAAAATAAATTTGGGGCTAAATATTTTAGGGCAACGCTCTGATGGATATCATAACTTGCAATCTATTTTTATTGAAGTTGACTTTGCAGACACACTCACATTTACACCATCTGATCAATTCAAATTAATATCTTCTGGAATCGATGTTCCCACTGATGATTCAAATATTATTACGCAAGTATATTGCAAAATGAAAACAATTGCACCATCTTCACACCAAAATTACCATATCCATTTACACAAAAACATACCTATTGGTGCTGGTTTAGGGGGAGGCAGTAGTAATGCAGCTAGTACAATAAAAACATTAAACTCCCTTTGGGATTTGACATTATCTACAAAAGAGCTAAAGAAAATAGCAGTTGAGCTTGGTGCAGATGTTCCATTCTTTATTGATGGCAAAGTCCAACTAGCCGAAGGAATTGGTGACATCCTTACCCTAATAGATTCCTCCTTTCTTAAAGATAAATATATTCTCTTAGTATTCCCTAAATTTAGTGTGTCAACTGCATGGGCATATGAAAAAGTAAAAAAAGTTTTGACACCATTAAAAGAAGTTCCTAAATTAGTGGGCTGTACAAGTCCAGTAAAATGGCAGTTATTTGAAAATGATTTTGAATTGGTTATCCGATCAACATATCCAGAGATTGAAAACATCAAAACTTTGTTATTACAACAGGGAGCTCTGTTTGGCAGTCTGTCGGGAAGTGGCTCGACTTTGTTTGGTATTTTTGATAACTTAGAATTTGCACAAAAAGCATCTTCTAATTTTACTCATTTACAAACACACCTCACTTCTCCAATTTTATCTTAATCAATTAAATCAAAATTTCGATAATGACTTTTGTCATTATCGCTTGGGGGATCGTTCAATGGTAGGACACATGGTTTTGGTCCATGGGATTGGGGTTCGACTCCCTATCCCCCAGCATTATGAAGATATTCAGCGGAAGATCAAATCCAGCACTAGCTCAAGGCATTGCAGATTACTTAAATATTCCTTTAGGTAAAATCTCTATTAGTGAATTTAGTGATGGTGAAATTAATTTAGTATTTGAAGAAAATATTCGAAATGAGGATGTATTTATAATTCAATCTACAAATCCTCCTGCTGATAATATTTGGGAATTCTTGTTAATGTTAGATGCTGCAAGACGCGCATCTGCAAAATCGGTTGTAGCTGTAATTCCATATTTTGGCTATGGCCGTCAAGATAGAAAAGATAGACCAAGAGTACCTATCTCTTCACGGCTTATTCTTGACTTAATCACAGCTGGTGGTGTGGATAGAATTATCACAATGGATTTACACTCGGCTCAAATTCAAGGGTTTGTAAATGTTCCATTTGATCATTTGTATGCCAGAATTGTTCTTTTAGATAAATTAAAATCTATGAATCTAAATGAGGATGATGGAGTTGTATTGGCACCGGATATTGGTAGTGCTAAAATGAGTCAATCCTATGCAAAAAAATTGGGTGTTGGGTTCGCATTAATTGATAAAAGGCGTCCAAAACCAAATATGGCAAAAGTAGCAAACTTAGTGGGTGATTTAAAAAACAAACATGTATTAATTATTGATGATATGATTGATACAGCTGGGACAACTTGTAATGCTGCTGATATTGCAAATGAACACGGGGCGTTGTCGGTTACAGCAGTTGCAACCCACCCTGTGCTTTCGGGCGAAGCAATGAACCGATTGCAGTCTTCATCGCTAACAAAAGTAATTGTATGTGATACAATTGCATTAAGTAAAGAAAAAATGTTTGAAAAATTAGAAGTAATTTCTGTAGCTGAAGTGTTCGGTGAATCTATTAAAAGAATAGTTGATGGAACCTCACTTAGTTCAATGTTTAATTTTTAAAAAAGGAGCATGGAATAATGTCAAATGAATATAAGTTAGAAGTATTTAAAAGAGAAGACGAAGGAAAACGTGGATTAAAAGAACTGCGTAGGAGTGATAAAATTCCTGGAGTGTATTATTCACATGACTCCAAGCAAAGTATTGCTTTTTATATGGAGCAGACTGAACTAAGGGGTGCGATTAAATCTGGTGCTCATATTTTTAGTATTGCCGTTGGTTCAAAAAAACGATCGGTTATTTTTAAATCAGTTCAATACCATCCGGTAACTGACCAAGTTTTACACATAGACTTATATGGTGTTAAAATGGATACGGCGGTTGCTGTTAAAGCAACAATTGAATTAGTAGGTGATGCAGTTGGTGTTACTACTGAGGGTGGTGTGCTTTCTCAATCAACTACTGAGATTGAAATTGAATGTTTACCACTTGATATTCCAGATTCAATAAAAGTAAATATTGAAGAATTGGGAATTGGTGATAGCATCCGTGTGAGTGATATTGAGTTAGATGAGAAGTTTACTCTCAAAAGTAGTGAAGAAGCGACTATTGTTTCTGTTACTCAACCTATGCGTGAAGAAGAAGTGGCTACTGAAGAAGTTGGTGAAGAATTCATGGATGAAGATGGTGCAGATACACCTACTGAAGATTCTTCTGAAGGGGATTCTGGAGAGCAAAAAGAAGAATAGTGATTGCACTGTTTGGGCTTGGTAATCCTGGTTCTCAATATTCAAACACTAAACATAATTTTGGTTTTTGGATTTTAGATAAGATTGCCGAAAAGCGTTCTTTGAAATTTAAAGCAGGAAAAGGGGATTACCTCTTCGTTAAAGATGGTGATTTGCTGTTGGTGAAACCCACTACATTTATGAACAATAGTGGATTAGCTGTTTCTGATGTCTGTCGATATTTTAAAATTACGGCAGATAAAATTCTTGTAATTTATGATGATATTGATATTCAACTTGGAACTGTTCGCTTTAAATCGGAGGGTGGTACTGGTGGACATCGTGGAATTGAATCTACAATTTATCATCTCAAAACAGAGAATTTTGACCGACTTAAGCTTGGGATTGCAACAGATGAACCTATGAGGCCATCTGAAAAATATGTGCTTTCTCCCTTTTCAAAAAAATTAAACGAAGATGTGTCTTCAAGTATTGAACATGCAACTTCAGCTGTGGAATATTATCTAAACCATAGCATAACTGAAACAATGAATAAATTTAATTAATAAAGGATAATGAAAATATGAATGAAATGTACTTAGTAATTGGTGCGGGTGTAATAGCAATGCTGTATGCTTTTTGGAAAACCAATTGGATTAACAAACAGGATGAAGGTACTGATCGAATGAAACTTATTGGTGCTAATATTGCTGATGGTGCAATGGCATTTTTGAAAGCTGAATATCGAGTGCTTATCATTTTTGTAATTGCTGTTGCATTATTACTTGGATTTGCTAACTCTGGTAAAGCAGACTCAAGTCCATTAATTGCCTTGTCATTTGTAGTAGGTGCATTTGCTTCTGCTTTGGCTGGTTTTTTAGGAATGAAAGTTGCAACTAAAGCAAATAACCGAACCACACATGCTGCTCGAACAGGTCTTGCTAAAGCATTGAATGTTGCCTTTACTGGCGGTTCTGTAATGGGGCTTTCTGTGGTAGGTTTAGGTGTACTTGGTTTAGGCGGTCTTTTCATTTTTTATTCAGGACAGTTTTCAGATATTAAAATAATATTAAACGTTATTTCTGGATTTTCTTTAGGCGCATCTTCAATTGCATTGTTTGCTCGTGTTGGTGGTGGTATTTATACCAAAGCTGCTGATGTGGGTGCCGATCTTGTTGGTAAAGTTGAAGCTGGTATTCCGGAAGACCATCCGTTAAACCCTGCTACAATTGCTGATAACGTAGGTGATAATGTAGGTGATGTCGCTGGTATGGGTGCAGATTTGTTTGAATCCTATGTGGGTTCAATTGTTGGTTCTATGGTTCTTGGTGCTAGTATTTTGGCTTCGGGTGTATTTAATATTAATTTTGTCATCCTACCTTTACTAATTGCTGGTGCTGGTATTATTGTTTCCATTATAGGAACTTTTATGGTTTCTGTTAAAGAAGGTGGGGATCCACAAAAAGCACTTAATATTGGTGAATTTGGTAGTTCTGCAATAATGATTGCAGCAATTTATTTTTTAATCCAATCATTTCTTCCTGAAACATTTGTTCAGGGAAGCGTTTCTTTTACAAGTATGGGTGTTTTCTATGCTACGGTAATTGGTTTAGTTGCTGGCCTTGGTATTGGAATGATTACTGAACATTATACCGGAACAGGAACTTCACCTGTTTTGTCTATTACACGTCAATCTGTAACTGGTCCTGCTACTAATATTATTGCGGGTTTAGGTGTTGGTATGCAATCAACTGCTGTACCTATTTTGATTCTTGCTGCTGGTATAATAGGTGCACATCACTTTGCAGGTTTATATGGAATTGCAATGGCCGCACTTGGTATGCTTGCAAATACAGGTATCCAATTAGCTGTTGATGCGTACGGACCAATTTCTGACAATGCTGGTGGTATTGCTGAAATGGCTGAACTACCTGAAGAAGTACGTGGCAGAACGGATAAACTTGATGCTGTTGGTAATACTACAGCCGCAATTGGTAAAGGATTTGCAATTGGTTCAGCTGCACTTACAGCGTTAGCATTGTTTGCTGCATTCATGGTTCAAACTGGAATCACCTCCATTGATATTTCTAACCCAATGGTTATGGCTGGATTATTTGTAGGTGGTATGTTACCATTCTTGTTTTCATCTTTAGCAATGAATGCTGTAGGTCGCGCTGCTATGGCAATGATTGAAGAAGTACGTCGTCAATTTAGAGACATCCCCGAATTAAAAGCTGCTTTAGCTGTGTTGGGAAAAGGCGATGAATCTACTTGGTCAGATGATGATAGAAAAACATATGAAATAGGTTTAACAAAAGCTGAGCATGGTAAATGTGTAGAAATTTCAACACAATCTGCTATTAAGGAAATGGTAGTTCCCGGATTATTAGCAATCATTACTCCTGTATTGGTTGGATTTATTTTTGGTGCTGAAACTTTAGGTGGACTTCTTGCTGGTGTAACAGTATCAGGTGTACTTATGGCAATATTCCAATCTAATGCTGGTGGGGCTTGGGATAATGCAAAGAAAATGATTGAAGAAGGCGTAGAAGTGAATGGTGAAAAATTATCAAAAGGGTCTGAAGCTCATAAAGCTGCAGTTGTTGGTGATACAGTTGGCGATCCATTCAAAGACACATCTGGTCCATCTCTAAATATCTTAATTAAGTTAATGTCTGTGGTGTCGTTAGTTATCGCACCATTGCTTTAATAAGAAAGGAAAATAAATGAGACATTATGAAACACTATATATAGTACATCCTGCATTGGAAGCAGGCAGACTAAAAGATACTATCCTTCAAGTTGGTACACAACTTTCTGGGTTTGATAATAAGGTTATTACAACTGAGGTTTGGGGTAAAAAACGATTGGCTTATTATATTGATAAACAAAAATATGGTACGTATGTATTAGTTCAGTATGAAAGTGATGGTTCAAAAAATAAAAACCTACATGTTGAACTTGAACATAATCCAAGTATTCTTGCTTATATGACTACCCGCATTGATAAAGAAGATATCCGCGAACAAACCGAAGATTTGGATGCTCAATTATCTGAAGATAAAAAAACTCCTGCTTCTACTAAAGAGACTGCTAAAGTTGAAGAAACTAAAACTGAAGAGAGCTCGGATGGTGGGGAAAAAGAAACAGTAGAAACTCCAAGTGAAGAAACACCCATTGAAGAAGTTGCTAAAACTTCCGATGAAAAAGCAGAAGAGAAAGGTGAAGAATAATGGCATTTATCAGCAATCAAAAAGTCTGTGTATTTTGTGAAAATAATCAAAGTACAATTGACTATAAAGACTATAAATTTTTACGTAAATTTATCACTGAGCAAGGCAAAATGATACCTGGTTTTGTTACTGGGGTTTGCTCTAGACATCAACGAAAACTTGGAAAAGCAATTAAACGAGCAAGAAATATCGCATTGCTTCCATTTATTGTTGACCCAAGAAATTCTTAGGAGGTTATCATAATGAAAATTATTTTAAGTCAAAATGTAGATAATATTGGGAATGCGGGTGATATTGTAAATGTAAAAGATGGTTACGGACGTAATTATTTAATCCCAAAGGGGTTAGCTTCAGTTGCTACTAAGAAAAATATTGCAGCAATGGAAACATTAATTGAACAGCAAAAAACTAAAGAAGCAAGAACACGTGCTAATTTAGAATCTCTTGCTGATAGATTGAATTCATTAACGCTTAAATTTGCTCTAAAAGCAGGTGAAGATGATAAATTGTTTGGGTCTGTTACTTCTCAAATGATTTCTGATGCAATTGCTGAAAAAGGATATACTGTTGATAAACGAGAAATTGAAATGGAAGAATCAATTAATCATGTAGGAAATCATTTTATCAATGTAAAATTAGGGCATGGTTTTAACGGACGAATTAAAATCAAAGTTGCTGCTGAATAATTTCAACATACATATTCCTATTAGAAACAGCTCCAAAAGGAGCTGTTTTTTTTTGAGAAACTATTTCCTATCTTTTCTCTAAATTAAGACTATGTCAATTAGTCAAAAAACATGGCGTACCATTGACCTCATAAATTGGGGAACAGATTATTTTACCGAAAATAACATTGAAAATGCACGGAGAGAGATTGAATGGTTACTCTGCCATGTGCTGAAATGCCAACGCATAGATTTATACATGCAATTTGAAAATCCAATTTCAGATGTAAGTTTGTCATTATTTAGGACATGTATTAAACGTAGAATTGATGGTGAACCATTTCAACATATTATTGGAATTTCCCCCTTTTTTGGTAGAGATTTTAAAGTTAATACCGATGTTTTAATCCCAAGACCCGAAACTGAAACTATCATTCACACATTAAAGAAAGCAGGGGAAATTAATTCAATCCTTGAAATTGGAACCGGTTCGGGGTGTCTTTCCATTAGTATTGATTTAGAAAATATTTGCACATCAATTATTGCAACAGATATTTCTAAAGAAGCATTAACAATAGCTCGAAGCAATGCACATACCCTTAACTCTAAATCAGTTGATTTTAAATTGCATGACTTTCTAAATACAGATATCGTTTCTTCATTTGATGTTGTCGTTTCAAACCCTCCCTATATTGCAACCCATGAAATGGAAAATTTACAGTCTGAGGTTAAAAATTATGACCCCCATATTGCTCTATGTGATAATAATGATGGTTTGTCTTTTTATAGACGATTTGCTGAGGTGGGAAAATCACTTTTAAATGAAGGTGGTTTTATGTTGCTTGAATTTGGCGGAATAAATCAAAAAGGTGTTGTAGAATCAATTTTTAATGAAAGTGGATATCAAACTACTATAATTGATGATCAAAATAATGAACCACGAATAATTAGAGTTGAAATATGTTCATGAATTTTTTACAATCTGCTCTGCAATTAATACGTCCTCTAAATGTTAGTTTATCTGCACTAAGTGTCCTAATTTCAGCGTTTCTTCTTGATTATTGGCTCCCTTTTGAACCACTAATTTTTACTATTTTAACTGTAGTTGCCTTTACCGCAGGTGGAAATATTATCAACGATATTTGGGATATTAAAGCTGATATTATAAACCAACCTCAAAGACCAATTCCATCAGGTATTATTTCAAAATCAGAAGCGATAGGGCTCTTACTTATGTGTTTTGCAATTGGCGTTGGTGCAGTATTAATGCTTAATCAAATGGCACAACAAATTGCCTTATTTGTCGTACTTCCATTGTTGATTTTATATACTCCTTTTCTGAAAAGGGTTCCGCTCATAGGCAATATTGTTATTTCCGCCCTTCTCGGTTTGGTTTTTATTTTTAGTGAATCAGCACTCTATGAAAAAATTCACGTTATGATTATCCCTGCATTACTTGCATTTGGATTAACCCTAATCCGAGAACTCGTAAAAGATATTGCAGATATCGAAGGCGATATTCAAATAAATGCAAACACCTTTCCGGTTGTTTTTGGTGTGCAAACATCTATTTATTTAACATCCATTTTAATTATCCTTTTAAGTATTTTATCTACTCTTCCTTTTTTTGCAAACCTTTATGGAATTTCATACATAATTGGGTTGATTTTAACTGTGCAAATACCCCTATTTTACTGTATATTTTTCCTGTGGAATAATCCAATTTCTTCGGCGTGTGCGGTCGTATCAAAATGGATGAAATGGATTACCATCGCTGGTATGGGTGTAATTCTTTTAATTAAATTTTAATTATAAAACATTGTTAGGAAAGTATGGCGAAATTCGTTCATCTTCATAATCACACTGATTTTTCTTTGCAGGATGCTGCTCAATCTGTAAAGGGAATGTTGAATCGTGTTAAAGCTCTTGGCATGGATTCGATTGCTGTTACTGAACACGGGAATCTCTTCTCTATGATTCCATTTTACAAACAAGCTCGAGAAATGGGAATTAAACCCATTATTGGTTGCGAAGTGTATGTAGCTGTGAATGACCACAAAGAGAAAAAACAGGTAGCATCTGCATCTGGAAAGAAATGGGGTTATCATCATTTAGTACTTTTAGCTAAAAATAAAACTGGCTACAATAATCTACTTAAATTAGTTTCAATTAGCTATATAGATGGCTTTTATTATAAGCCCCGAATAGATAAAAGTTTACTTCGTAAATATGGTGAAGGATTAATTGCTTCAACAGCATGTTTAGCAGGAGAAGTTACACAATATGCTGCACAAGGTGATTACGATAATGCTAAAAAATCAGCTCTTGAGTATGCAGAAATTTTCCCAGATAGATTTTATCTTGAATTACAGAATCATCAAATTCCAGAAGAAACAAGCGCAAGGGAAACACTTATTAAATTGTCAAAAGATACAGGTTTGCCATTATTAGCTACAAATGATTGTCATTATAGTGTTGAAGAACATTGGGAAGCACACGATGTCATGTTCTGCCTGGGAACAGGAAAAGATAGAGATGATGTGAATCGTAGGAGATATGAACCTAAACAGTTTTATATTAAATCTGCTGAAGAAATGTCCGAACTATTTAAAGATACACCTGAAGCAATAGAAAACTCGCTTAAAATTGCTGAACAATGCAATGTTGAAATTCCAATGGGAGAATTGTATTTACCCCAATTTCCAATCCCAAGTGATTTTACTTCTCAAAATCCAGATGAATACCTACGACATATTTGCCTTAAAGGATTGAAAAGTCGATATGATAAAATTACCGTAGAAATTACTGAGCGATTAGATTTTGAACTATATGTTATCAAAAAAATGGGGTTCGCTGGATACTTTTTAATCACTCAAGATTTTGTAAAATATGCAAAAGATAATAAAATTCCTGTGGGACCAGGACGTGGTTCGGCAGCTGGATCAATTGTAGCATATAGTGCTGGAATTACCAATGTTGACCCTATCAAATACAACCTTCTATTTGAGCGATTTCTAAACCCAGAACGGGTAACAATGCCAGATATTGATATTGACTTCTGTGTTGAAGGTCGGGAAAAAGTAATCGACTATATTAAAGAACAATATGGACATGATTCAGTGGCTCAAATAATTACCTTTGGGACAATGAAGGCAAAGTCAGTCCTCCGTGATGTTGGAAGAGTTCTTGGTTTATCGTATGGAGAAGTTGATAGAATTGCGAAACTCGTTCCAAATGAACTCAAAATAACATTGGGAAAAGCGGAAAAAATGAATGCTGACTTAGCCAAAGTTTCTAAGCTGGATGATGTGCATAAAGAATTGATGGAATACTCTAAAGTTTTAGAAGGAATGCACAGACATTGTTCAACCCATGCAGCCGGTGTGGTTATTACTCCAGGCCCAATGACGGACTATGTTCCGCTTTTCAAAAATGCTAGTACTGGTGATATAACTACACAAGTTGAAATGAATTCCCTAGAGGATATGGGTCTTCTCAAAATGGATTTCTTAGGATTGAGAAACTTGACAGTAATTAATAAAACTATCGGGTTAATTAAACAAAACCATAATATTGAAATTGATATTGATGAAATTGACATAAATGTTCCAGAGGTCTATCAACAATTTGCAGATGGTAAAACTATTGGAGTATTTCAATTTGAATCATCTGGGATGCGTGAGTATTTGAAACAACTCAAACCCACTTGCCTTGAAGATTTAATTGCAATGAATGCACTTTATAGGCCTGGACCAATGGCAAATATCCCTGAGTTTATTGCACGAAAACATGGTAAATCTAAAATTAGTTATTTGCATGAAAGTCTTGAAACAATTTTAAAAGAAACAAATGGTATTATTGTTTACCAAGAACAAGTAATGCAAATTAGTCAAACTGTTGGACGATTTACGCTTGCACAAGGTGATATGATGCGTCGGGCGATGGGTAAAAAGAAAGCAGATTTAATGGCAGCCTTTAAAATTGATTTTGTAAAAGGTGCTGAAGGAATTGGAATAGAAACAAAAGTAGCGACAAAAATTTTTGATCTTTTAGAAAAATTTGCACAATATGGATTCAATAAAAGTCATTCAACTGCGTATGCCTTGGTAGCATATCAAACTGCATGGTTAAAATATCATTATCCTGCTGAGTTTATGGCAGCCAATATTTCTTCTGAGGTAAATGATACAAACAGAGTGGTTACCTTAATCTCGGCAGCTAAAGAAATGGGGATTGAAGTACTCCCTCCTAATGTGAATTCATCTTATTCTGAATTTATAGCAATTGATAAAAAAACAATCGCTTATGGATTGTCAGCCATCAAAAATGTTGGGCATAAAGCATGTGAACTTATTTCCGAAGATAGAGATAATAATGGAACATTTAAAACTATTTTTGACCTGTGTAAAATTGCTCCTCAGTCAATTAATAGAAAAGTATTAGAAAGTTTAATCCAAGTTGGGGCTTGTGAAGATTTAGAAGGACACCGAGCCCAACAATTATTAGCAATTGATGATGCCATTAAATACGGTCAAAAATACCAAGAAGAAAAAGAATCAAATCAAGCGAGTTTATTTGGTGGTTCTTCGGATTCAAGTTTATCTGCACCAGATTTAGAAGAGGCAGCACCTTGGTCTAAAGAAGAGGAGTTGAATCGAGAAAAAGCACTCCTAGGATTTTATTTATCTGGTAATCCACTTGAAGATTTTATTGATGATTTAAAAGAGTTTGACAACGTAAACCCACTTGATTTAAGCTCAGGACTTCCAAAAGAAATTAGATTTGGTGGAATAGTTTCTGATGTTAAAGTACGATTTGATAAAAAAAATAGACCTTGGGCAATAATGGAAATGAATGGTCTTATGGGTAAAGCTAAAGTATTTGTTTTTAGTGAATCGTACGAGAAAAATAAAGACTTATTGATTGAAGATCAAAAAATATTTGTTTGTGGAAAACCATCAAACCAAAATGGAGATGCTGACGTACTTAAATTAGTTGCTGATGATATTTTCCAATTAGAGACTACTCGCGGGAGACTCAGCAGAAATGTTAACATTCAATTTGATATTCACAATGAAGATGAAAAATTGTTAAACGAGATAAATTCAATTGCTGTTGACAATAAGGGTCGATGTTCTTTAGTAATTCATCTATTATCAACACAAGGTAATGCTAAACGAGTTAAGGCGGGCAATATTCGCATTGCTCCAGACGTACAGGTTGTTAATAAATTACGAAATATCTTTGGTGATACAAATGTGTGGGTGAGTTAATCCATGATTGCTGTTTTACAACGTGTTTCTTCTGCAAGTGTATCTGTTGAAAATAATATAGTGGGGAAAATTCAACATGGACTTCTGATTTTATTAGGTGTTTATGAAAATGATGAGTTATTAGACGTTGAATTTTTAGTCAATAAAATTAATGGATTTAGAATTTTTCAAGATGAAAATGGGAATATGAATACTTCCATTCATGAGGTAAATGGTTCCATTTTGGTTGTGAGTCAATTTACACTTTGCGCGGATTGGAAGAAGGGTAGAAGACCTAGTTTTATCCGTGCAGCAATCCCCGCGAAAGCAGAAAAACTGTATCTTGAGTTCTCTAATTTACTAAAAACAAAGGGATTACATGTAGAAAATGGTAAATTTGGAGCCATGATGGATGTAACATTAACAAATGATGGTCCTGTAACATTTATTTTAGATAGCAAGGATTGATGGATGAGTAAAAAAATTAGAATAGTAATGGCAAAGCCTGGGCTTGATGGACATGATAGAGGAATTAAAATTTTAGCACGTGCATATCGTGATGCTGGAATGGAAGTTATTTACCTAGGGTTACGTCAAACTCCGGAAATGATTATAAGTGCAGCTGTTCAAGAAGATGCAGATGTAATTGCACTTTCAGTTTTAAGTGGTGCACACATGACGTTGTTTAAAAAAGTTAAAGGTCTAATGGATGATGGAGGTTTGTCCGATGTACTTTTAACTGGTGGAGGTATTATTCCTGAAGAGGATATGAAAAAATTGAATGATTTAGGTGTAGGTAAATTATTTGGACCCGGAACAGTAGTTGAAGATACCGTAAATTATATTCAGGAATGGGTAAATGAGCACAGATCATAAACATAACGAAAAATTCAATGAGCTAGATGCAAAACGTGAACAAGCCAAACTGGGTGGTGGTGAAAACCGCATCCAAAAACAACATGATAAAAATAAGTTAACTGCTCGTGAACGAATTGATATTTTATTAGATAAAAATTCATTTGTTGAATTAGATATGTTTGTGCAACATCGAGCAACCGATTTTGGCATGGAAAAGCAAAAGTTTCTAACCGATGGGGTAATCACAGGTTACGGTACAATTGATGGTCGCAAAGTAATGGTTTTTTCTCAAGATTTTACCATTTTTGGTGGCTCTCTTTCAGAATCATTTGCAGAAAAAATATGCAAAGTGATGGATATGGCATTAAAAATTGGTGTTCCTGTAATTGGACTTAATGATTCTGGTGGTGCTCGTATTCAAGAGGGTGTTGTAAGTTTGGCAGGTTATGCAGATATTTTCTTAAAGAATACCCTTGCATCAGGAGTTGTCCCTCAAATTTCCGCAGTGCTTGGTCCATGTGCTGGTGGAGCGGTTTACTCCCCTGCTATTACCGATTTTATTTTTATGGCAAAACAAACAAGTCACATGTTTGTTACAGGCCCAAATGTGGTAAAAACTGTTACTCATGAAGAAGTAACTATGGAAGATTTAGGTGGTGCAAATACACATGCTTCAAAATCAGGGGTTGCTCATTTTTCTTGTAATAATGAAATTGAAGTATTACAACAAATACGAAAATTAATGTCGTATATTCCACTCAACAATCTTGAGGATGCCCCATTTTCTGAAACTATTTCTGAACCGAATATTTCATCTAATGAAATAAGCTCCCTTATTCCTGAAAACCCAAATAAACCCTACGATATGCACACGGTTTTGAATGCAATAATTGATTTCGATTCATTTTTTGAAGTGCATGCAGATTATGCACAAAATATTATTGTTGGATTTGCCCGTATTGGTGGCCATTCAGTTGGAATTGTTGCAAATCAACCTGCTCACTTAGCAGGAGTTTTAGATATCGACTCATCTCTAAAAGCTGCACGATTTGTGCGATTTTGCGATGCCTTTAATATTCCACTTATTACGTTTGAAGATGTGCCAGGTTTCTTACCAGGAACCGATCAAGAGTGGAGAGGAATAATAAAGCATGGTGCAAAATTACTATACGCATTTGCAGAAGCCACTGTACCAAAACTAACTGTTATCACTCGAAAAGCGTATGGCGGTGCCTATGATGTGATGTCATCTAAACATATCCGAGCTGATTTAAACTTTGCATGGCCAACGGCAGAAATTGCAGTAATGGGACCTAAAGGTGCCGTAGAAATTTTGTGGAAAAAGAAAATAGCAGATGCTAAAAACCATGATGAACAAGTTGAAGAACTTATGGATGATTATCGCGAAAAATTTGCCAACCCTTATATTGCAGCTGAGCGAGGGTATATTGACGATGTGATAAAACCATCAGAGACTCGCCAACGACTCATTAGTGGTCTTGAAATGTTGTCCACAAAAGTTGATACTAATCCTAAGAAAAAACATGGAAATATTCCGCTTTAATGGATATCACTAAGGATAAAATATTTTTAGAAAATAAGTTTGCAGAAGATTTTGGTACGCCTTATTTTCCAGTGTTAGCAGACCTTTACTTGCAATATAAAGACTTACCTCGTACACGCAAAGTATGTGAAATTGGGCTTAAACATGATGCCTACAATACAGATGGAAAATATATTTTATCCAAAGTCAATTTGCTGGAAAACAAATTAGCACCTGCGGAACAGTTGTTAAAACAAGTAGTTGATGAAAATCCTGTGCATATTAATGCTCTGCGTATTTTAATTGAGGTGCAAACATCATTAAAACGGAGTAAAAATTCCACTCAAAAATATGTTTATAAACTAGGTGAGTTGCTTCCTGATGATGACCAAGTTGTAAATTGGAATTCTCAGGTTACTGAATCTACAAAAGAAACAATAGAACCCAAAGAAAAAGAAACAATACAGGAAAAGCCTATACCAAAGAAACCAAAAAGTGATGTAAAAAAACAAAAACCCAAACAGGTTCAAGTTGCTACCCAAGATGAGTTTAAAATAACTCCAAATATGGCTACGTTTACATTGGTAAATGTACTCAAAGCACAACAACATTTTAATCAAGCACTTGCAGTTCTTACCATGTTAGAAAATAAGGGTGGTGATGCAGAGAAAATTTCTCAACTGCGAACAGAACTTGGTGCTTTATTAAGTGAAAAATGACCTTCGATACTTCAGAATTTAAGAATACTATTTACCATGATTCTCAACGGTATGACGATGAAATGTACTGGAAAAAAGATGATATGGAATTTTGGAAACTCATCCTAGATACGACCCCCAATAAAAAAATACTAGAGCTTGCATCGGGGACAGGTCGATTGGCGGTGCCTTTAATACGTGAAGGAGCAGATTATTCAGGGTTAGAAATATCTTCAGAATTTTGTGAAACTGCTAGAGAAAAAATATCTCATTTTAGATATGAACATTCAATTATTCAAGGAGATATGCGGGATTTTAATCTCAATCAAACTTATGACTTAATTTTCATTGGATTTAATTCATTCCTGCATTTATTGAAAAATGAAGATGCATTTGCATGTTTTGAGTGTGTTAAAAAACACATGGTAAAAGGTAAAAGTAGATTTATTATTGATATATTTGTGCCTGACCCTCTATTTCTTTACCAACCCGAAAATATGCGATATCCAGTTATGGAATATATTGACTCAGTAACCAATGAAAAAATTGAAGTTGAAGAAACCTCCAGTTATGACCCTACAACTGAAATAAATAAAATATCGTGGTATTATAAAGCTGAAACTCCAGCAGATAATCGTAATTATAATTTCACTATGCGAATGTACTTTCCAGATACCATGAATCGCATTTTAACTGATGCAGGTTTTACCATTAATAACGTGTGGGGCGACCATGTTCAAACTCCATTTAATGAAGGAAGTACTTTGCAAATTTATGATTGTCAATTATGACAAATAGTGATGCAATTTCATATTTAAAAGAACGAGATAGTCGATTTGTTCAATTAGAATCTGCTTTTGGTTTGCCTGATTTTGCACCAGAGACAAACTTTTTTGAATCTTTAGTACGAGCAATTGTGTTTCAACAACTTAGTGGAAAAGCTGCAAACACCATCTATAAACGATTCCTTAATTTATTTGATTCTGCTTCTTACCCTACTCCAAAGATGGTACTCAATGTCCCATTTGAAACACTAAGGTCAGTTGGATTATCAAACCAAAAATCCAATTACATTATTAATCTTTCTGAGCATTGCAGAAATAATAAATTACATTTTGATAATTTTGGGAACATGAATGATTCAGAAATAAGCAATGAACTAATGCAAGTTAAAGGAATTGGGCAATGGACAGCAGATATGTTTTTAATGTTCACCCTAAATAGACCAGATGTTTTTCCTCTTAATGATTTGGGAATTCAAAAGGGGTTTATGCATTTGTACAAAATGGATTCATTACCATCTCCAGCACTCATGGATGAAGAATCCAAACAATGGAAACCCTACCGAACCTATGCTTCATGGTATCTATGGAAAATTGTTGACGGACCATTTGAATGGTGAGAAAACAGTTATTTGTTGATAGGTATTGGTTGTTGGATATTAAATGCTGATTATTGACTTGAATCCTGAATCCAATAAATGAAAACACTTTTCTTAGATTTATTTGGTGTACTTTTGGGAATTGACCAATCTGTTGTTATACAAAAAATAGCAAAAAAGATAAACACTCCTTATTTAAAAGTAAAAGATATTGTTTTGGGTGAAATTTTTATGCGTCTTGAACGAGGAGAAATAAATTTCAAACAATATTTTCAAGATTTACAATATGCCTTACCTCACGGTGAAAATATTGACTACGAATGGCTAAAAGATATATGGATGAATTCGCAAGTTGGAGAGCTTCCTCTAGTTGGTGAGTTGATAACATTAAAAGAATCATTTCAAATTTGGCT
Source organism: uncultured bacterium (assembly GCA_964400495.1). Taxonomy (GTDB): domain Bacteria; phylum Fidelibacterota; class Marinisomatia; order SCGC-AAA003-L08; family D37C17; genus CAYNTS01. The sequence goes on along the minus strand of CAYNTS010000002.1, from coordinate 51,904 downwards.
TATTTCAAACACTACAAACCTACATATTTCTCATCTACAAAAGCAGTTTCCATTTTTAAATAAAGTAGATGGAATTATTACTTCTGAAGAAGCTGGAGTTAGAAAACCAAACCATGCAATTTTTCAATTTGCTGTATTTGAAGCAAAAGCAAACAAAGATTCATCTGTTTTTATTGATGATATGTGGTCCAATGTAAAGTCAGCACAGAAATTTGGGTTTAAGTCTCATAGATATACTGATTTTGAGACATGTATTAATTTTATCCATTCTGTGAAGCAATGATAGATAGTTTTCATATTGACAAACTTTCCCATCTTTCCTTTAAAGATAAATTGGGTTTAAAAGTGTATCCCTGGAGAAAAATCAAAAACTGTTCTCCCACTCGTCTATCAAAACTATTTATTGAAAGCAAAATTGCTCTTATTACAACTGCTGGGTTTTCTCTTAAAAACACCCAAACTCCTTTTGATGAAAAAATACGTGGTGGCGATTGGTCTGTAAGAGAAATTCCAACCACTGTTAAAAAAGAAGAATTAGTTGAGCATCATCGAAGTAGTACGTTTGACCATTCAGGAATAGAAAAAAATCCATTTTCTGTATTACCCATTCCCCATTTGCAATCTCTAGTTGACGAAAAGAAAATAGGGAACTTAAATCATAGGCACTTTTCTATTATGGGTTCAATTACCGCTCCGGGGCGGTTCATAAAAATTACCATACAAAATATAGTTGAACAATGCAAAAAAGATAATGTGGATATTGTTTTATTGGTACCCGTATGACCAATGTGTCATCAAGTAGTGTGCTTGATCCAAGAACAATTAGAAAAAGTAAATATTGCCACGGTATCCATTTCAATAATTCCAGAAATAACCAAACTAGTTGGGTGTCCTACATTTTATCCTGTCCCAGATCCGCTTGGATATCCCCTTGGAACAAAGAATGATTTTGAACATCAAAAAGGTGTTTGTTTAAACGCATTAAAATTGGTAGAATATACCTCTAATTCAAGATAAGGAGAAAGTCATGTCAATAGTAGTTCAACCATCCATAGAACGTGCATTTAAAAAAGTATTTAACGAACAGTTAGACCAAATTGTACCCATCGTGGCAAACTCTGTAATAGCAATTGTTCTAACCATTATTTTTGCTGTTACAATTATCGGGATTTTAGCAATTCCAGCTCTTTGGGGGGGATATATTAAATCCATAATTGATGTTGTAAATGGAGGACAAATCCAAATTGGGAAATTTATTTCACCTGGATTTAATAAATTTGGTCCAATGCTGGGCTCATCACTAATCTCTGTAATCGGAATTGGTATAGGTTTAATTTGCTTCGTAATTCCAGGAATTTACTTGATGGTTCGGTGGGTTTTTGTACCTTATTTAATCATGAATGAGGACTTAGAAATTTCTGACGCATTTCGAGTTTCAGGTCAGTTAGTGAATGGACAATGGTGGGAAATATTTGTAATGGTATTGATAGTTGAGTTAATTGAAACCATCCTAACATGGACAGGAATAGGAATTATTTTAGGGGTGCCTTTTGGAACGGGAGTAACTGCACAATATTATTTAGATTTATCGGGTAAAGGTGAGGTTTTATGAACCCTTATTTAACAATAATCTTAGTGGCAATAATTGGTGAGTTTGTTTTAAGAACCATTGCACGATTATTAAATGTTCAGTCGGTATCACAGAACATCCCTGATGGTTTTGAAGAGTTTTATGACCAGGAAAAATATGCTAAATCACAAGAATATTTAAAAACAAATACTCGGTTTGCATTACTAACATCTACGTTTGACATCATTATAATTTTGGTAGTTATTTTGGGAGGTTATTTTAATGTATTTGACCAATTCGTTCGCTCGTTTGGGTACTCCTCTATCACCTCGGGATTACTCTTTTTTGGGTTCATTTTCATCATTCAAGATATTATTTCTCTTCCCTTTAGTTTATATAGTACATTTGTTATTGAAGAAAAATTTGGATTTAATAAAACAACTCCAAAAACATACATATTGGATAAAATTAAATCCTACTTTATCACTGTAATTTTAGGTGGAATTATAATGGGTGGAATATTACTCTTTTTTGAAAAAGCAGGTGAGTTTGGTTGGATATATGCCTGGGGTCTGGTTTCCCTTTTCATTGTTGTAACACCTATTTTATTTAACAGTTTAATTGCACCCATGTTTAACAAGTTTACTCCTTTAGAAGAAGGTGATCTGCTTGATGCAATTACTAAATATGCTAAAAATGTGGATTTTCCATTAGCCAAAATAGATGTAATGGATGGCTCAAAACGGTCTGCTCATTCCAATGCCTATTTTAGTGGATTCGGCAAAAAGAAACGCATTGCTCTGTATGATACCCTTATAGAAAAACATCCAGCTGAAGAGTTGATTGCAGTAATTGCCCATGAGGTTGGTCATTTTAAAAAGAAACATATTATTAAACGAACAATAACTGGCATTTTACAGACAGGCATTATGTTCTTTTTGATTTCAATATTCATTAGTAGTAAACCCTTATTTGATGCATTTCAAGTGAGTGAGACTTCTGTGTATGGTGGTATTTTATTTTTTGGTATTTTATACTCCCCTGTTGATTTAGTTTTGTCCATTATTTCTAACGCGTTTTCTCGTAAACATGAATTTGAAGCAGACGCCTTTGCATCAGACACTACAGGCTCATCCGAGTTTATGATTACAGGTCTAAAACGGTTATCTGCAGAAAACTTGGGAAATTTAACCCCACATGCTTTAACTGTATTTTTAAATTATAGCCATCCCCCAGTTGTTGATAGAATTAAGGCGTTGCAATAATATATTTATATTGAAAAAACTATTACTCATATTATTCCTTTCTGGATTATTTGCAAACTCACAACCCCCTATTATTTTAGTACATGGTTTTTTTGGTTGGGGTCGTGATGAAATGTTGGGCTATTATTACTGGGGTGGTTCATTTGATTTAGAAGATTATCTTCGAGAACAAGGATTCACTGTATATACTGCATCCGTTGGACCTGTTTCATCCAATTGGGATAGAGCTGTTGAATTATATACCCAAATCAAAGGTGGACAAGTAGATTACGGAAATGCACATTCAGAAGAATTTGGTTTAGTCCAAAAACCTGATGGAAAAGTGTTTGAAGGATTTTACCCAGATTGGGATGCAGAACATCCTGTCCACATTATTGGGCATAGTCAAGGTGGTACAACTGCACGTATGTTGGAATATCTCTTGCAAAATTCTTTTGGAAATGAAGATAGTAATTTGCTAAAAACCAGTTATGATGGGTGGATAAAAAGTATCACAACCATTTCTACTCCTCATGATGGTACTACTTTGGCACCAATAATGAATAATATTTTCCCATTTGCACAAAAAATGGCAAAATGGTTAGGCGTAGTTAATAACAATAAAATAATTGAGAAATTTTTTAATCTCGACCTCGAACAATGGGGATTAGAACGAAAAGAAAAGGAACCATATTCTCAATATATGAAACGTATAGCAAACCTTCCTTTTGATAAATCTACCAATTTTTCAGCATGGGATTTGTCCATTGAAGGAGCTAGAGATTTTAATTCAATTTACACATCTGATGATAGTACCTACTATTTTTCAATAACTACGACTACAACTCATGAAAAAAAATCTGGTAATCATGTGCCAGATGGAGGAACGTTTTGGTATTTATGGTCTCCTGCATATACGATGGGTCGTGATAAAAATGCACCCAATTCAAAATGGTTCGAAAATGATGGGGTAGTAAATACAATTTCTATGGCTGGTCCAACATCTGGTAGATGGGGTGCCGAAAATATTGTGTACTCTCCTCAAGAGTATACCCCTGGAGTTTGGCAAGTAATTGCTAATTTTAAGAAAGACCACCATGCATTTATTCGTCCACTTTCTTTTGATGAAATAGAAAATACAAAAGACTTCTTTTATAACCATTGTAAAACTATAACCGCACTTCCATGATAGAACAATATATTGATGCTATCATTTTTGATATGGATGGTGTAACCTTAGATTCAGAACGATTATATGCTATGGCTGAGAGTAAATTGTTCAAAGAATATGGAGTTGATATTCCCGATGAAGATTGGAAATTATTTCGGGGAGCATCTGAAGAACATTTTTACACTTTAAGCATGAGTCGGTATAATATTTCAGAAAACAGACAAGTATTTATGAATAAGGGGCGAGAATATTTACTAGAAGTATTCAGTAAACATCTTGATTTTATGCCTGGGTTTTTAAGTTTAATGAATCGAATTCGACATATTAAACGTGGTTTAGTTACCGCAACTAATGAAGATATGTATAATTGGCTAAATGATAAAATTAATGTAAGTTCACATTTTGATTCTGTCATTTTTGGTGGAATGACAACACATAACAAACCCCATCCTGAACCATATTTAACGATGATGAAAAAACTTAATGTTCAACCAGGTAAATGTGTTGTTATTGAAGATTCTGTTCATGGTATTGCGTCTGGTTTATCTGCTGGTGCAAAAGTTATTGCATTATCTGGATCAGTTGAACCCGAAGAGTTAGCAAAAGCAAACACAGTTGTGCATCATCTTAACGAAATAAATGAACCCTTATTGATTTCCCTTTTTGATTAACTTGCAATATGTTGTAATATACAACTATGAATTTCTCTGAACAGTTACTTGATATCTCCATTAGTGTAAATGCAATTCTACGGCAAGTTGCCTCGAAGTATAATTTGACTATGTCGCAGGCATATTTTTTATTATCCGTCCCTTTTGAGGGAATGCCCATGGCAAAACTTGCTACACTATTGGGGATAGATAATAGCACACTCACCCGTAATTTTAACAAACTTAAACATTTGGGATATGTTGAACGGGAACAAGATCAATTTGACAGACGCATATTCTACATTAAATTGACACCAAATGGTGATGAAGTGGTTGACAAACTTAATGCAAAAATAGATGAGTCAACCTTTGATATAATGCAAAATATTGGAATTGAAGAAATTGAATCAGTACATGAATTGTTGGAAAATTTATCATGGAATATGGTTATGGCTCAGTCAGAGATTAAATGAGTCAATTCTCAACAGAATTATTGAATTGGTATTCCAAAAACAACCATGAAATGCCATGGAGGGGTGAATCAGATATTTACAAAATTTGGTTATCTGAAGTTATGCTTCAACAAACCCAAATTAAAACTGTAATACCCTACTATTTAAAGTGGATTAACAAGTTCCCTACAATTGAAGATGTCGCAAATGCAAGCGAACATGACGTGTTAAAGCTATGGGAGGGGTTAGGATATTACTCTCGTGCACGAAACTTTAGAAAAGCATCTATTGAAGTGCTAAATAAATATAATGGGAATATACCAGAATCTTACGATAAGTTTATTACCCTACCCAGTGTTGGTGAATATATTGCATCAGCAGTTTTATCCATTGCTCGAAACAAACCCTACCCAGTTATTGATGCAAATGTAAAACGCGTTTTATCACGACTATTATGTATTAATCATAACTCTTCTATGGAACTATCTAAAATAAAATCCTATTTAGCAGATAAAATTTCACAAAAATCACCAGGTGATTTTAACCAAGCATTAATGGATTTAGGCCGTAATGTTTGCATACCAAAGTCACCACATTGTAAGACATGTCCAATTCAATTATTCTGTAAAGCACATGGGGATAATTTTGTGGATAAGTATCCAATTATCCTCAAGAAACGCACAACACCACATTATAATGTTGGAGTAGGCGTCATTTGGAAAGATGATAGCATTTTTATTAATAAACGAAAGTCAAATGGGCATTTAGGTGGGCTCTGGGAATTTCCAGGAGGTAAAGTAAATGGTGAGGAATCGCTTGAAAGTTGTGTGCAACGTGAAATTGAAGAAGAACTAAGTGCAAAAGTAATAGTTGGTTCTAAAATTGGAACTGTAAAACATACATATAGCCATTTTTCAATTACAATGTCTGCCTATAATTGTAAAATTAAAACGGGGAATCTCAAAACTAACAATAATGAAGAATACAAATGGATACATCCAACCGAACTTCAACACTTTGCTTTTCCTAAAGCAAACCATAAATTATTTCCATACTTATCTCAGGAGAATCCATTTTAATGTTTTCAATTATTCACAGTTTTATTCGATATGTATTATTTTCTCTTTATTTCGTTACGTTAGGACTCATAACATTTATTGGTTTTTTTATATTTCCAATTGACTTTGCATATAAGCTAATCAAACCATTTTGCAGAGGTGGTTTATTGTGCCTTGGAGTAAATCCAAAAGTGATTGGGTCAATCCCTAAAAAAGGTAATTTTATCGTCATGATGCATCATTCGAGTTTTATTGATTCGTTTATTTTTCCTCTTCTTGTTAATGGTAAATTTACTGGTGTAGCAGATAAGAAAAATTTTAAATATCCTATTTATGCACAAATACTTAAACGAATACGCGCCGTGTCAATTGACAGATCAAATAGAATTCAATCGATTAGAGGAATTGAAAAGGCTGAAAAGATTTTAAAAGAAGGATACCATATAGGGATACTGCCTGAAGGTACTCGTACAACTGATGGTAAAGTAAAACCACTCAAAAAGGGTGGATTTCACATGGCAATAAATACTGGTACACCTATTATTCCTGTTGGTGTTAAAGGTGCATTTGAGTATAAGCCAAAGACAAGATGGACACTAAAACCAGGAAAAGTAATCCTCCAAATAGGTGATCCTACAAACCCAGAGGAATATGAATCGCTTGGTGTAAATGGACTATTAGAACAGGTACATAAAACTATTATAAAGTTGTCAGATTAATATATTTTTAGAAAGCACTTTATACACCAACCCTAATGCTATCATTGAAAGTGGAATTGTAAATACTAATCCTACAAACATTAAAAGTGCTCCAATAATATTTAAAATAGCCAATAGTAAAATTAATTTTAACAATTCGCCAGTTATTCCACCAGTAATGTAAAAACTCAATTTGAGTGATTCTAACGAACTTGCATCTTGGTCCACAATGAAATAATCAAAAAACATAAGTCGAAGATATACAAATCCAACTGGAATAATAAATAAAAGCAAGAAAATCACACCATCAATTGGTCCAAAATCTAAATCAGGAAAAGGAAATGGGATATTTTGAGTGAGTGATGAAATATCAAAGTACTCTTCATTAAACACAGCTTCAAACACATCCAATCCAAAAGTATTAATTAAAAATAGTATAGCTGGAATTATGGCGAGAAATAAACAAAGTCCAAACATTAATGAAGCTAATAAATAGGGTGTGAGTTTATGAAAATATCCAAACAAATTTCTAATATTGGTTTCAATATTTTGAATAATATCCAAAATTACTCGAATTGCACCTAAAGATAATCCCATCAAAAATAAACGTGAGGCACCACTAAATATTGTACCATGCAAGGGTGAGTTTCCCCCAATTGTAGAATTCAAATATGTACTGGTTAAATTAAAAAGTATTATTACCCCAACTACACTTAGTAGGATGTTCAATTTTTCTTTTACAAGCACCCACGCATCTTTTAATATTTGAATAGCATTAATATGATTCATTTAATTCCTTTGTTATCCCAAACTATATAAGGAAATATCAGTATATATGGGCTAAATTTCATGCTTCAAAATGACAATATCTTATGAAAAATAGCTTATCTTTTCAATTTCCGGTACACAAAGTACAATTAAATAATGGACTCAAAGCAATGATAATTGAAGATGATTCGCTTCCTATTATTTGCTCTACATTAACATTTAATGTAGGGGGGCAGAACCTCCACAACAATAAAACTGGGATTGCCCACCTCTTTGAACACATGATGTTCAATGGTTCAAAAAAATATCCTAATGGTCAATTTGATTCTATTCTTGAATCACAGGGAGGATATTCCAATGCGTGGACTTCCCGAGATTTTACTTCATATTTTGAAATGTTTCCATCTAAGAATATTGAGACTATTTTAGATATGAACAGGGATAGGGTGCAACATCTTGAACTAACAGATAAAATGCTCACGTCGGAAAAAGAGGTTGTCAAGGAAGAACGACGAATGGCTGTTGACGATTCTATTCAAGGAAGTCAGTGGGAAATACTCTATAAAAATGCCTTTAAGTACCACACTTATAAGAACCCAATTTTGGGATGGATGGATGATATTGCATCTATAAATTTGGATGATTGTCAGTCTTTTTATGAAAAATATTATGCCTCTAATAATGCAATTTTGGTTTTGGCTGGAAATATAGAAGCTAAATATGGATTTGAGTTAATTGAACAATATTATGGAAATATCCAACCTTTTTCACTAGAGAATGTTTCACCTATTATTGAACCCAAACAAACTGAAGAACGGTATATTCATTTAGAGAAACCAACAAATATTGAACATCTGCTAATTGGCTATCACTCCGTTAATTCAAAACATGAACAGTTTCCAGTGTTTGATATACTTCAATATCTTTTAAGCGAGGGTGAAAGTTCAAGATTATATAAACGATTGGTGTATGAACACCAGATTACCATTAATTGCCATGCAAATTTTCATTGGGGTAAGGATAATGAGTTAATCACATTTGGATTTACAGTTCAAAATGGTCACTTTGGTAAAGATGCACTAGATATTTTTGATGATGAATTGACAAAATTTATTGAAAATCCGATTCCTAAACGAGAGTTAGACAAAGCAAAAAATATGTTATTGACTTCAATAGTTCATGATGTTAGTTCCTTGCATGGGAAGTGTTCTACTCTCACAAACCACGAATTATTATTTGGTAATGCCCACACGTTTTTTGATTTATCAAGTAGATATGAAAATGTTACGGAAGACAATGTGAAAGAATGTGTACAGCAATATTTGTTTAAAAATAATAGAACTATTATTCACGTTACTCCTGAAAGCAATGCTGTATGAACGTGGAACAAAATACATCTGCTATTTCATTTGATTATGAAACCCTCCAACTTGAAAATGGACTAACAATTTTATTCAGTGAAAATAATGCATTACCAATTGTTAATATAAAATGTCAAATTGATTCAACTCCATTTCATAAAGGTGCGTCCGATGGAGTGCTATTTTTATTAGGTGAACTACTTACAACCCATGTGAATGGGAGGAATGCAACTGGATTTGCAGAAGAAATTGAATATTTAGGTGGGTATGTTGGTGTTTCTACAACTCACGATAGAACCATAATTTCAGGTGAATTTTTATCCAACAACATTGAATCATCACTCTCATTATTTTCAGAAGTAATTTTAAAACCAGAGTTTTTAGATAGTGAGTTAGACCGACAAAAAAGAAGAATTTTAACAGCAATTGATGGAATAAAAGATAACCCTCCAACATTGAATGCACTTTATTTTCAAAAATTATTTTTTGGTACAAACCACCCCTACTCACTTCCTGTATATGGTGATAAAAATACTATTCAACCCATAACAACTAAACAATTAAGGGATGAGTTTACCAAACTATTTTCACCCCAAAATTCAACTATTGCAATTTCTGGAAATATTAAAAAATCAAAAGTTATCCCACTTTGCCATCAATTCTTTGGAAATTGGAGTGGATATAAATCAAAATCTGCAAAAGTTCAAAATGTAAGAAATATTGACTCAAAAGAAATATTTTTGGTGAACAAACCCAAATTGCAACAATGTCAAATTAAAATTGGTAGTGTTGGGATTCATGCTAATTCACCGGACTATTTCCCAATTAGAATTGCAAATACCGTGTTGGGTGGAGGGTTCACATCTCGCCTAGTGGAGGAAGTTCGAGTTAAACGCGGTCTTACCTATTCAATTGGAAGTGGATTCCAAATTAGTAAACATTCAGGTATGTTTTCAATTCAAACATTTACACAAAATGATACATTACAACAAGCATTAGAGATTATTTTAAACGAGTTGCAAGTATTCCAAGAAAAAGGTATCTCACAAGAAGAATTTGATACTGCTATTAGCTATATGTCGGGTACATTCCCACTTTCACTAGAAACAAATAGTGATAAGGTTGCAAATATGCTCAATAGCCATTTTTTCAATAGAGGAAGCGAGTGGGTATCAAATTATATTACCAATTTGCAACAGGTTTCGTTAGAGGAGGTTAATCAATGTATAAAAAAATATTTTCCACTTCATAATATAGTAATCGTAATTTTAGGGGATGCAGAAAAAATTAAACACCAGTGTGATACAGTTGGGAATACAATCAAAATTGAATTGGAGGAATAATGGAAAATTTATTTGTTTTACATAGATGGGCAACCAATATATTTATTATCAATGCAATGGCATCAACCATTATTTGGGTTTTATATCGAAGCGATCCTGACAAATTGAAAACTCCAGTCTATGGGCGACTCATATCTGGAGAAAATGTGTTTTCTTCTCTCGTACTATTGCTAGGAATTATCATTTTAATCAAAAGTTCTGTATGGTTTAGTATCCCAAAATTCCATCCCAAATTAACACTGGGGCTCATTGCCATTGTCATGGTACATATCATCAGATCAAAAACCAGCTCATATTTAGATGGTAATTTAAAATATAAATTATGGGTAGATATTTTACGTCCGCTCCAGCTTGCAATTTTGGGAATGGTGTACTTTATTGGGTACTATCTAAATCACTTTCCTTCATGAAAATACCCTTTACCAAAGCACATGGTACCGGAAATGATTTTATCATTTTAAAAAAAGAAGACTGTCCAACATTAATTTCTGACCCCAGTTTTATCCAGCAAATTTGTAACCGTAAAACAGGTATTGGTGCAGATAGTGTACTTATTTTATCTGAATCTAAATCTGCCAATTTTAAAATGGACTATTACAACTCAGATGGTAGTTGGGAAACCATGTGTGCTAATGGTGCTCGATGTGCTGGTTTGGTTATGCATTCCCTGGGAAAATGTACAGAGAACATGACTATGATAACGGGTGATGGTAAGCATCAAATTCAAATAATTGATGAAGAAAATATTCGTCTTTCGATGAGACCTCCTTCATTTAAAACAGATGAAGTTAAAATTGAAAATTGCATTGGTCAACATGTTGATTCTGGAGCAAGACACTTTGTTGCTGAAATAAAAAATGTTACTCAAAAGTTAGTTTTTGAAATTGGTCCAATAATTCGTTATAGTGATTATTTTTCACCCCATGGAATTAATGTAAATTGTGTAGAAATTATAAACAAAGAAACAATTAAGGTAATCACTTACGAAAAAGGAATCGAAAATGTGATGCTATCTTGTGGTTCGGGTTCTACCGCATCGGCATACTATTTAGCTCAGAAATATAAACTTAGCTCACCCATTAATATCCAAGTTCCCGGTGGTAATTTATCAATCGAATTTAATGCAGATTGGACAGAAGTTTGGCTCACAGGCCCAGCAACTATTGTGTTTAAGTCAGAAATTGACTCAGATTTGTTTACTTGTCAGAAATAGATTTGTAAAGAGTTTCGATACCAGTTTCACATCCTTTTATAACATTTTCATCCGAAACATTATCGATGCCTTGAAGCAGATTTAACTTTTCGCCAGTGGAAATTGTGATAAAGGGAATATCTAAAATATCGAGTGTATCAACTAGGGCATAAGCAGAATACTGCCAAGAAGAAGGAAACAATATAATGCCATTTGTTTTATGTCTATTTCTTTGAAGAAAATTAACTGCCTTTCCTTCTTCGTTGGTTTGTAAAAATTTACATTCAACATCATACTTTTTAGCACAACGCCTAATATGTTTATTGATTTTATCCAGTGTAATTTTACTACCATCTTTAGCAGATTTTAAGCCAATTATATTTAGATTGGGACCATGTAAAATTAAAAAACGCATTATATGAGTTCAACTATTTTGATCACACACAATTCAATTCCATAAAATACTTCGGCAATATTTTCAGCTAACATATATGCAGGTGTGGTTACTATTTTATTTTTAGAATCAGTATGGATTTCATTTACCATTTTATTGATATGAATTGCTCCTGTTTTTTCAATTTCATTCGCAGTAGTTTCGTCATTTCCAATGGTAACTTCCGGATGAACATCTGTACCATCAAAAATGTTTGCAATAAGTGCTGGGGCAATACAAATTGCGCCAATTGGTTTCCCTTTTGAGTGCATTTCCCGTGTTAATCTTAGAACATGGTTATTTACAGTTGCTTGTGCACCATCAACTGCAAATGTGGATAAATTTTTGGCTGCACCAAATCCACCTGGGAAAATAACTGCATCAAAATCATCACTTTTAACATTTGCAATATCTAAAATATCTCCTCGAGCAATACGAGCAGATTCTTCTAAAATATTCCTATTAACATCATGTTCTGTACTTTTTACATGATTTATAGCATGCATCTGGTTTGTATTTGGCGCCATACATTGATAGCGTGCTCCAGCTTTTTGTATAGCCAGCAAAGTGGCTGTAGCTTCATGAATTTCTGAGCCATCAAACACTCCAGACCCTGCTAATACTACTGCGATATTTTTCATTTTATGCCCCACATTTAATCGAATTTACACATTTATTAATCATGTATTTGAACTTTTTTTCGATAAATTTCTACCATTTTTTGATGGCAAATAAACGCCAACTCAGGTAAGTCATTTAGTGGAAATATTCCAACTTCGGATGCATCATCACCAGCTTTTAATGGTGTCCAATCTTCTATTTTCATTTCAAACCCCATAAGCAAAACATCACCAAACATTGTATCAAAATGAGAACAATTCCCCAATAATTCAACAGCTTCACCATGTAAATTAGTTTCTTCATACAATTCGCGGGATGAAGTTTGTTCTAAGGTTTCATTACATTCCATAAATCCACCCGGTAAATTCCACATTCCCTTGGCGGGTTCAAATGCACGTCGAACTAATAATAATGAATCCCCTTTAGGACAAATTAATGTTGCTGTAGGTTTTGGATTCTCATAGTGGATTGTGTTGCACTCACGACAATGAAAACGGTTTCGACCTTCTATTTCTGAGTATGTATTTTTTTGTCCACAAGATGAACAATAGGTAAATTCTGACATATTATAATTTAAGTACAAAACTTATGTGCCACATACTCTTTCCCGTTGTAAGTTGCACTTTAATATGTCTAAACTTTCGGCTGTATGCAGACGAAGAAAACCATATTAGGGGTCGGATCATTAGCACTTGATACGCTTGAAACCCCAAAAGGAAACCGAGAAAAAATACTGGGTGGATCCTCAACTTATTTTGCAATTGCAACATCAATGTTTGCACCACTTAGTTTGGTTGGAGTGGTTGGAAACGACTTTCCGCAATCCGCCTGGGATTTGTTTCACAACAAAGGTGTAGATACTAAAAATATCCAAGTAGAAAATGGAAAGACATTTCAATGGGGTGGAAAGTATAGTGATGATTATTCCACACGAGATACTCTTTTTACTGAGCTTGGTGTGTTTGAAACATTTTCACCTCAAATTCAGGATGATTTCAGAAATACAAATATTTTGTTTTTAGGTAACATTCATCCATCGTTACAAATGAATGTGCTTGAGCAAATGCAATCGATTGAAATGGTTGTAACAGACACAATGAATTTATGGATTGACCTAGATAAAAATGGATTAATGGATGTTGTGTCTAAAACAAATATGTTTTTGTTGAATGATGAAGAAGCATTACAATTGACTGGATACTCTAACATTCATGATGCAGGAAGTTATTTACTCGACAAAGGACCAGACATAGTGGTCATTAAACAGGGTGGAAACGGTTCACTCATTGCATATAAAGATGAGAGAATCCAAATACCGGTTGTACCTAATATTGATGTGTATGACCCAACTGGTGCTGGCGATAGTTTTGCAGGCGGACTCATTGGGTATATTGCAAATGAATCCCAAACAGATATTGTAGAGGCAGTAATTACTGGGTCTGCTGTTGCTTCATTTACCGTTTCAGGGTTTGGAGTTGAAGGGTTATTAGACGCAAATTTAGAGATGATTGAAAACAGAAAAAAACAAATTCGAGATAAAATTTAAAATGGAGAAAAATATGAATAAAATAAAATTAATTGCAATTACATTTCTACTACTTTTTGTTGCAGGGTGTGCATCTGGTAGTATGGAATACCGTTCAGCTACAACAGCAGCTAGAACTGAACGAAATTTAGACAGAGCTGAAGAATGGGGACTAAAAGCACTTAACCACCCCACTGAAGTTGATAATGCTCACGTTCCATATTTTTTAGCAACGGAAGTATATAAACCCAAAAAAAACTATCGTAAAATGGCAGAAATGCTTGAAGAAGCTCTGAGAAGAAACCCTAGCCAAACATTGGAAAAACCATTTCGACTTGGTGATACTCCAGTAACGACTATTGCCGAAGGTGTTTCGGCATATCGTGAACAGGAATGGGGAAATATTTTTAATATTGCTGTCGAGTATTATCAAGCTGGTGAGTTAGAAAAAGCAATTGATAAACTTGAAATAGCTAAAATTTTAAATCCCAATAAAGCTGAAAATTATAGCACATTATCTGCAATTTACATTCAACAAGATAATCTTACACAAGCAGAAAAGGTAGCTCGTGAAGGGTTAGCTCAATCTGAAGGAAATGCATTATTATACCAAGTATTGGCAGATGTATCTTTAAAACGAGGTGATCTTGATGGTGCATCAATTCACTTACATGAAGCCCTTAAGAGCACAGATGACCCTGGTCCAATTATCAAACAACTTGTATTTGTTTATATAGATCAAGGCAAAAATAAAGAAGCTATTGAACTAACTGAAGAACTATTGAACAAATATCCAAACGATGCTGATTTATACTATAATGTTGGTGTTTTATACCAACGGTTAGCAGTGGAAGCATTTGACCCTGCTCGGGAACTTTACTTAGCAGAAGAAAATACAGATGAAGATGTCAAAAAGGTGTATGAATTATTTAATCAAGCGCGTTCATTTGCATACAATTCACGAGATTATTTTTTACAAGCAAGTGATTTAGAGGTTGATGATCCAACAGGTAGTTCTCAAACTGCTGTTCATGAAATGAAAAAACTAATGCAACAAATTGATGATATTTTCATTCCTTCTGTTCGCCAAATTGCAAGGGAAAATAACATATCGTTAGATTAATTTGAAAATTATTTTAACTCTCATATTGTCGGGTTGGTTTTTCCTAGAAATTGGGCTTGCCAACCCGATTAATTTTAATGTTGAGTTAATTTCAGTTACTGAATTTGACAATGCAAGTAACAACTATGGTGTTTCTGATGTATGGGGCTATACCGACGAAACAGGCATTGAATATGCAATAGTTGGCCACCAATTTGGTTCAGCAATATTAGATGTATCTAGCAACCCCTCACAGCCAGTTTTAGTGGGTAATTTCCCAGGTCCATCGAGTGGAGATTATTATTATCATCGCGACTATAAAACTCACGACCATCATTTATATATTGTGAATGAAATGTATGGTGGTGATGTTGGAATGCAGGTTGTTGACTTATCACCACTACCAGATAATCCACCAGTGCAACTTGATACATATAATCAGATTACGCAATCCCACAATTTATGGATTGACAACGAATCAGGTCTTGCTTTTATTGAACATCACATGAATGACAATATTCATATTGCTGATTTAACTAACCCAGCAAACCCTGTATATGGAGGCACCTTTGGCAATCAAGCGCTAGACACCCACGATATTTATACACGAGATGGAATTGCCTATATTTCAGAAGGATGGCAATATCAATTTGGAATTTATGATATTGATAATATTCAACTACTTGCAACAATTCCTGTACCTGGAGGATATGCTCACAATGCTTGGTTAAACGAAAGTGGAACCCACCTTGTAACCACAGAAGAAACAGTTGGAAGAAGTATCAAAATTTGGAATATTTCAAACCTAACGAATATCACCCTTTCTGGTGAATACTTAGGTGAAAATGGGCTAGCACACAATGTACATGTATTGGGAGATTTGGTGTATATCTCTCATTATTCAACTGGGCTTAAAATTATTGATATTTTTGATCCAGCCCACCCCGTAGAAGTTGGTGCATACGATACATATCTTCAAAGTGATGGGAATGGATATATTGGATGTTGGGGTGCTTATCCTTTTACTCAAAATGGATATGTGTATGCTAGTGATATGCAAAATGGGTTATTTGTATTGCAGTTTGATGATATGTTGGCTGGGTGGGTAGATGTAACTATTGAACTAACTCCAGGGACACCTTTTGCAAATGTTGAGCTCCAATCAACATTAAATAATAAAGTATTTACAACTGATGAGAATGGATTTGTTCACTTTGGTTTTCCCGAGGGAGAGCATACATTCGTATTAAACAATACAGATACACTTGAAATAAATATTCTCCCCCATCAAACGATTGATTTCCACTATATTGCTAATGATGAACTATTCCATGGAGACATAAACCAAGATAGCATTGTTGATATTTTAGATATTGTTCAGCTTGTAAATTTTGTTTTGCAAACAACAACCCCAACCCCAGAACAAAATTGGATTGCAGACATGAATGAAGATAATAGTTTGAACATCCAAGATATCATTTTAATTGTAAATATAATTTTAGGTTAAAAAAAGACCGAGCAAACTTCGCCCGGTCTTATCCTTCTATTTCCTCCTCCAAAAACTCACTCAATTTACAAAAACATATTGAGCAAATTTGCGATGTAAATCACATTTCACCCTATACGTTTTCGCTTTATTAAGTATTCAGTTAGACATAAATCCAGTGATTGGTCTGTTGTTATTTGAACATAGTCAATATTATGATGACCGCACATATTTTTGTAGTAATTGCAAAAATCCACCATCGTTTTCTGATAATCTTGTTGAATATGCCAAGGTTCTGTTATTAATTCTTCTCCAGTTTCCATATCTCTAAATCGGGTTCGTTCAGAAAAATCCAACGATAATTCTTTTGGGTCTAAAATATGAAACACAATTACTTCATGCCCTTTGTACCTAAAGTGTTTCAATCCAGAAAGGATATCTTCGGGATTATCAAACATATCTGAAATTAAAATAATTAGCCCTCGTTTTTTAATGGCTTCAGCTGTTTGGTGTAATACTGGGGCAATGTGAGTCTCAGGTCCCGGGCTTATTTTTTGCATTTGGGATAATAGTACATTCAAATGGCTCGACTTTGACCGTGAAGGAATCATCGCTCTGATTTTGGAATCAAAAAGTGTTAGCCCAACTGCATCTTGTTGTTTGAGCATTAAATACCCCATGGATGCGGAAAGAGTTTGAGCATAATCTAATTTTGTTTGATTTTCATCACTTCCATAATCCATTGAGCGACTTTGATCCACCAAAATATATGATTTTAAATTGGTTTCTTCTTCAAACTGTTTAACAAAAAACCTATCCGTTTTACCCCATAACTTCCAATCAATATGACGAATTTCATCCCCCGCACCATACGCCCGATGCTCCGAAAACTCCACTGAAAATCCATGATATGGACTTTTGTGCAAACCAACAATAAACCCCTCAACGACCATCCTTGCCTTTAGAGAAAGGTTGTCTAATCGTGAAATTATTTCAGGTGTTAAATATTGTGAGCGGGACATTTTAGTCGTTCATCAATTGCTCAAGTATGTCATCTCGTGTAATTCCATCAGCTTCTGCATTAAAATTAGGAATAATACGGTGACGAAGTACAGGCTTTATCATTGACTGTACATCCGCAATATCAGGTGTTGTACGATTATCTAAAACAGCGCGTGCTTTTGCACCCATAATTAAAAATGAACTTGCACGCGGTCCAGCACCCCAATCAAGCCAGTCCAGTGTTGCTTTAGGAGCATTGTCATTTCCCTTTCTAGTTTTTAATACGAAATTCACAGCATATTCAATTACATTATCTGCTACAGGAACATTTAGTACCAGTTGTTGGTAATCTTGTAAGTCTTTCGCAGATAAAACAGAATTTAGTTTTACAGAAGAAGTGCTTGTTGTGGATTTCACAATTTCAATTTCTTCATCAGAAGTTGGATAGTCAATCAACAAATTAAACATAAATCTATCAAGTTGTGCTTCTGGAAGAGGATATGTTCCCTCTTGCTCAATTGGATTTTGAGTAGCCAATACAAAAAAGGGTTCTTTTAAATCGTAGGTTGTTCCGCCTGTAGTAATTTTATGCTCTTGCATAGCTTCCAACAGTGCTGCTTGTGTTTTGGGTGGAGTTCTATTAATTTCATCCGCCAAAACAATATTTGCAAACAAAGGTCCTTTAAAAAATTTGAATGCACGTTTTCCTGTAGTTTGATCTTCTTCAATAATTTCAGTTCCAGTAATATCAGACGGCATTAAGTCTGGAGTAAACTGAATTCTGCTAAATTGCAAATCCATTGCCTCAGCAAGTGTTTTTATGAGCAATGTTTTGGCAAGTCCAGGAACACCCTCTAACAAGATGTGCCCACGACACAATAACGAGACAAACAAGTAATCAATGATTCCTTTTTGTCCAATAATGATTTTACCAATTTCTTCTGAAAGAAGTGCTTTACTTTTATTTAATTTTTCAACAAGTTGTATGTTATCCATGAATATTTCCTTTTAAACGGGTTGAAATCTACCGTTATCGAGAAATTCGTACAATATAAAATTGAAATAAGTTAAAATTTGTGTGGTGGTGTTAATTTGGTAAAATAGTATTAATTTTGCGCTCATGGAAATTCAACAAACAGATAAAGTTATTTTAAAGGGGTTAGGATTAGCCGAATTACAAGCATATTGTATTGAAATTGGGCATACTAAATATCGTGGATCTCAATTGTTTGAATGGATATATAGACAGGGAGAATCCAATCCTCAGAAAATGAGCAATTTGTCTAAATCATTTAGGCAATATTTAGATGAAAACTGTGAATTCTTAACTTTAACTATTGAATTGGTAGAATCCTCAGAAATTGACGATACTCAGAAGTTTTTGTTTCGCACCCATGATGATAAATTTATTGAGTCAGTAAGTATCATAGATGGTGATAGGCATACCGTGTGTATTTCGTCTCAGATTGGTTGCAATGTAAACTGTGATTTTTGTGCTACAGCCTCAATGGGGTTGGTGCGGAACTTGACTGCTGGCGAGATAATTGACCAGATGATTTTGGTTCGTGATCATACAAATCAACCCATAACTAATGTAGTTTTTATGGGAATGGGAGAACCTTTTTTAAATTACGATGCAGTTATAACCTCCGCAGATATTTTGCATCATCATCATGGTTTTAATTTGGGTTCATTGCGAATAACTATTTCAACATCAGGGATATTGCCCAAAATAAAACAATATATTCATGAGGGGAAAAAATATAAATTGGCAATTTCACTTAATGCTTCAAATAATACAAGTAGAAGCGACATAATGCCAATCAATAAAAAATGGAATATTGAAAATTTAGTTGATATTGGGAAAATATTTTCTACAAACAAACGACGAAATATCATGTTTGAGTATGTGATGTTAAAAGATATAAATGATAGCAATGAAAATGCACACGAACTTGCATCGCTTTTAAAAAATGTAAAATGTAAAATTAATTTGATACCTTTTAATGAAGCAGGTGGAAAATATAAACGTCCATCCAAAGAAAGAATTTCAGAGTTTTCAAAAATTCTCCAAGATAGGCAAGGGACTTACAGAGTACTTGTTCGCTGGAGTAAGGGAGAAGATATTTCTGCAGCATGTGGGCAGTTAGCAACGGAGACAGAATGAACGAAACAAAAATTGCAATAGAATTAATGAATCAATTTCCAGAACCTCCAAAAGTTGCAGTTGTGCTTGGGTCTGGATTGGGTGATTTTGTGGATACCCTTTCATCCAAAATTACTATTCCATATTCAAATATTGAGGGATATCCCCAAACAACAGTTGTAGGTCATTCGGGTGAACTTATTTTTGGATATATGGAATCTACTCCGATATTGTGTGCCAAAGGGCGATTCCATTATTATGAAGGTCATTCTATGGAAACTGTTACTTTTCCAATACAAGTATTTAAAGCACTTGGATGTAAAACTATCATAATCACTAATTCTGCAGGATGCTTACGGAAAGATTGGGCACCCGGAGATTTGATGATACTAGAAGGATATATTGATTATAGTTTTATAGATGAAAACTACAATGTAAATGTTGTTAAAATACCTCAATTAATTACTGATAACATTATAAACAGTGTTCCCCTTCAAAATAATTCTATTCGTCAAGGGATTTATACCTATACATTGGGACCATCGTACGAAACACCTGCAGAAATCCAAGATATAATCTCAATTGGGGGTGATGCCGTAGGAATGTCAACTGTACCTGAAATAAAAGAGGCAATTCAGCAAGGATGTAAAATTATTGGGATATCGTGTTTAACAAATTACGGAGCAGGGATTTCTGAAAATCCACTTAATCATGAAGAAGTTTTAGAAACTGCTGATCTTGTGAGACAATCCTTTGGCTTTTTGTTGGAAAAGGTGATTAAATCTCTGTAATTTCTCAAAATGATAAATAATTCCACATATATTCGTTCGTTTATTCGAACTGTTTTATACCCTGAAAATGAATTTCAGAAACATTTGTTTCCGGATATCGAGAGTATTTTGTTTTCGCATTTATCTAAATTAGTGGACTCATCATCGAAGGCAAAAAGAATAATGAACGGTGATAACTTAGTAAAAATAGAAAATTACCTGCAAAAATATCTCAACTTAAATTATTTATTAACACATGAATCACAAATTGTAGTTCTATTTTGCAGGCATTTGATTCACAAATATGTTTCCTTCAAAACATTCGATAATCAGCGGGTTGATGACATAACTCAAGATATTATCACAATTTTATTAACTACAAAAAAGGATATTCTCCGACGGTACGGTAAAAGAAATTTAAAAAAATATAAAAATAATGTGTCCTTTTTGTCTGTGATAATCTCATATACATATAGAGAGTCTTTACAAGATAAGAAATATAGACCATTATCTGAGAAGGTAAAAATGAAAATTGATAGTAAATCCGTTGAATCAAAAGATACTACTTACCTGTCTTTTGAATTAGATGAAGATTTGAAACGATTAAAAATTATTTTAAATCTATTCTATCAAAATACCAAAAAACTGATTATGTGTTTAAAGTGTAAATATAAAATTAAATTGTTAAAAGAAGATTTGAAATCTTACTTAGCTAGTGCACCTTGTGATGAAATTGAATTTTTGACATCGGGTCAAACTAGTAGCAGTTCAAGTGAAAAAATGTTTGAAACACTTGCTACTGTATTAAATAGGATTTCCAAAGATAAAAAAACTGGTGATGCATTAAACAAATGGACATCCCGAAAAGAGTTAGAAATTATGAGAAAAATGAATATTATGCATAATTCGAAGGTGTATGATAAACAGAATTTTAAAACACTACTAGAACATTATTTAGATTCACTATCCCAACCAAACAAACACATAATCCCAATAGAGAAAAACTAATTGAATTTATTTAAAAAACAAAGTCACCTGACTGAATTTCAAGTATCCGAATATCTGGATGCAATAAGTACTGATAATATTAAATCAATTGATAGGCGAATAAAGAAACATATCGCAGAATGTGATAGTTGTCGAAATCAAATAATAGAAGTATATACATTTATTCAAAGTAACAATAACGAAAGTTCGCAGATAAACCCAGTAACAGTTAAATTACCAAAAAGAATTAAATTGTCAAACCAATTACGATATGGTCTTGTTGCTGTTATTGGCGTTATAATGATACCATTAGCATTAGTAATTTCTAACCAAAATGTAATTGATAGCTCATTGTTAACACCACTTCCAGCTATGGAATTTCTTGTTAACCAACAATTTAGAGCAGAAGCAATTTCTATTAAATCGCCTGTTAATGATGGTTGGAAAGAAAATCCAATCACATTCTCTTGGAGCGGACATGCAACTATGCAATTGTATGTATCAATTGTGAATAATGCCGGGGAAACAATATTATCCCAACCTGCTACTGATTGTAGTCACACATTAAATCAAGACTTATCACCAGGTCTTTATTATTGGAAACTAGAATCGGATAATGATCTAGTCCATGTTGGGAAGTTTTTAGTTAAATAGTTTAATTTGTTTCAATTAAAACAAAACTGCTCCAATTACGTGGATATGCAGTCATTGAATTAGATATCATTTCTAACTTTGCATTTCTCAGTGCATTGGAATATGAATTTCCACCTATCACTTCCGAATAAAAATGATTCATCAATTGTGATGTTGCTTCATCGCTTACTTTCCACAGCGAAAACATAATATTTTCTGCACCAGCATATAAAAAACTGCGCGAAATTGATAAAAGTCCTTCTCCTTTTATCAATTTACCCACACCACTTTCACAACTACTTAATACCACTAAATCAGTGGAGATTCTCAAATTATAAATTTCAGATGCATATAAAATATTATCTTCCGCACTGGTATCATTATAAAAATATAATGCCGATAATTCTGGAGTTTTGTTATTCATTATTCCATGGGTTGCAATATGTAAAAATTGCGAATTATTATTTTGGGAAGTTTTAAGGTTCATTTCCGTTGCGTTTGTGTTTATAAAATTTGAAATTGTATAATCATGGTTCGACAGCTTTTCACTAATTTCAATTATTTCATCAACTGAATTGGGTAAAGTTGAAAAAGATAGTCCATTGTTTTGTTCAAATGTTGCAAAATTAGAAACAGGTGCAAAAGCAATAAATTGAGATTCATATTCTGTTTTTTTATTTTCATTAAACTGATTAGCTGATAAATTGTACGACACATTATATGTTTTAATTAAATAATCTAATGTTGTGAAGTCTGGAAAAACATTTGAAGGAGTAGATGGTGCTAATACCTCAAATGGGAGAAAATATAGTTCACCACTTGGAATAATAATCAATTGGGATGCTGATTCAATTTCTGAAATAATTGGCAGTATTAGTTTTGAAAACAAATAATTTGAAGGAACTTCAAACGCAAAGAAATCCATTTTTTTCAAACCTTTCACTAATTCATTTACCATGTGAGGAATTTCATCAATTTTGGTTTGATGCATATTTATTGAATTATGGGTGATAGTGAAAATGTATAAATATTCACTCCCAAGGAAATACTCTACTATTGCAGTTTGAAGCGGTAATTTTGATTGAATGTTTGCAATATCAATGTTTCGTCGACTATATTTTAAATTATAATATTTAGGGTATGTTTGTTCTATTTGAGTAATTAAAGAATCGTGTGTTTGCAGTGTAGAAAAATATAATTTATTGAGCTCCACTGTATTTTCGCCAAGAAACTTTTGATTTTCAAGGTAAGTTATATCGTTTGTTAAATTTGTCTCAAATTCTAATATTTCCGAAGGGACGTCTCCAAACTGCTTTGCTTTGGAAGATTGTGTGTTTGACCAAAACACCAATGCTCTGCTTGATTCGGAAAATATTAATGCTTGTTTTATGAATTGATAATCTTGTGTGGTTGTAAACAATCTGTTTGAAAGGTAAATAGCCTTATCATACATTTCTTGTGATTTTTCAGTTAAAAATTGTTTTGAACTATTGAAATTCAGAGATTTCTGAATGTTAGAAATAAGTAAATCAGCTTGCTGGCTTCCCCTTAAACAATTCTTTAAGATAGTTATATTATCAAATTTATTGGTCGATTGATTTATTAAAATCTCCTGCAATTTAATAGTACTCTCAATGACATCTAAATATTCTCTATTGGATGAAACTAATTCAACATTTGGGTAATTTATTGTATCGAACTTGTTTGTTTCTCCTACTAAAATATTTAGTGATTTTATATAGTATGATTCTGCCAATTTAAATTTGGATTGTAATACCGCTAAATCACCGAGATTTCGGAAAGATGTAGAAATGATTGGATGGGTGGGTTCATAAATATTTTCTCTAATTTTCAACGCTTGCTGAAAGTTTAACTCAGACTTGTTTAAGTTACCTAACTCAATATCAATTTCAGCTAAATTCGAATAAATATCTGCTACAAGTGGTAAATTTTCAGAAATTGATGTATAAATTTCAAGAGAGGTAAGGAAATTCAATTGCGCATTTTGATAATTTTCCATTTCTAAGTAAATTTTACTCAATCTAAAATAACTTAAAGCCAAATCTCGTTTCATATCAGAATGATAATTCTCATAAATATTTATGGAATTTTTACACAATTCAAGAGCAGATTCAGAATCATTAAGTTTTAATTTAACGTTTGATTGAGATAATAAAATTTTTGCAAAATTAAAATGTGTTGAACTGTATTCTTCTTGAACCAAAAACAATGCTTTGTTAAAGTAAATTTCAGATTTTTTATAATCTTCAAGACCACTATAGCATAGTCCTAAATGATGATAAATTTTAATCATGGTATTAGTTTTTGTGTTAACTTTGTCTAATCCCAATGCTTTTGTATAAAATTCGATTGCTTTATGATGGTTATTCATAAGGAAATATAAAGACCCAATATTTACAATAGTTGAAGCAACCGTTTTATGATTTTCTCCATATTCTTCAATTTTCAGCTGGAGAGCATCATCATAAAATTTTCTTGCTGAGGGGTAATTCCCTAGTCGTTCGTAATTTGCACCAATATTATTATTTAATTTTGCACTAATTTTTTTATCTGGATTTTCTAATGCCTCGTGAATACGGAGTGCTTTAGAAAAATAATCATTTGAAGTATTATAATCATTTTTATATGCTTCAACCACCGCAAGAGAATTTAGTACTTTTATAAGCCCTGCATTCTGATCTGGTAAAAATTGATTATAAATAAACTCTGATTTTGTTAAATGAACCGATGCAGAATCAAGATTTCCTAAGCGTATAAATCCATTTCCTATATTTTTAAATATTATTGCACGTTTTTCAAAATCTTCATTTGAAGGTAGGGTTCTCAGGGATTTGAAATAATAAAATCTTGCACTATCCCACTTTGAGGTATTTTGGAATGAATTTGCAATATGAATTAGAGAATCTGCACTAATTTCTTTGTTTTGAGACAGTAAAATACCGCCAAAAAAAGTGATTATAACCAAAATATTTATTATTTGTTTCATTTTTTGCATCTTATTTAAAGAAAAATATACACGTTTTGTAGAGGAGAAATGAAAATAATATTAAAAAAATAAAAAAAATGTGTCCTTTTTGGCAAACTAATTCCCATATATAGGTAAAAGGTAAAATAAATGTGACGTCCTTGCAAGATGGTGGTTCCATGGTAACTGGAATAGCTATGTAGTCATTCCTCCTCCAAAAGCTTAAATCATAGCTTTCCAGTTACTAAACGCCTTCTCATCTGGTAAAGCGGATGTCCCATGCATAAACGGGGGGATTGATTTAAATCAATCCCCTTATTATTTTATTTAACACCCCAAGATGTATTAAATTTTATAATACAAAAAATTAGGATTATTATGAATAGACATTTATCACTCAGATCTGGAAATCCAGCATTAACTTCAAAAACATTCAAGAATTTGTCTGTTACAAATGACCAAGCTATGACTATCGAGGGAACGGTCAACAAAACTGCTATCTCTTTACTCTTGTTAATGCTTACAGCCTATTGGACATGGACATCTCAAAACTTAGCGTTGATTCCTGTTGGTATTTTTGGTGGGTTAATATTAGCTATAGCAACCATATTCAAAAAACATTGGGCACCAATTACAGTTCCTATTTATGCATTGTTGGAAGGATTAGCGTTAGGGGGAATTTCACTTATTTTTGAAATGCAATATCCTGGGATAGTTGGTCAAGCTGTATTTTTAACCTTTGCTGTATTAGGGGCATTATTATTGGCATACAAAACCAAATTAATAAAAGTAACTGAAAACTTTAAACTCGGGGTTTTTGCTGCAACTGGGGGGATTGGGTTGCTCTATTTAGTGAATTTTATAATGGGGGTTTTTGGAAGCAGTATCCCAATTATTACTAGTAATTCTGGATTTGGTATATTATTTAGTGTTGGTGTTGTTGTAATTGCATCACTTAATTTAGTATTAGATTTTGATTTTATTGAGGAAGCATCTGAAGCCAATGTTCCACAATATATGGAGTGGTATGGTGCATTTGGACTCCTTGTAACATTAATTTGGTTATATCTTGAAATTTTACGTTTATTGGCAAAATTACAGTCAAGAAAATAGCTGTTAAATACAATATATGGACTATGCGTTATCTTTTGCACAACATATTGTATATTAAAGTAATACTTTAAATAAAATTATTGACTTGAATTATTGTTTGTTCCTAACTTCTCATCCGGAAAGACGAAAGTAAAGAAAACTTCTAGTTTTTAATTTTGACTTTCCGGTTTTTTTGTAGCTGATGTTTCTAAATGTTGTTTTTATCACGGGAAACACAGACATTAGGTTTCCGTCATTCTTGGGCAAGTTGTGACGGATGTCATCAATAACAAAAGGAGAAAACGATGAAAAATGTAACAGGAACAATAAATGATGTAGCTGGTGCTATAGTAACGTTAGCAAAAGGTCTTGTGGTGGCTTTTGTGTTTGTTAATCTATTATATACAACTGGCTTCGATCCAATTGGTGGAATAACTAATTTGATTGATTCATTTCTAACAGGTGGTTTTACTGGGTTGTTGGCACTGGTTGTATTTGCCTCTTTCCTGAAGTAACGATTGAATGGATGTAAAGGGCTTTGTATCAAAGCCCTTTACTATTTTTCTAATTTTATTAAGGAGAGATAATGAAACAAGCAATGAATACACTCACAGGTTGGCTCAATGAATTCACTGATTTGCTTAAAGCAATGGTTATTATTGGTGTCTTTGTTGGAATACTATTTAATGATTACTTTGGTGTAATCGCTGGTATTGCTACCTTAATGGGTCAGTTTGGTCAAGAAGGTTTAGCTGGTCTTGTAGCTTTGGTACTTGTAGTATCTTGGTATAAGAAATAGTTAATTGAGATTAAAGAGCTTTTGATATACAAAAGTAATTGATGAAATCTCGTCGGATAGGAAAGCCTCTTTTAAAAGGGGCTTTTTTATTTACCGCACAGGAATCAAATGTCCTAAGATATACCCAATAATTATACCAATTAATAAAACCAATGTCATTAATCTATGGCTAACAACATTTTTACCATACCCTTTTTTTATAGCATAAGCTGAGGTAAAATAACCAGTCGCGTTTAATAGCCAAAATACTGGGATAGTAAATAATTTAACAACTAATGGTCCAATGACAGGAATAGTACCAATTAATATACTTAATCCTGCAAAAATATTAGTAATATATCCAATAACCAACGTAATTATTGCAATTGCTCGTGTATCTAGTTGCAATTTCAACATAAGAATTACCAAAACAGAAATTACAATTAGGGTTAGAATTGTCTTTTTGTTATTCTTAATATTATTAATCAGATTCATGATTTACATTTTCAGCTGTTAATTTCCAAAAACCAAATTTAAACTCACATTTAGATATATTTTTATTTTTAATATCGATCCAAATTTTACGGCTAGCATTTGGTTTAAACACTGCCCAAGAAAATATATCGGTATCTTGCAAAACAGATGTTTGATTTTTTTCACTATCAATTTCTATATTTAATTCTAGAAATGTACTTTCAAGGTTCTTGATAATATGTGCATTATAAACTAATCCTTCACGTTCAAGTTTAAAATTATTTACCTTAGGAATGGTTGTTCTGTTCAACGAAATAAAATCTAACAGTGAGAAAATATTATACATATTTGGTTTTAACTCGACATCTGTGTTTCTATAAAATATTTTCTTATTTATGATTTCAGTTTCAATTTTATTCTTAACATTAGGTTGTTCTGTTTCTTTATAAAAATATTTAATTGAATTATCTTCATCAACAAACATTTGATATGTACACGAAGTAGGAAAAACAGAATATGCAAATGATGAGGTGTTAGCATTAAATTGAATAAACCGAGCTGGTAATGAATTAAATACTGAATCTATAGATATTATTTCAACTTTCGCAACCTTGAGCCCTAAAAATGTAATATCAAATTCTTGCACCTTTTGCGAGAAAAGTGTTGTTAATAGAATTCCTAATAAACAAATTTTAACTAGTTGTTTCATTTTTCCATTTAATTGCTTTAAAGGGTCCAATCGATCCAAAAATTATGATATAAAATGGATGAATAACACTTAATAAAATAAATAAAGAAGTGCTCCATTTCCTTTTTAAAATTGTAAATACATACGATGTCAGGAGTGCATCAGGGATAGATTTAATGAGCCAGGGTAAAAACCATATAATTAATGCTGTTTCTGTAAACTGAACAATGGATAGAACTACTAACAAATTAGTTGTAAATATGAGTGGTAAAACCAATTTTAGAGATTTACTTGTTGCTATTTTATAATAATCCAAACCCTTTGATGCAAACCTAAGTCGTTGATTAATAAATTGGTGGATAGATTTAGGTCCGGGAGATTCAACTACTGCTTTTTGATCTAATATGAACTGAATTTCATAATCGGTTTTACTACTTAATTTTTGGAGTAATAAATCATCATCTCCAGAAACAAAATACTCAATTCCTTCATACCCATCTATTTCTACAAATGCAGATTTTCGTATAGCCAAATTTCGCCCCGTACACGAAAATGTTAAATTATGTGCAAACCCTGCAGCGGAGAATCCATCTTGAGAAAGACTATCTAATTCATATAATGTATTTAATGTTGAATTTGTAGATGTCAGTGGTGCAGGAGCTGAAACCATTCCAATATTTTCCTTCGAAAATACATGCACCATAGTTTCAATCCATTGAGGATGAGGAATACAGTCTGCATCCGTTTGTAATAATATTTCACCACTCGTCTGTTGAATAATTGTATGTAATGCCCATTTTTTTGGTGCCCAGCCTATTGGCGTTTCTGAAATGGTAACAAAAGACATGTTTTGTGCTATTTGGGAATGCTTATTCAAAATTGACTCTGTATTGTCACATGATCTATCATTTGCAATAATAATTTCAAATTTATCGTGTGGGTAAGATTGTTGATACAAATGATTTAACAATGTTTCAATTGTATCTTCTTCATTTCTAGCTGAAACAATTATAGAAACAAAAGGGTAATCTGCTAACTCCGTCTTTTCTTTATTTAATTGACTTGCACGCAACCCCTCAAACAACCAGAGAATAAACCCAACATACACAATTGTAATCAAAATAATAAAATAGAACATGGGTTAACCTACCTTGCGGCCACGCCATGAAAAGGCATTTGCTGTAGAACTCATCAATCCCATTGCAACAATATATGGGATTTGAATTACAAACCAACATAAAAATTGAATGATGTTAACTTCAGAATTGATATATCTTCCCCCCCTGCAAAAAAGAAAACACTCTAAAATAAATTTAAAAAATAAACAAGTTACCGCAACTTTAGAAAAGAAAGTTATTAAACCAATAAATAATAAACTATTTGTTAAAAATGTTGCTGTAATGGAAATGAAAAAGATTTTATTGAACTTCCACATAATACTGGCATCACCAGACCATCGAATTCTTTGTTTTAAAAAAGATATCCATGATGTTTCAGGGCGACTTGTAACATGCGTTGATTCATACTCAGAAAATCTAACATTCACTTTTGTTTTGTTTCTACACAGATGTAAAAACAATGAATCATCACCTTGTAATTGCGTTGAAATATCAGCAAAACCACCAACCTCATTATATAATGATTTACGATATGCTTGGTTTTGTCCACTACATGCCCAGGTGTGGTGAAAAACAGTAGTTGAGCGTGCTGAAAACATCAACATCATAAAATCAATTCGCTGGAATATAGTTACGAATTTATTTAGAGGTCTTGTTTCAGAATATCCAATCACATAATCAATATCTTTGGTGAAATTATTTACCATCCCTTGAATCCAATTGGGTTGCAAATGACAATCAACATCAGTAAATAATAAAATATCAAATGTAGAAGATTTTATCCCAGCATCAAGCCCTTTTTTCTTTAATGATAATTTTGCATCTCCATAGTCTGAGTTCACATATCTAAATCGAGAATCATTTATTGATTGATTCTTTATTATTTCAGCAGAATTATCTGTAGAACCATCATCAACTAAAATAAATTCTACATCTCCTGAATATTGTTGGTTTTTTAAATCAGAAATTAGTTTTGGAAGAGCATTTTCACCATTAAAAATGGATACAATTACTGAAACACCTTCTGTCGATTTTTGGGTAAGTAAAGGTTGTTTTTTATATGTTCCAACAATAAACCAAATTAAGGTCAAAAAGTAATAACCTGAAACACCAATTAATACAATATCAAAGGTAGATAACATTATATTATTTTCATTAAAATATTTACTAAATCTGTTTTAGGATTCCATAAACCCATTTTCAATCATCCATGTATCATCAGCAAATTTTGTTAAATAATTACGGATTGAATCCGGTAAAATTACTAAACATTTTTGACCAGCTTCTAATCTCCCAGCTACTTGTAAGGAAGCCCACACAGCAGATCCCGAAGACCCACCGCAAAGTAATCCTTCTTCTTTGATGAGCCGTCTTACAACTTCAAAAGATTCTTTATCAGATGTTTTAATGTATTCATCAATCAAATTATTATTTAACACCTCTGGAAAAAAATCATAGCCAATTCCTTCTACTTGATAGGGGTAAATTTCATCACCACCCCCCAAAATAGAACCATAGGGGTCAGCACCAACTATTATGATATTGGGGTTTGCTTCTTTTAATCGTTTTGCAATTCCAGTAATAGTGCCACCAGTACCTACTCCTGCTACAACCATTGCTAAATCATCGCCCATATCATCTAAAATTTCTTGTGCAGTATTTACATAATGAGCGTCTGGGTTTGCAGTATTTTTGTACTGGTCTAATATATGTGAATTTGGTATTTCAGATTGTAATTTTTCAGCAACTCCAATATGACTTTCAGGAGCATCCCAAGCTGCTTCAGTTGGTGTGCGTACAATTTCTGCACCCAATGCTTCTAAAACAACTGCCTTTTCATGACTCATTTTCTCAGGCATTGTGATAATCATACGATACCCTTTTACGGCCGCAGTAAGTGCCATTCCAATTCCAGTATTCCCCGAAGTTGGTTCAATAAGAGTATCGCCCGGCTTAATTCGTCCTTCAGCTTCGGCTTTTTCAATCATGTTTTTACCGATTCTATCTTTAACAGAACCACCAGCATTGATAAATTCACATTTGCCGTAGAGTTGACATTTTAATTCTGCACCAATTCTATTAAATTTTACAATAGGTGTATTCCCTATAGCACCCAAAATTGTATCATAAATCATATATTAAATATCCCCTTAAATTAGGTGCAAATTTAGAATATTATTAAGTTGGAAGGAAAGACTTCGTTTATTTATTTGTGAAAGATGCAGAGACATTGTTGCTAATGCCTCTGCAATAATAATTATCCCATAATGGCATTTACAAGAAGGATGATATCTTGAATATTGATTGTACCATCTGCATTCATATCGCCAGCTTCTATTTGATATGGTGATGGATTAACTAATCCTATAATGATATTCACTTCACTGACAACATCTAAAATATTAAGTACTCCATCTTGATTTAAATCGCCAAACATAATAGGACTATCAAAGACAGAGTATGTTAAGGGAATACTAGTTTCATAAATTACATAATCATATTCGTTTGAAGAAATATTGAGTGAAAATTCAATATCACCTTCTGGTGTATTACTACCAAAATAAGCGGTAAATGGAAAAATCTCATTTAACCCAGCATCACCGGAAGCAATATCTCCAAAATCAATTTCACCTGAAGTTATAGTCACATACGGACTAGAAGAAGAAAGCGTACCAACAACATCTGTTGCTGTTCCCCAACTTGGTTCATTAAATAAAATAACTCGCAATTCAATTTCTTCTCCAGGATTTATTTCACCATTAGAGTCATTTATTATAAACATGTCTTCCCCTGCAAATTCAAGTTTTGGAAAAAGAGGAGTTATTACTGCCATCCCGGCATCAACTCGCCCAACACCTAAATTACCCTGCAAATAACTTTCTTGGTTTACATCATACA
Organism: uncultured bacterium; assembly: GCA_964400495.1. Taxonomy (GTDB): domain Bacteria; phylum Fidelibacterota; class Marinisomatia; order SCGC-AAA003-L08; family D37C17; genus CAYNTS01. The sequence goes on along the minus strand of CAYNTS010000002.1, from coordinate 19,658 downwards.
ATCGAGGGTCAGCAGTTGCAAGCACCATTGTTTCTAATTGGTCGTTAGACCAATCCATATTTTGTGACCGAAGCAATCCAAACACACTTGCAACAATGGGGGAAGCCATTGATGACCCATCCCAAGATGTGTACGAATTAATAATTGTACTTCTAATATTTTCACCTGGTGAAGCAAGATCAACAGTTGAATGGTAAGTTGCCCAATGTCCCCAACTATCATTTGTTCCAGTTGGACATACAGAAATTATATTTTCATAACTTGAAGGATAGTGTGCGGCCTCTTCTTCATTCCAACCTGTTGAACTACCATTTCCTGCGGCGGCAATTAAAATTGCATTATAGGTATCATGAGCAACATCGATAGTTGCTTGTTCGTATGCACTATATCCATACCCACCCCAACTATTATTTACAATAGCAAAACCTCCATCATAATATCCTGCTTTAGCAGCATATAATATTCCAGAATAACCTTCATCAATGTAGGGTTCACCTGTTTGACTCTCTTCAGAACATTTGATTGACATTATGCTACAATTGAACGCAGCAGAAGCAATACCAGTTGAATTATCAGTGGTTGCAGATAATAACCCAGCAACGTGTGTACCATGTGCCCACGTTGAATAATTGGAAACACCAGATTTTGGTCGTGGATCGTTATCATCTAAGCCAGACCACCCTGAGTGGTCCCAACCAATTAAGTCATCAACAAATGTACTTCCATTATCATCCCAATCATCATCATCAACACCATTTAAATCGCCTGGGTCTAAAATCCATTGACCATTTGAATATTCGATTGTATGTCCATCACCATCGGCATCTTCACCTAAATTTTGCCATAAATTGTTTCGTAAATCTGGATGATCCCAGTCGACACCCGTATCTACTGAAGCAAGAATAACATTTCTGTCACCTGGAATATCATTCCCATTCATACTCCACTCATCCCAAGCATCATTGACATCAATTTGAGTTAGGAACCACTGGTAGTTATAGTATTGATCATTCGGAGTATATGTTGGTCTATGAATTACTTCTAACTCAGCAGAATGTACGCCCTGAATTGTTGTTAAATTTTGTTTAATAGATTCTCTGTCTGCTTGTGAATTTTCACCTAAATGTAAACGATACACCCTATTTAAATAGATTTCGTTTGCATGATCTTCTTCAGTAGCAAAAGGTATCCATTTGGTAATGTTTTTAACATCTATTTCTTTTAAGAATCTATTTAATGATTCGTGATTTACTTCTATCTTGTCATTATTTCGTTCAATTTGTAATGGTTGAATATCACTATTTAAACAAAATAATACTCTATTTTCTCTATAATCAGGATTTGCAAGCAACACCCCAACCAATACTAAAATTACATTTATTTTATTAAACATTCTCTTTCCTTAACTTAAAATTATATTAACTAATAGCACAACATCTATAACATTTAATATTCCGTCTGAGTTTAAATCACCCGCAAATTGTTGTGCTGGAGTTGCTTCATTATATCCTAAAATTATATTAAGTAGGACAACAATATCTGTTACATTTATCAATCCATCTGATGTTAAGTCACCTAATAATCCATTGTCAAGATTAATACAATCTCCAAATTGCACATCTATTATTGTTCCTTCCCAATCAGTAATTATTGGCTCAGTAAAGCATAATTGAGTACTTCCCTGCCCCTCAATTGGAATATTTATAAGTACTGCATTCCCAGCAGGAATAGTATTTCCGGTAAAACTAAATCCAAGAACCATACCCTCAGGAGATGAAGCAAAATTAAATCCATTATAGCTGGCTGTGCCCCCAAACAGATTGCTCCCTAAATCGATAATATCAGGGGTATCAACTATTTCGAATTGAAATCCACCCACAGGAATTGTATTGTTCATTATAATTTCTACTGAACCATCTTGATAATCTCCAAAACTGATTTCGATTGAAGCACAGGATGTACCATTGCCACCACAAACACCACATTCATCTAACTCATTACCGTTACAATCACAGTCTCCATAGGGGATATCGCTACAGCCACATTCATACACTGCCCCTGGTCCATCACATATACCACAAGCATCATTGATTGCATTACCGCCACATACTCCAGAACAATCAAATCCAGCAGTACAATTACCATCACAATCAAAATTGGTTTGAGCATATTCACATGAGCCATCATCATTAGTTGCATCGGGGTCATAATTGCAAGCATTTGAGTTTGTACACCCATACACTATCACAACTCCATCATACGTTCCATCTAGAGAATAAACGGATGAGTTGCTAGGATCTAACCAATCTTTTAACCGAGTGCTTGAGCTACTACCATTATTCCAAGATTTTGAAATTTTCCCATACAGGTCTTGACCGCTTCCACAGTCACCACCTGTACCTCCGCTAAGTTGACCCACTATCAAATTTGATGTATTAAACAAAGGAGAACCAGATGAACCACCTGCCGTTCCACCGTTATCCCAGTATAACCCCCAATGTGTGTTCCATGAATTCCAACCTTCATCGGTTGCAGTATCACCATTATCAAAGTTAATTTTCTTTGGGTCACCACCGGGATGATGAATCCCAACTGAAATTGATGGATTTGACGATGACCGCGACCATCCTGCATAATAGGAATTCCACCAAGATGAAGGAGCATTATCCATTTCTAATAATGCAAAGTCAGATGTACTCATATTGCCCCAAGCTCGTGTATAAGAACCTGTTTGTGAGTGTCCATAGTAACTATTGGTTCCACTGCAAGATGAACTTTGGTGGTCAAAGTAAAAGGTGAAATTATTATGAGAACCAACATTTGTTTCGCTTTCAACACAATGCCAAGCAGTTAACACATAAGGGGTTAAATCTTGTTCTGTATTATTAATGAGCGCTGCTGAACAAATATACTGATACATTTCTAAATAAATAACAGAATTTACTTGGTCTTCATACGGATTAGCACTCGAACATGCTACATTATCTCCACAACTTCTATCACGTGATTCATAAAAATTATGAATATCTCTATATGCATGAAACACGTTTTTAAGATGCAACTGTGGGGGGATTTCTACCCATGATGGTTGAAAATATTCAATTATAATTTCATCACCTTTAACCAATGGTGTTCCAAATGTTAGGTCGCTATGATTTTGCTCACTTTTATATGGACCAATACTCATATCCATAGCTTTATTGAAAATAATCAACTCACCACCCTCAGGTAGAATATATGTATCAAACAAAAATTTCATTCCAAAGGCATTGGGTGATTTTATGCCTAATCTCCAAATCGAAGAACCATCTTCTAACGTTTCCCAAATTCCTGAACTACTAATGTCAAAATCAACATCTATTGACTCTGCATATCGCATTGGTATGGCTGGACCGGAATTTGCGATATCTTCTTGTAGTAATGCTCCTGAATCAACAGACCTTAAAACTTCTAAAGATATATCAAACCCTAAATTCAAAGAGACAGATTTGGGTTGTTCAAATGTATTGACTACTGCAAAAACAGTGCTAAACAAAAAAAGTAATGGTAGGATAACTCGTTTCATTTTCTAGTTTCCTCCTTGCATAATTAGATTAACTGTTAAAATAACATCTTGAATATTTATATTATTATCGCTGTTAATATCACCTGCTACTAATTGATAATCTGATGGATTTTCAAGTCCTAAAATAATATTAACTAACACAACAACATCTAAGACATTAATTTGTGTGTCTTGATTCAAATCACCGATAAGTGCTGGATATTCACAACTGCCATCATCAACGGTAGCGTTTGGATTATAATTAATTGCTTCTTCATCTGTACACCCTAAAATTTGACCATCGTACGTTCCATTTAGAGTTGTTGCACCAGTATTATTGGGGTCAAGCCAATCACTCAATCGTGAAGATGATGAGTTCCCATAATCCCACGATTCTGCAACTTTGCCAAAATAATCATTATAGTTGTAAGAACAAGATGCTTCTCCACCAGATAATTGTCCAACTATTCTATGATTTTGATCAAACAGAGGGGACCCCGAAGAACCTGGTTCTGTAGTACCATCTTCCCAATGAGAGATTTTCCAATGAGTACCAAAAGGTCCTTGCCATGAAGAACTTGTTGCAGGGTTGTTGTCAAACGAAATTTTCTTAATATCTCCTGAGGGATGGTGAATACAAGTAGAATTGTTAGGAGCAGAACTACTATTAGACCATCCAGCATAAAACACATTATATGAATTTGGTATTGATTCTGTAATTTTTAATAATGCAAAGTCAGGTGTTTGATGACTTGCTTTTAATGTTGAACCCTGCACAGTTTGGTATGTGGGTCCATTTGAATTACTGCATCCTGAACTTTCATAATTGAACATAAAAATCCAGTAATTATTGCCACCTAAACAGTGATCTGCTGTTAAAAAATATTGGGTTTGATCTTGTTCTACATTATTTATGAGTGCACCCGTACAAATTCTAGAATTCCCAGATGTTAAAATCATAGCAACAGAACGCTTATCATCTTGCCAATCATTCCCAACTGAGCAATTTACATTATTATTGCAAGATCCGGAATCGCCATAATTTCTATCTTCATAAAATCCAAAGGGATCTTTATAGCCATGCACAATTGATGAAATTTGAATTTCTGAGCCATCTTGTGATCCTGTAGGTTCAAAATACTCTAAAATGATTGTTTCACCCTTTACAGGTGATGTTGCAAATACAAAATCTTCTTTATTATTAAATGATGTGAATGCACCTAGAACGTGAGATTGATCGGTATTGTACACAAAAAACTCACCTCCTGTAGGCAACCAAAAACGATTATATAAAAGATTTAAAGTGAGTGCACCTGGTGAAGTAATTTCTAATCTCCAAAGTGTTCCACCCTCAACGTCTTCCCAAGTACCTGAATTGTGCAAATTATAATTTACTTCAAAACTTGTTCCGAATCTATATGGTTCATCTTTGTCTGCTTGTTCGTCTTCCCAAAACAATCTATCCACATCCACTGTTTCAGTCATAACCAATGCAAATTCTGAACGGGTAGAATTATCAAAGCTAAAAGGTTGCCCTCCTTGGCTCACTTGTGATAAAACCAACCCCATAAAACATATTGCTAGTATTAATTTCTTCATTTTAAACAAATTTCCTTTTAAGTGTAACTTTAAATTTCTAACATTTAACATATATCTCGCTATTATTAAACTACTTTATCTGTATATCGTAAATCAATAGATAGATATTTACAGTATGTAACAAGATAAGATATTTTTAACGAACTTTTTTGTGAGTTGAGTCAATAATAAAATTAGTTCTTATTATTTGATTGGTTTGTAAATAATGTCCACCCTTTTACTAAAATGAAACCATAAAGTGATCCTGTACAACAACCAACTATTACATCTGAAGGGAAATGAACTCCAATATATATTCGAGAAAACATAACTGTAAGTGCTATTGCCCAAAAATAGTATGTTAATTTTGAATATATTGAAGAAAAAATAAATGCAAGCGATGAAATATTTGCTGCATGATTAGAGGGAAAAGAATAAAGCTTCCCTTTTTGTGATACTAAATGGTTGATGGGGTTGTCATCAAAAAAAGCCCAAGGTCGTGGGCGTGCTATCCATTTCTTAACATAAAGTCCAGTCTGGTCCACAAACAATATTGCAAGTGGAATCAAAACTAAAAGTTTAACTCGATTAGGTTGATCTTTAATTGCAACTATTATCCAAGGAAGGATCAAAAAAGGGAGAAGAAACTTGGTTTCATCAAAAATTGGCATAATAAAATCAAAAACTGGATTTGATAAGCCAATATTTATAAATTTGAAAATTACGTGATCAATTTCTAACATTATTTAACCAGCAATGATAAGATTTACAATTTGAATTATATCCAAAATATTAAGGATACCATTTTCATCCATATCGCCTGCGACCATTTCTGACGCACTTGGGTTATCATGTCCAAGAATAAAGTTTACCAAATTTACAATATCTATAATATTAACTTCGTTGTCTTGATTTATATCACCAGCAATTACAGTAAACTCAGACGAGGATGAAAAGTATATTTGCTGAATACCATTTCTATTATCAGACCACACACAATATAGGGTGTTATCAAAAGATGTAATTATTGGATCACTTTGCAACGCATCATTCCCATTTTCATCAGCAACATTTTGTGAATTTTGGATAACAGAATCATCTTGTGATATCATTCCATAGCGAACTTTTTTATTTTCACTTATATCATCCGACCATACTGCATGTAAATTATTATCAACAAACGTAACAGAAGAGTAATCTTGGTTAGAATCTTCACCATTGATTGTGCTATTTGTTGGTGGATTAAACTCAATTGAATCTGAATTACTAAAGGCTAAATATGTATTTGCTGGTTGTTCTACTCTAAATCCAACCCCCAGTAATGATTCATTTACTGCCAAATAGGGTCGTGATGATGGACAATAACTAACCATCCATCCAGAATTATAGATGGGCACCCCTGTTGAAAATTCATTCATATTCGGTCGTTTCACTGCAATATAATTATCACGAAGATTATTAATATTATTCCTAAAAGCAATATATGCAGAACCATCTGGACCAATAGCTAACTCCGGTGAACAACAGTCGCAGGGTTCACCAACTCCTGCATTTACATCTGCCTGAATACTTGGATAAAATTCGATACTATTTGGCTCAGTATAAGCATAACGTACATCTTCAATATCGAGATCTGAACCATAATGATAATATGCAGTGTGTAACTTTCCATCATCTCCAACTTCTAATTCTGGATAAATAGTAAAATAATCAACATCGCTAATTCGACCAGTTTCAACCCAAGTATTTCCACTATCTGTAGATTGTGCTAAATAAATACCTGTATTTGTGTATCCATTTCGTTTATCTGCCCATGAGATAAATACCTCGTCATTTCTGCACCTAACACGAGGACCTCCACCAATAAATGCAACAACTTTACCATTTGAATCATTGATTTTTACAGCTTCAGAAAATGAAAACCCATTATCGCTTGAATAACTATAATAAATATCTTTATTTGATCCAGAAACAAGAACCCATGTAACGTGGATTATGCCATTATCAGAAATAGTTATATCTGGAAAACTCTGTTGATGATTATTGGGGAATACATGAACATCTGCTCCAAACTCCACAGCTTGGCTATATAAAACTGAAATTAAATATAATGGTATTAATATTCTTAATATGTTGTTCGTCTAATATCCTTTCCCCTAAAAGAATTTGATATAAACTGGTGAAAATAAAAAAGGCAGCTCACGCTGCCTTTAAATTACGATTGTTTATTTTTACAGCAATCTTTGTCTTTTTGCCAAAACTTTAACCAAGACCAACCACCTTTATGGTCACATTTGTACTCTGAGTTGGCTGAACCAGATTTGTCGCATTTTCCAGAATTCTTACAGTTAGATCCACCTTTTGGGCATGCAACTGAAGCTGTTTCTGTTGTATTTACATCTGTTTGAGCATCTGTATTTTCAGCAGTCATTGCTTGTTTGTTTTTGCATTTCATCATATCTGCACTTTTATTTTTACAGCATGATTTCCCTTGTGCAAATAGCATTGCACCTGATACTAAAACAATTAATAAAATTGATAATTTTTTCATTTTATCCCCTTTCAATGTAATTTTTGTGATAAATGAGTCTTAAACTTACAACTATCGAAAGCAAATGTTTCAATATTTTATAAAATACCAATTTTTTATGTAATTCATATTGCTGTAAATTTCTATCCAATTTAATTATGAGTTACTTGTATGGATTTAAAAAATATTAAAATTGCTATCATTGGGTGCGGAAACTTAGGACAATCTATTATAAATGGATTACTAGAGGATCAAGTGGTAAGTCCGACAAATATTATTGCAACCAGAAGAAACACCGTTCATTTAGAGCCTCTAACAAAATTGGGGATTTCTATAACAAATAATAATACGCAAGCCATTCAAGAATCAGAATTGATAATTTTAGCCCTAAAACCATATAATATTTTAGATGTTATATCGGAATTAAGTACCCGTTTTAATCCGGAAAAACACGTTATAGTTTCATTAGCAACAGGTATATCTTTAGAGCAGATTCAAAACAAAATACAGTCTAAAACCCCAGTTTTTAGAGCAATGCCAAATACTGCATCTGCTGTTGGGAAAGCGATAACATGTATTTGTTCTTCCTTGAGTAATAGTGAAAATTCAAAATTAGTTGAATCTTGTTTTAACTCAATTGGTGCAACAATATTTATTAATGAAAGTTTGATGGACTCTGCAACGGTATTGGGTGCATGTGGAATTGCGTATGTGTTACGGTTTATTCGTGGAATGGTACAAGGTGGAATACAGATTGGTTTTGACGCAAAAACAGCCAACGAAATAGTAACTCATGCTGTAAAAGGTGCATCACAATTATTAATAAAAGATGGAAATCATCCCGAATTTGAAATTGATAAGGTAACAACACCACGGGGGTGTACAATTGCAGGGTTAAACGAAATGGAACACCACGGTTTTAGTTCAGCATTAATAAAGGGAATTGTTGCTTCTTATAAAAAAATTGAAAAGTAGTTATTTACATAAAACTTGATATTTAATTACGTAACTAAATTAGAACTATATTTTCATTGGTTTGCTAGATTTTGGAGCATCCTAAGTTTATCATTTCTATTTTTTATGATAGTAGCCCATATTTTAAGTGGTGAATTGGGATCATTCAATTCAGTTCAAGAAATTATTATGTTTTGTTTCTTTCCAATTGGAATTTCCCTTGGAATGATAATTGCATGGAAGCATGAAGGACTGGGAGGAGTAATTACTATTATTTCTATTATTGCATTTCATTTAGTTGGCAAACAATATTCATTTGATGTGTGGATTGATGGTTTATCTGCTCCAGGACTTTTATTTATAATTAGTTGGCAAATTTCAAAATTTACCCCATCATCCGTATAGTTTTCCTGTGGAGATAATAGCAAAACTGCTTTAATTTTACTCCCCTATGAGCGACATTTTCAATGACTGATTATCAACCATCTGTGTTATCGGCACATTTACCTCCTTTAGCAGAACGGGTTAGACCACAGCAACTTGTTGAATTTATTGGTCAAAAAAATATAACCAATTCTGCATCGTTACTTATTAAATCTATCCAAAACAAACGACCATTTTCTATGGTTTTGTGGGGACCTCCCGGTACAGGAAAGACCACATTAGCACGGATAATTGCCAGAGAATTTAACACAGAAATTTTTGAGTTATCTGCTATTTCAAGTGGTGTTGCACAAGTACGTGAAATATTACAAAAAGGGAAGGCAAACTTTCAAGCTGGTAAACGGTCATTACTATTTATTGATGAAATTCATCGATTCAACAAAGCACAGCAAGATGCCCTTTTACACGCAGTTGAAGATGGTTCAATCATTTTAATTGGTGCAACAACAGAAAATCCATCCTTTGAAGTTATTTCTCCACTTCTTTCACGATGTAGAGTATTAAAATTAAATGCATTAGAAGATGGTGAACTGCAGAATGTTATGAAACGGGCAATTTCTGAGGATATTTTGTTATCTCAAAAAAATATTATCTTTGAAAATGAGAGTAACCAATTTCTAACTCAATCATGTGGTGGTGATGCTCGTAAAATGCTAAATGTACTTGAGTTAACCATTTCATTGCACGACACAAATGATATTAATATCACTCATGAAAATATTACCGAGGCACTTCAGCAAAAGCAAGTGATTTACGACAAGGATGGAGACTATCATTACGATGTCATTTCTGCATTTATCAAATCTGTGCGAGGGTCTGACCCAAATGCTTCTGTGTATTGGTTGGCAGTAATGTTAGAAGGTGGAGAAAAACCAGAATTTATTGCACGCAGACTCATTGTATTGGCTTCCGAAGATATTGGAAATGCAGAGCCATACGCCCTACAACTTGCAACTTCTGCTTTTGACGCTGTGCATAAAATAGGTATGCCGGAAGCACGGATAATTTTGGGACAAATTACAAGTTATTTAGCTTCAGCACCCAAAAGTAATGCATCGTACCAAGCAATTGATTCTGCATTAGCATATATTCGTGAACATGGTGTAGAATCGGTTCCTCTACACTTGCGAAATGCACCTATAAAATTGATGAAAAATGAAGGATATGGAAAAAATTACAAATATCCACATTCGTTTGAAAATCATTTTATAGAACAATCATATTTCCCAGAAACTTTTGATACTTCACCTTCGTTTTATAATCCAACCAATGAAGGTCGGGAAAAATTTCTGAAAGAACGATTATCTAAACTATGGAAAAATAGATTTAAATGATTCAAATATTTTCAATACTATGTTGCGTGTCATTGTTATTTTCTGAAGAAATAGTATGGGAATATGATGCCGACTTGTTTATGGGAAGTCAAACAGAAACAGGCGAAACTGTACGCAAATTTATCGGAAACGTTCGCATTTGGCAGGATTCCCTTACTATTTATGCTGATAGTGTAAGCCACTTCCCCCATCAAAACACGCATTTGATTGAAGGCAATGTTAAAATGGTTGATATTACTGACACACTAACCTGCGAAACATTACTCTTTGTGTCTGATTCAACAGAATATTTAAAAGCATCGCAACAGGTTCGCTTTATTCAAGAAAATCAACAATTAGACTGTGATTCACTTGTGTATTGGACGCAAATAGATTCTGGGTTTGCAATTGGAAATGTTAAGTTGAATCAAACCGAAAATATGCTAATTGCAGACCAATTTAATTATTGGAAAACTGATGGATTTAGGGGGTCATCGTTTATTGCCAATGGGAATGCAAAAATGAAGGGGGATTACCAAACTATCTCTGCTGATTTTATTGAATATAAAGATGAAACCCAATTTATGCTTATGAATGGAAATGCTGTGCTTCAGGATACATCTCATATAATTTTGGGTGAAATAGTTCAGGTTCAATATGAAGATTCATTAATTGACAATATCCAAGTATTAAAAAATGCGGTTTTGTGGAACGACCATTCAGCCAAACCCACACAAAGCTCTTCATATCAATTGTTTCGAGATGAAATGGTAAGCAATAATATGACGGCATTTTTTGAAGATGGAGAAATTGATAGACTTGAGTTGACTGGTATGGCATCAGCAGAATTAAATGTAGTGGATGACACCTTGCTAATTGGATTAAACGCAACAAGTGGCGACACCATAAGTATGCACTTTGAAAACGGAAATGCAAATCGGATTCAAGTATTTGGTGGTGCACGGGGTCAATTTGAACCCGAAGGAAATTCAACTAAAGTGGATACAACCGTAATTTACCAAGCGGAATATATCGACTATCATGTGAATGATGAAGTCAGCTATTTAAATGATAATGCAAAAGTTGAATATCAAGATATGGTATTGACATCAGGGTATATCTTTGTTGATTGGAATACCAATATCCTAGAGGCCGAACTTCGAGAAGACAATTATCCAACAATTGATACAAATACGGGCGAACCTATGACAGGCGAGGCTATGGTATTTAATCTAATTACAAATCATGGGCGTATTACAAAAGGGCGAACTGGTTTTAATAGTGGGTTTTACCATGGGAAAGAAATTTTTAGAGATGAACCTGAGATGTACCATGTAAATCACAGTAAGTATACCTCCTGTGATCGTGAAAATCCACATTTTTATTTTGGAAGCCGATTTATGAAAATGCTTCCGAACGATAAGGTCGTTGCTAAACCATTGATTTTATATGTGTTTGATATTCCAATTATTGGTTTTCCGCTTGCAGTATTTCCAAACAAAGGGGGTAAAAGAAGAAGTGGTTGGATTATGCCCTCGTTTGGTACCCATAGTCGGTGGGGCTCGTATTTACAAAAATTAGGGTATTTCTGGGCACCAAATGACTATATGGATGTAAAGTTTATTTCTAATTTTTATGATAAAAAAGGTATTGAGCTTCGAACGTATGGAAATTATAAAAAACGATACCGATTTAATGGTAGCATTTCTTCGACATTTCATAGAAATTTAAACGATGATATTACCGAAGATATTTCCGACATTTTTTCCGATAAAACAACCCAAAGTTGGGACCTGCATTGGAAACATAAACATACTATTGACCCCACACAATATATAAATGTGGATTTTACCTATGTTTCGAGTAATGATTTTTATCAAGAAACAGGGTATAATTTGGATTCTCGATTGAAACAACAGATTAACTCTTCAGCACATTATTTTAAATCTTGGCCCAAGAATTCTCTCTCGATAAATTTAAGTGAAACATATAATTTATTATCAGAAGAAGATGAACCATATACAACTGTTGGAAGTACAAATTTCTTCAAATCTCGCACTCTTCCCCAAATTAGTTTTAGTCATTCACATAGTAAACTCTTTGGTAATGGGGATAAGTGGTATAATAATATTTATTGGAGAGAATCCTCTTCTTATAAACGGATTAAAAAAGAAGGATTTGTTTCGTATGTTCTCAATGATGATACAACCTATGCGTGGGAGGATACCACATATTCTGACCAAAACATGGTTCATAGTTTTACCTTTACTGCACCCCAAAAATTCTTCGGTTGGTTGACCCTAAATCCCAGCGTTAATCTAAAAGAAGACTGGATTTTTAAATATCGACAACCCAATATAGATAACTCAACAGGTCTATTTGCTGATTTGGATATAAACAATGTTGTTGACTATACAGAAACACATGGGTTTAAACGACGACTCACGGGTTCAGTTTCATTATCTACTAGCACCAAAATTTATGGAATATTTCCAACACGGATTGGCAAACTTGATGCACTTCGACATGTTATTACCCCATCACTCAGTTTTAGTTACAAACCTGATTATTCCAAATTACATTTAGGATATTTTGAAACCGATAATGCTGGAGAACAGTTTGATTATTTTGCTGGATCAATGGCAGGTGGTACCTCTACTTCAGAACAGAAAAATATTGGAATAAGCATTAAAAATTTATTACAAGCTAAAGTAAATAATGGTGAGGAATCATTTCAAAAAATAGACCTATTAAATTGGAATGTTAGTACCAGTTATAATGCGGTTGAAGACGAATATAAATGGTCAACCATTCGGTCTTCCATTAACACAACACTTCCTGGGGGAAGTAATTTAAGTGTGTCAATGACCCATGATCCCTATCAAGTTGATGATGATTTTGAACGGATTCCAAGTTTAGCTCCAATTCCACGTTTAACATCAATGGATGCTTCTACAAATATCAAATTATCAGGAAGTAGCTTAATTGGATTTGTACAATCTGAATCAACTTCTAATGACACTCTTGATTATGAAGAAGAGGAAGAACTTCATTATTCCAATCAACCTTACGAACCAGTACTGGGTGATGGCAATTTATGGGAGACATCTTTAAGTTTTAGATATTCACTTCAAAGGGAAAATGACGATTGGCGTAAAACCTTTTGGATGAATGCAAATATGAAATTCAGAATTACTCAAAACTGGAAACTAACATATACAGCTCGCTTCGATTTGGAAGAAAAAGAATTGGTTAGTCATAGTTTCTATTTTTTCCGTCCACTGCATTGTTGGGAGTTTAGTTTTAAGTGGTGGCCTGGGGTTGGTGGTGACACCGGTAATGGATTTATGTTGAACATTTATGTTAAAAATCCTGACCTTCGAGATGTTAAGGTAGAGTCAACCGGTGGTCGGTTGTTTGGATTTTAATTGATATTATGCTTTGAATTAATACTAAAAGGTCAAGAAATTTCCCCCTGCTATGAACTTGTCAGAAATACTAAATAGAGATACTATTCTCTATCCATTGCAATCAAATGACCGTGAAAGTGTGATTCAAGAATTGCTTTCACATCTACAAAAGCTCGATTATTTATCTGCTATAGTAAAACTTCAGTCATATATTTGGGAGGGTGAAAAAATCACCTGTTCGGCAGCTGGCAGAGGTGTTGCTTTTCCCCATAGCACATCCATTGAAGTGAAGGAACTTGTAGCAGTTTTGGGGATTTCTGAAAACGGAATCAATTATGATTCTCCTGATGGACAATTATGTCATTTAATTTTATTAACACTAAGCCCTGTTGATGAATCAGATGTTCATAGACGATTTATAAATCGATTTCAACATATGCTACGAGACTCCTCTTTACGAACTGAACTTTTTGATATTAGTAGCCCACTTGAGGCAGAAAATATTATTCTACATTGGGAAGATGAACAACAACGCGAAATGGAAGATTAATGTCATCTCTTAAAAATATCAAAGGAACCAAAGATTTATTACCCCACGATACCCTCCATTGGAGAGAAATTGAATATGTAATCCACGAATTTATGGCAGTACACGGGTACGGTGAAATTAGAACTCCAGTATTTGAAGCTACAGAATTATTCAAGCGGGGTGTAGGGTCAGAAACAGATATTGTATCCAAAGAAATGTACAGTTGGGAAGACCAAGGTGGAAACCAATTAACATTGCGTCCAGAATTGACTGCTCCTGTTGTACGTGCTTTTAATCAACATAATTTGGGACAAATTTCTCCTATAAATCGGCTGTATTATATTGATAGTTTGTTTCGCAGGGAACGACCACAAAAAGGCAGACAACGCCAATTTCATCAATTTGGAATAGAAGCATTTGGTTCTGAACATCCTGAACAAGATGCAGAAGTAATTGCAATGGCATATCGCATTTTTGAAATATTTGGTATTCAAGATTTAACCGTAAAACTAAACAGTATTGGTAGTAGCAATGTTCGGCAACAATATCTGAAAATTTTAAGAGATGCACTCAAACAGGAAAATAGCGAACTGTGTCCAACCTGCACAACACGACTTGATAAAAATGCGTTAAGAGTATTTGATTGCAAGAACCCAGCATGTCAAGAAAAATTGGATGCACATGCACCTACCATCTTTGATCATATCACAAAAGAAGATAGTATTCATTTTAATCGGGTAATTGCTCTTTTAGATGCAATGAATATCCCGTATGTTCATGATAAAAAATTAGTGCGTGGACTTGACTACTATGCCCGAACTACATTTGAAATAACTTCGGGTTCATTGGGTGCACAAGATGCACTTTGTGGTGGTGGTCGATATGATAATTTAGTAGAACAATTAGGTGGTAAACCAAAACCTGCAGTTGGCTTTGCAGCTGGACTTGAACGATTATGTATTGCAATGGGTGACGATGAACATCACGACCATTCTCAAACGGATATTTATATGGTTTTACTTGGTGATAATGCAATACAAAAAGGGTTTGTGTTGGCTGATGAAATACGTCAGAAAGGATTTCGTGTAACCTTGGAAACATTGCAACGAAGCATGAAAGCCCAAATGAAAGAGGCAAATAGAATGGGTGCCCAATTTGCAATTATCATTGGAGATAACGAAATCGATGAAGGGGTTGCAGTTATCAAAAATATGGAAAATAGTGAACAAACAAAAACTCCATTTGACCAAATTGCATCCCGCTTTACGTTGGATCGTCCCGAAAAATGAACCACCCCTATTGTATTTTAATCCATTACCATGAAATTTCAATCAAGGGTGATAACCGCCAATGGTTTGAAAAAATATTTGCACGTAACGTTCGTAAGCATATAAAAGGATTGCCCTCTACATCGGTAGAAGTCTTTGCAGCACGAGTATTTATTTATGGTGTTAATGAAGTCAAATGGCAAGAATATGCAGACCGATTGAAACATGTTATGGGACTTATGAATGCTCATTTAGTTGTACGAGCTCCAGCAGAATTAGATGTGATTAAATCCATTTCTGAAGAGTTAATATCTAACAAATCATTTGATACCTTTCGTGTTTCTGCACGCAGACAATACAAAAGTTTTCCTCTTACATCACATCAAATAAATATGGAGGTTGGAGCATATTTACAACCACTCTGCAACAAACCTGTAAAATTAAAAGGTGCCGATTTAGATGTAAAAATTGAATTGGTAAAAGGGACAGCTTATATTGGTGTTAATCGAATGCGTGGTTTTGGTGGTTTACCTGTTGGTAGTGGTGAAAAAGCAATTAGTTTAATATCTTCTGGAATTGATTCCCCTGTTTCGTCGTTTGAAATGATAAAACGAGGAGTTAATTTATCTTATGTTCATTTTCACAGTGCACCAGCGACAAATTTGCAATCTATCCGAAATGTGAAAGAAATTTTAGGTGTACTTGCCCAATATCAACTTAGGTGCGAACTGTACAATGTCCCCCTTTTGGATATTCAGCAAACTATAATGAACAATGCCCCCAATAAATTATGGGTGATTTTATTCCGTAGAGCAATGGTTCGGTTAGCTACAGATGTTGCAAATACAATTAATGCACCGGCACTTATAACTGGCGAAAATGTGGGGCAAGTTGCATCACAAACGTTATCAAATATTCGTGCAACTGGAGATGCCACCGATTTACCCATTTTACGTCCACTAGCCGGAATGAATAAGGAAGATATTGTAAACCGAGCTAAAGAAATTGATACCTATGAAATTTCTATTGAGCCATACCAAGATTGCTGTTCGTTTTTTGTTCCCATTCACCCAGAAACTAAAGCAGATTTACAATCCGTACAAAAGATTGAATCCAATATTGATTTTGGTACCCAATTTAAAGATGCAATTACAAATATGGAACGAGAGCTAATAGTAGCAAAACAGTTAGTGAAGTTAGAAAAAAGCAAAGATAAATAATGCAAAATGCAAAATTGAAAATGCAAAATGCAAAGTTGAAAATGCAAAAGGGTTAGAGCATAAGTGATGGGAAAATGATAAACCAAAATTTAATTAGGCATGCTGAGTTTATAGAACTTCAATTTTCAATAACGAATAATTAATGATTAAATTATATATTGTTACAATGTTTGTGGTTAATTAAACTAAGGGTGTAAATGAAAATAATATCTTGGAATGTAAATGGGATTCGGGCGGTATTAAAAAAAGGGTTTTTGGACTTTTTAGATGAGCATGACCCTGATATTATTTGCCTACAAGAGACAAAAGCGCATTCCGAACAAGTGGATGAAACATTTGATAATTATCCTTACAAATATTGGAACTCCGCAGAGAAAAAAGGATATTCTGGAACCGCTATTTTTTCTAAAACTAAACCCCTCAATATTACAAATGGACTAAATATTGTAAAACACGACACCGAGGGACGAGTTATAACCCTTGAATTTGAAAAATATTATTTAGTAACTGTGTATACTCCAAATTCAAAACGTGGATTAGAGCGATTGGACTATCGATATAATGAATGGGATGTGGACTTTTTGGCATTTGTAAAATCGCTCGAATCTGATAAACCTGTTATTTTCTGTGGTGACTTAAATGTTGCCCACACTGAAGATGATTTAGCAAACCCAAACACCAATAAGACTACCAAATCACGACCGGGTAATGCTGGATTCACCGATCAAGAACGAGACAGTTTTGATAAAATACTTTCTGCTGGATTTTTGGATACCTTTCGAGAATTTCATTCAGGAAATGGACATTATTCATGGTGGAGTTACAGGGCAGGAGCACGTCAACGGAATATTGGCTGGAGAATTGATTATTTTTGCATATCTCAAAGTTTAAGAGAACACCTTAAATCTGCTTCTATTTTACCAGAAGTAATGGGTTCTGATCATGCACCAATACAAATTAAAATAGACGTGTAATGATATCTAAATCACAAATTAAACTATTCACATCTCTCCAACATAAAAAGTTTAGAGACAAAGAACAGTTGTATTTAATTGAAGGATTTCGGCTGGTGATGGAAGCTGTTACATCGCAAACTTCAATTCAACAGATATGGCTTACCGATGATTTTTCTAATACTGAAAATGGTAAATTTTTGCTCAATTTTTGTGCAGAATACAATATTCAAACTGAGTCAGCATCCACAAAAGAATTGGATAAAGTATGTGATAGTAAGCATAACCAAGGTGTAATTGCATTGTTACCTTTACCTGCTTTAGCCAATACGATACCTGTTAAAATTCAATCACCCATATTGATATTGGATGATATTTCAGACCCCGGAAATATGGGTACTTTATTGCGTACTGCTAGTTGGTATGGAGTAAAAAATATTATTCTTTCTCCCGGCTGTGTGGATGTGTTTAATCCCAAAGTGGTGCGTTCTGGAATGGGGGCTCATTTTTATACTAAGCAAATGTTTCAGTTGCCATTGTTAGATGCCATTAAACCACTCAAACAATTAGGGGTTGCCTTTTTGGGTGCAGACATGGAGGGTACTCCCATTTACTCGTTTGAACCACCCGAAAAGTATGCACTAATATTAGGCAATGAAGCCCATGGAATTTCACCTGAAATTTTACCTCATTTAACTGAAAGAGTTACTATCCCCAAACAAGGGTACGGTGAAAGCTTGAATGTTGCTTCGGCAGGGGCGGTAATTATGGACAGGTTAACAAAGCCAAAATAATACTTTGTAATTGCATCCCAAAATCATTAATTTTGTCTGTGGTTTTAATTAATGGTCAAATAGAATAAACAGGAATAAAGTTCAATTGCAGATGATGGTACCCATGCCAATAAATGTATATACACAACCTAAACCCAAACTTTTAGAGCAAGTATCCATAGAAGTCCAAACTCGACACTATAGCAGAAGAACTGATAAAACGTACCGTAATTGGATTAAACAATTTGTGTTATTTCATGGAAAAAAACATCCCAAACAAATGGGCGAGGTAGAAGTTAATCAGTTTTTATCACATTTATCCACACGGAGAAATGTATCTGCTTCTACACAAAACCAAGCGTTGAGCGCAATTCTATTTTTATACAAAAATGTACTTCATAAAGAACTGGGTGATTTTGGGAACGTAATACGAGCAAAACGAAGCAGAAAAATCCCTGTAGTATTTACAAAAGATGAAGTAAGGCAAATATTGAAAAATTTACCCGGTGAAAAACAACTGATGGCATCACTGTTGTATGGTTCCGGATTGCGATTGACTGAATGCTTGAGATTAAGAGTTAAAGATGTTGATTTTGATAACAAGCAAATTATTGTCAGAGATGGAAAAGGTGAAAAGGACAGGGTTACATTGCTTTCCGAAAAAGTTATTCCATTCTTGAAAAAACATCTCATAAAAGTTAGAAAAATACATACTGAAGATATTGAAAAAGGAATATGCACAACCAACATGCCTTATGCATTAGAAAGAAAATATCCGAATATTGCAAAGGAATGGCATTGGCAATATGTGTTCCCATCTTCAAAAACTGTCGTTGATAAAAAGACAGGTGAAATTAAAAGACACCATCTCAGCGAATCTGCTTTACAAAGAGCAGTTAAAGGGGCAATTAAATTAGCAAAAGTAGAAAAACACGGCGGCTGTCATACATTTAGGCATAGTTTTGCAACACATTTACTTGAAAATGGTTATGATATCCGAACCATACAAGAATTATTGGGGCATAAAAAATTAGAAACAACCATGATTTATACCCATGTTTTACATAACGGACCTTTGGGAGTTAAGAGTCCGGGGGACATGCTTTAATGAAAATTTCAAATTCTTACTATACTGCTAAAAA
>CAYNTS010000001.1:0-72911 GCA_964400495.1 uncultured bacterium | reverse complement strand
TAAATCCCCTGAAGATTATGGGAAATTAAATTACAGATGGGCTGTATGACTTCTTAAGGTGTTCGTTTTTTTGTAGGAAGATCAGTGTTCAATTAATAACTAATGAAGCATATTTTTGCCAAAATTTAACTGACTCTGCCCATTCTTCACTTGAATAATGTGCCTTTGTTCCACCTGATAATTGGCATTGGTTACGCATCATTGTTACTGGTCCCATGGGCATATAGTCAATTCCCGATGGGATTGCATGAAACGATATAAGTTCCCACTCCGATTCAGTATCATTCTCATTGGTTTCAGCTAAAACATCATTTCGATACAAAATTAAATCAACACTACCTGTTTCAAGTGGTTGGCCATTTAAAGCTCTCAATTGTATGTATGGTTCTTCTTCTGGTCTGCGTTTGATAACTTCAGCTTGCAATTTTGTACTTTCATTTATTTTTGTAAAAGGGCACACAAAGTCTTGTATAAATTTACTATCAACAGGTATCAAAACAACACCATCTCTATATCCTTGTTTATAAATTCCTTTGTTAAACTGAGATTGAGCATGTTTTGCTATCTGTTCAAATGTTAAGGTGAGTGAATATGATTTTCCAGATTCACGCGTTTGTCGTTTTACAAAATTATTTACTACTACTTTAGTATTCATTTTATTCCTAAATTTACTTGTTCGATAGATTTGAAGAATTAGTCATCATTTGAGAAGATATAATTTAAATAAGTTTATTTACCAATTTGGAAGAAAAAACCATATATAATATTCAACAACTAACTGCGGTAGAATTTCCGCCAAAACCACTTCTGATAATTGCAGGTGCTGGTACTGGCAAAACTACAACTATAGTCGGTAGAATGGCATATTTTATCGATGAACTACATATCCGACCAAATGAAATATTAGCACTCACTTTCACGGTAAAAGCAGCTGAGCACTTAAAGCAGAAGTTGATTCATGAGATAGGAGAGCAAGGTGGGGGAATCCATGCATCAAATTTTCATTCATTCGCTCAACAAATATCATTGGAGTTTAAAGATTATTTAGGATATTCAAAGACACCTACTTTAATGAGTGAAAATGATATTTATTTCATGTTGCGAGAACATTTTGATGATTTAGAAGTATTGGTTAGTACATCATTCAAACGAAATCCTATCGAAGCAATTGCCTCATTTAAATCATGTTTTGACAGATTTAGAGATGACCTATTAACATATAGTGAATTAGATAAAATAAAAATTGCATCATTAGAATGTGCTGGAAATATTGACGATCATAAAAAAGCGGAACCCTACTTACAATTAGTAGATGCAATTAATGTTTTCCCTAAATATCAACAATGGAAGCAAGAATCTAATCGAATTGATTATGGAGATATGATTCAAAATTGCTGGAAACTTATTCAAAATGAACCTCAAGTATTAGCAATTTTGCAAAACCGATTTAAGCACATTATCATAGATGAATTTCAGGATAATAATTATGCCTTAAGTCAAATTATGTTTGAAATTGCAAAACCGAATAATAGTATTACAGTTGTTGGAGATGACGACCAAAGTATTTATTCATTTAGGGGAGCTAATATTCAAAATGTGCATGAGTTTGTAACCCGATACTCAAAAGTAGATGGGTACTCAAAAATTCAACTCAAACAAAATTATAGATCTGTTCAACCAATTTTAGATATTGCAAATAAAACGATTCAATTTAATCCTGATAGAATGGAAAAAGAATACCTGTTTTCTGGTCGGGAATCAAAAGAATTACCAGTAATTGCAATTGGATCAAAATATAGTCAAGTTGAATATATTGCAAACTCAATTAAGGAATTAGTAGATAGGGGTTGCCAACCAAATGAAATTGCAATTTTAACTCGTACACACAAACAATGTAGAGATGTTAATGAACTGCTCATGAATCATCATATTTTAACAAACTATGTTTCTGGGAAATTGTTTGATAAAGCAGTTATTGTTGAACTTGTTTGCTTATTGAATCTTATTAATAATGTGAATGCAAATGAATTATTGTTAGTGTATTTAATTGATAAAAAAATTGGGCAGAATATCTCCCGATTAATTACGCAAACAAAATGGAAAACAAATAAATATAGTTCTTTACTCGACTTTTGTACTTCTTCGAGTAATAAAATTTCAAAAAATGGCACAAACTATTGCATGGAATTACAGAACCTAATAGCAAAATCTAAAAACAACCCTATTCAAAATATTTTATGGGATTGCTTAATATTCAATAAATCATATTTTAAGTTAATTTCATCTTCTCCAAGTGTTGTTTCAACATTAGACGTACAATGTCTTAACGAATTTCAAAAAATTGTTCGTGAATATGTAAAACAGTATAATCCACAAGATTTAGAAGCATTTTGTAGATATTTGAATGTATTATACGACATGAACAAAATAGATTTACCAATTTCTGAAGGGAATTACTCAGATAATGCAATTCAACTTATGTCAGTTCATGCGTCAAAAGGTAAAGAGTTTAAACATGTATTCATCCCATTTGTGTACTCTGCAGGTTTCCCATTGAATAATACAACAAAGGCATTTATTGACAATATTATGCCAGAATGGAAACGATGGAATATTTCTGATAAATCTAGAAAAGAACTACATTCCGAAGAAGAACGAAGAATATTTTATGTTGCTGTTACACGAGCACAAAAAAAATTAACACTATGTACTACACCAAAACGACAATCTAAGTACATTAAAGAATTGGATGATAAATTAATACGAAAGGTTGAACTAATGGAAAATTCTACTGAAGTAAATATTTTCAATAAATTGAAAAATGAATTTCAAGTAAAACTCCTTGCTGAAACCAATGCTGGAAATACTCAAATTGCAATTGATATTGTTAACGCAATTGAAAAAATAGACTTTTTATCACATGGTAAAACCGTTAAATGGGAGGGTAATCCGTTCAAAAAACAAATTTTAGATGCTGTGCAAAATATTGAAAATACTCAAGTTCCAAATCTAACCGATTTACAACTTTCTGCATCCCAAATTGATACCTATAAAAAATGCTCAATGCAATATAAGTTTAAGTACATTGATCATATTCCAGGAAGAGGTGAAAAACCATATTTAAACTTGGGAAATGTAATACATGCAGTATTACAAGATTTCCATACCAAAAGCTTAACAACCTTTGAAGAATTAGAAATTTTATTAAAAGAAAAATGGACTTCTGCAGGATATGAGTTTACTCAAGAAGAATCACAACATTATGATGATGCACTGCAAATGTTGCAAAATTACATTAATTATTTAGATGGAAAAACACCACCAGTATTCACGGTTGAAGATTATTTTATATTTGAAACTATGAACTGTAAAGTATCTGGGAAATGTGACAG
Source organism: uncultured bacterium (assembly GCA_964400495.1). Lineage (GTDB taxonomy): Bacteria > Fidelibacterota > Marinisomatia > SCGC-AAA003-L08 > D37C17 > CAYNTS01. The sequence continues at coordinate 69,519 of CAYNTS010000001.1, read as the reverse complement.
AATAGATGTTACTGAAGAAGGTGAAATTCATATTTATGATTATAAAACATCTAAAAATCCAAAGTCAGAAAAAGACCTTAAAAAGGATACACAGCTAGGAATTTATGCTCTCTATTGCTTTGGGGCTGAAAAAGTCATAGAAGATGGAAGAAAACTAGGTAAACTACCAGAAAAATTATCACTTCTATTTCTAAGAGAGAATAATCCAGAAGTTTCAATTAGTTTTACTGAAGAAGAATTATCAATATTTAGTAAATTAATTGAAGAGACGGCTGATAAAATACGTAATAAAGAATTTACTTGTAACGATGGACATCATTGTAATTATTGTGATTACAAAAATCTACTTTGTCCAATATTTACAGTTAAATAAGAGGATATAAATTGGAAACAAGATTGTTAAAACAAAGTTTAGCCGAAGCAATTGGTACATTTGCTTTAGTATTTATGGGATGTGGGGCTGTAATTGTTCATCAAATGTTTGAAGGTGCTATTCCAAGCATTGGTATCCCAATTGTTTTTGGTGGAGTGATTTCAGTAATGATTTATGCACTAGGTCATATTTCTGGTGCACATTTTAACCCAGCAGTTACAATTGCTTTTACTGTTGCACGACATTTGCCAATTCGTAAAACATTTGCTTTCATCCCAGCACAAATTTCAGGAGCAACCTTTGCATCCTACTTGCATAAATTGATATTTGGCTCGATTGGACATTCATTTGGAAATACTGTTAATAAATTATCATTTTCTACAGGTAGTTTTGTTGAAATTATTCTCTCATTTTTCTTAATGCTCGTTATAATTAGTGTAGCAACGGATACTAGAGCTGTTGGTGAAATGGCTGGTTTAGCAATAGGTACTACCGTGGGTATTGTTGGAATTTTCGGAGGTCCATTAACGGGTGCTTCAATGAATCCTGCAAGGTCGATTGCACCAGCAATTGTAAGTGGCCAAATAGATGGATTAATTTTATATATAATAATGCCAATAATTGGTACAGTGTTAGGTGCATTAATCTATGAAAATATCCGGTGCGAATCTTCAAATAAAGAAGATCACGGGTGTTGTTAGAAAACTATTGTTCTAAAATTATATTAACTAGAGTTACAATATCCAGTATGTCAATATAATTATCGTTATTAATATCTGCTAATTCTATAGCAGTAGGTGATAACTCATCTGTCCCGTTAATAACCATATTTACCATTAACACTATATCTAAAATATCAATTTCAGTATCTAGATTTACATCTCCAGCTGTAAAATTATCTGATAAAATAATAAAATTATTTATGGTTGTTGTTATAGGAATTTCATTATAATCTAAAATTGTAAGAGACACAGTATATTGCCCGTTTTCTAGATAAGTATGAGATGGTTCTTTTTCAGAACTTGTGTTGCCGTCACCAAAATCCCATTCGAACCACCCCGTATATACAGAAGATTCATTATTAAATTGAACCATTGCTGGTGCTGAATATTCAGATTGAATTGCAGAAAAATCAGCAAAAGGTTGGCCTAAATTTGCATAGTTAACTTCATGATATTCAAGATATGTATCAGAAAATTGTGAATTATTTTTAAGTTGAACAAAATAATAATCATTCGGTGTATTTATCTCGGTAAAATTATCTGACCAATCTGACCATTCTATCACGCTTACATTATCAAACCATGCAAATGCTTCGCCAGTGTTTGGCATGTCACTATTTAAACGGATGTCAAAATATTTTGCGTTATTTGGTGGATTAAATTCATTGTGATATTGTGTCCAATTTGTAGTACCATCAATCCATACATTAATATCATCTGTACCTAAAATATTTGAAGTTGTCCGTGAGGTATAAAACCGAATTTGAATTGTAACATTACTTGCATTTTGAGTTTTAATAAATCCTTGTAGTGAATATGTGTTATCATCTTTTATTTTAATCCTGTCCTCGAAATTTGTAATGATGTTATCACCTGAATCGGGAGTTCTTCTTTGAATTAATGAACGGTTTCCCGAAAATGTTTCTTCATAGTTAAACCACTCATCTTCACTATTGGTGTTCCATAATGAACAACCCTCATCTTCCATATTTCCAAAGAAAAGTAAATCTCGACCAAGTCTAAATTCAGAATTAGGGGTATTTTGGGGTGGTGTAACTTCAATTAATGAACCAGTTTCGTGAATGTTAATTGGATTTATTAGCCAATCTCCCGATTGAAAAGTGTCATATATTTGTTTTCTATTTAAGATACGAGTTTCAGGCATTGAAAGTGAGTCTAAAATGATATGTGCTTGATTGGTTTCTCTGTCAACAAATACATACGTATCAAGTTCTTTTGATTTTTGTGAAACATAATCTAAAATATGCAATCCCAAACCACCCGTTGCTTCATAAGGAATGTAATCGTCTAAATAAATTGGATTTACACTAAAATTATTAAAACCACTTTCATCAATCTCAGCGTTCAATATTGCAGTAGGATAGGTTTCAGGATAATTTAAATCGAATACAAAATTACCTAATGAATGTGCAATTACTTTACCATTATACACTTCAAAACCCTGTAAAATATGTGGGTGATGAATAATTACTAAGTCTGCTCCTGAATCAATTGCAAAGTGTCGAATTTCTCTATCCCACATGTGCGGAATATCTAAATTAGGTGAGTAATTTTCATCTTCGTCAGAAATATCATCAATATCCATTGAATAAATTGTTTCCTCAGGAGGTAGATATCCTGCATCGAGTTCAACAGATGCTTGAATAAAATTATCATAATCAGCACCAGGTTCAAAAGAATATTCACTTCCAGCATGCATTTCAAAAACGATTAAATCAGCAACATCCTGTACATCTTCTATTTGCTCTAGCATATAATATGGTGTCATGTAAGCAAAACCTGGTTTATTGTAGCCAGATTGTAAATATGGTTGGTAATTATTGTATTGCCCAGTTCTGTCACTATTTGCCAGAAAAGCGATATTTACGCCATTTTGAATAACAAACAATGGTTCGTATGCTTCGTAAGAATTTGCTCCAGCTCCTGAATACAAAATATTATTTTGGTCAAGATAATATTGCGTGTATTCGAGTCCAGTAAGTCCATAATCTGTAGAGTGATTATTAGCTAAGCTGACTATGTCGATACCAGCAAATATTAACCCATCAATATTATCGGGATCACTTTTAAACACAACGGATTTTGTTGGATGTTCAGTTCCAAAATTTGTCATCGGACATTCTAAATTTGCAATTGTTAGGTCAGCCGATTCTCCTAATAAATTTATAGTTGGTTCAAAAATGGATTCTACACCACTGGTTTCAATTATTCCATCCTCTTCTTCATACCGACGACCCAACATAATATCACCAATAAAATTAAGTTTTATTGGGTATGTTGATTCGCCATCGTCAATTGAAATTTGAGTACTTGCAACTCCCCAATGGTCAGATTCATCAACAACTTGTAATAGAACTGTGTATTCGTGGTTATCAAATACGGTGAATGTGTGAGTGGGATTTATTTCATTGCTATAATTACCATCACCAAAACTCCAATTATAAATATGAAGTTCACTGTCATCATCTATTACATTTGAGGTAAATTGAACGGTAATAGACCTGCTACCATTGTTATGGTGAATTGCTTCTTCAGTTGAATAGCTAATACTAACTTCTGGAGATATATCTAAAACAGGAGTAATATCTAAAACCTCATCAAAATACACCCTAGAATCATCATCATTATCACAATCATTTATATAAATTACTTTTGTAATTACAGGAAAATAATCATACCATGCATAAAAATCATCAGCAATTGGTAGTTGGTACACATTCCACTGGTCTTCAGAGAATGCACCTTGATATACGGGTACCCAATCATCAATATCTAATAATTGGGATCCACTAAAAGAATATTTTAACTTATTTCCTAGCAAGTCTTGAACTCCAAAACCGTGTATTTCCCCTTGGTCTTGTGTGTAAACTGCAACTTGCCAAACGGTACCGTCAGATACTATGGTGGGTGAAATCAATTCTTCTTTCCATGTGTTACCATACAATTTAAGCGAATATGGTGAGTTAAAAAAGGTTAGACTTGAGCTCAAATACCATGAATTTGGATCTTCATCTTGATCCTCATAAGAGTTTAGAATTACTTCTCCAGAGTTAAAGTCTTCAATTATTCTATGAGCTTCATGCCCAGGAATAAAATCAGTGGTTGCAACACTTAATGGACTTTCATTATTAAAATAATCAATTCCGGAAATTGAAAACAAATAATCAGAATTTTGTTCGAGTGGATAAATTGTAGTTGAATTATGCATCATATTTTGGAGATTGATATCATTTGTAACATCCCAGAATGGGGAAGATGCATTAACTTCGTCGATATCATAATAAATTTTGTAAGATTTAAAATTAGTATCAAACACAGGCTCCCATTCCAATTGTACATAATAATGCCCATCATAGCTCGACTGTAAATTTTGAATTTGTGGTGGTGGAGTAACATCGGGGTTAGTTTCCCAATGTGTTAAGTAGGTATTCACTGCATTAATAAAGGGTTGGTAGTAATTTAATAATATATCAAAATTAAGATATGAAGTTGGGTATTCTCCGCCATATAAAGTAGTTAAGGGCATATCCAGTTCATTAAATAATAGTGGTTTTTCATGCAACTCAACTTGCACCCAAGGTTCATATACACCATCGTTATGAAAATATTGTCGAAGGTAATTCATTTGGACACCAGTATTAGGACCTAAAAGTGTATAAGTATGAGGTATTGGATAAGTATTATTCTCTCCAAAATAATTAAAAACACCATTGTAATGCACTTGGTAATAGTCGGTGATATTTTGTTGATCGTGTACTCCAAAACTATTTGCTAAAATTGGAAACTCAGCTGTAAAGTTTACAATATCAAAATGGTCATTAGATATATCTCTGATAGGCTTGTTTGCATTTGAAGCATCGTGCCCACCAGACAATACAATTGGTTTAAAACCATCATGGGCATCATTGTCATCAAAGCTATGGACATGAAAAACAAGTGGTGAGTGTGGACCATTTTGCATAAGTGAGTCGCATAAAATTTTATGGAACTCATGAAATACTGTATTTTCATTTCGTGATGGGTCAGATAAAGATTTATTATTTGAATAGTTACCTGATTCAGACCATTTTACTTCTCTTCCTGCACCAGCTATCATTAATGTACTTGCATCTGTTTGTAAAAATAGCTCAGTTGCAATATAGGGTGAAATAAAATCATCTGCTGGGTGGGGGACTTCTATCACAACATGCGTACGAGTAGCATTTGGATTAAAAATGTATAAGCCCCAACCATTATCAAAGCTTCCTTGTATATCATCATTTGAATTTGATATTTCATTCAGATCAGTGTATGCTAAATTTAACTGTTCACGTAACATGTAAAATGTTCGTTGGTATAGGGTGTCTGTAAATTCTACAATTTCATAATGAAAAGTAGAAAGTGAATCGGTTAATTTTGCATCAACAGTAATAATATCATTTTCAAGAAAAGCGTGAATAATATCATTCCAATGTGTAAGTGTATGATTTTGTGTATCAATAATTCTATAGTTCCCAAAACCATTGGTTTGCACATCTAACCAATCAGGACCATAATCGTTATATCCTGCCGACGCTATTCCTTCGGATGTATGACTTACATAATTATCATAAGATGTTGTTGAAGAAGTCCCACCAATGAATTCAAGCAAACTACCACTTTCAATGATAATGTCGGCAAATAATGCTGAATTTAGAATAAATATTAAAGGTATAAGGTAGAATTTACGTTTCATAATAAAGCAAATTTACGATACAAAATACTTTCAATAAATTGCTTTTACATTTTATTACAAATAACTAAAATCACATTTAATGTCTTTTAACAAGGATAACGAAATGTATATTTGTAAATTATTAATATGAATTCAACTATGAAAAAAAATAAGCAAAAATAGTATATATTTTATATTTGGTATTTTTGCAAATATATAATCTTGCCGGGATTTACTTGTTTTGCTACTTGAATCTAAGCTACCAAAAGTAATATAACTTGTAAGAAGTTTTTTTAGAAAACACTTGTTGAGTATTAAACAACTTGTCTAAATTATACCGACTGGTCGGTCGGTTTATGGCAGAAAACAAATCAAAAGAAGAAAGACAGGGGCAAATACTCGATGCAGCATTGAAAGTATTTGTGAACAAAGGGTATGCAGATACTCGGATGGATGATATTGTAAATAAATCCGGATTAAGTAAAGGTGCTATTTACCATCATTATTCTAGCAAGAAGGACATGTTCCTCTCATTGATTGACCATTGGGAAGAACATACGTTCCCAGATTTTTACAGTCAAAATGGAAAAGACAGAAACGCAACTGAGATATTTAGAGGGTTTGTTCAAGAAATTTTAAAAGCATATAATGATCGAAAATATGTTTTTCTTGCAGAACTTGAATTTTGGGCTCTTGCAAACCATGATGAGGATATTCGTTTAAGAGTTCAAAATTTATATAAAAAAATATTACAATTGTTCAAATCAACTTTTAACAAAGGCGTTCGTGAAGGTGATTTTAAAAGTATTAATCCTGATATTGCGGCATTGTCAATTATGACTGTACTTCAAGGTGTTATTTGGTTTAGTATTTTCGAGTATAAGGATTTGACTGCAGAAGATTATCTAAATGCAGTATCTGATTTTATGATATTTGGTATTAGCAATAAATAAATGGGGGCTCAATGAGTACATTGACAGCTGAAAAAAAGAAAACTTATAAAATTAATGAAATAGATTATGACTCCATAAAGGGTAGGGGTGCAGCATTTATGGTTACTCCTTTAAATAAAGGGTCTGTATTTTCACGAGAACAGTTCTCTGAAGAGCATAATATGTTTAAACAAGCTGCTCAAGAATTTGCACAAGATAGAATAAAACCAGTTACAGACCAGTTAAATACACTCAATAAGGAATTATCAGTTGAAATATTTAAAGAAATGGGAGAACTTGGATTCCTAGGAATTGATGTATCCGAAGAATTTAACGGAATAGAACTCGATAAAACTACTGCTTGTATTGTGGCTGATGCACTTTCTTCGGGTGAAAATGCGTCTATTATGGTAACAATGTCAGCTCATACTGGGATTGGTATGCTTCCAATAGTTTGGTATGCAAACAAGGAACAAAAAGCAAAGTATTTATCCAAGTTAGCTACAGGTGAGTATATGGGATGCTATGCACTTACAGAACCCAACGCTGGTTCAGATGCCTTATCTGGGGAATCAACTGCTGTTTTAAATGAAGAGGGTACTCATTATATTTTAAATGGACAAAAAATATTTGTAACTAATGGTTCTTGGGCTGATGTCTGCGTTACATTTGCTAATGTTGATGGTAAATATACAAGTTTTATCCTAGATAAAGAATGTGAAGGATGGGTTGTAGGTGCGGAAGAGAAAAAAATGGGCATCAAAGGTTCTTCCACCTGTACATATTATTTTGAAGATTGCAAAGTCCCTATCGAAAATGTGCTTGGTGAAGTTGGAATGGGTGGTCCAATTGCATTTAATGTTTTATATGTTGGTCGTTACAAACTTGGCGTAACAACTGGAGCTGGATGTAGGTACTCACTCAATAATGCACTTGCTTATGCAAATGAAAGAAAACAATTTAGCAGATCAATATCTGAATTTGGGATGGTTCAAAATAAGTTTGCTCGTATGATGGCAAAGGGATGGGAATCCGATACTGTAATGTTTGCAACATCTGGTTCTATAGATAGCATCATTGATTTACTAGATAAATCTGATTCAGATTATTATAAAAAAGTTCAGCAAACTATTGAAGACCATGGCATTGAAGCGTCTATTTGTAAAATAGTTGGTTCAGAATCTCTAGCTTACTGCGTTGATGAAGCAGTTCAAACATTGGGGGGTTCTGGATTCATTGAAGAATATCCAGCAGCTGGAATGTATCGAGATGAACGGATTAATCGTATATTTGAAGGAACAAATGAAATTAATCGTTTACTAATCAGTAGTCTAACTCTTAAGAAAGCAATATTGGAAGAAATCCCATTACGAAATGCAATTAATGAAAGAATGTTAAACTGGTTGCCTGAAATGGATTTTGATACCGATTTACCAGATGAAGTGAATGCTGTAGAATATATGAGATCTAATTTTCTCTTCGTCTTAAATGAGTTAATTCTCAAATATGGTCAAGATTTAAAAAATGAACAATGGGTACTTGAACCATTAGCAAATATTATAATTTCACTTTCAATTGCTGACATGGGAATGAAACGATATCATGCAATAGATGATGATAAAGTAAAATCTAAGACCAAAAATGTAGTTGCATTTTCTGTTTCTGAACAGTTTGAGAATATACTTACGATTTCTAAACAAATTGTTTCACATATTTGCAACGGTGAAGAGTTGGAAGAAAAGTTAGGGCTATTATTGGGCTGGAAAAACAAATTGAATTATACACCAGATGCTATTGGAATGAAGCGAAACATCGCTGAAGAAGTATTGCGTGTTGGTAAATATTATTTAGACTAAAAAGGAGTGTGTGATGGCAGATAATTATTCAGTAATTATAGATGGACTTAGAAGTCCAATAGGTTTGAAAAATGGTGCATTGATAGGGATGCGACCAGATGATTTAACAGCAGAAGTAGTTAAAGTATTACTTGAACGAAACAAATCTATACCTAAAGAAACAATAGAAGATATAGTAGTTGGATGTGCGTTTCCTGAAGGTAATCAAGGTATGTTAATGGCAAAAGGAATAGGCATATTATCTAATCTTCCTGAAGAAGCTGGAGCAAAAGTGGTTAATAGATTTTGTGGGTCATCAATGGATGCGGTGCATCAGGTTAGTCAAGCAGTAGAATTAGGCGATATTGGAGCTGGAATAGCAGCAGGAGTTGAAGATATGTTTGGTGTACCTATGGGCGGGTTCAATCCGAGTTTCCATCCAGAACTATATGCTAAAGACTATTATATGGGAATGGGTGAAACTGCTGAAATATTAGCAAAAGATTTGGACATTTCACGAAGCGACCAAGAAGAATTTGCAATAAATTCACATAAGAAAGCACTTTCAGCAATTGCTGAAGGAAAGTACGAGAGTGAAATTGTCCCTATTGAATTTAATGGTAATACTGTTTCTACTGATGAGGGACCTCGTGAACCAAATGTGGAGAAAATTAAATCTCTGGAACCAGCTTTTGAAGCAGATGGTACCATTACTGCTGCAACATCAAGTCCAATTTCAACAGGAGCAGCAGCAGCATTAATTACATCAAACACAAATGCACAAGAGTTCGGAATAACACCTGAATTTAGAGTTAAAAGTAGAGCAATTGCAGGCGTAGATTGGACACGTATGGGTTCGGGTCCATTACCAGCTACTGAAAAAGCATTATCTCATGCAGGTTTAACAATGGATGATATTGATGTTATAGAGTTAAATGAAGCATTTGCAGCACAATCGCTATATGTTATTCGTAAAGGTGGTTGGGATGTGAATAAAATCAATTTAAATGGTGGTGCAATTGCAATGGGGCATCCACTTGGATGTTCAGGAGTACGAATTATTGTAACATTAATGAATGTAATGCGACAAAATGATGCAAAGTTTGGCTTGGCAACTATGTGTATTGGTACAGGCCAAGGTATTGCTACTATCATTGAACGCATATAATTAGAGGATATCATGGGAAACTCACTTCAAATAAACAAAGTTGCAATACTCGGTACTGGAGTTATGGGGGCACAAATTGCTGTTCATTTCTCGAACGTAAAAATACCTGTATATGCATTTGATATTTCACAAGAAATTGCAGAAAAAGGGGTTAGTTCAAGTACTAAAATCAAACCAAGTGCATTTTATAATCCTAAAACTGTTGATTTAATTACACCTTGTAATTACGATGACCATTTAGAGAAAATAAGTGAATGTGATTGGGTAATTGAAGTTATTGCTGAACGACTGGATTGGAAGCAAGATTTATACCAAAAAATTGCTCCTCATTTAAAAGATGGTGCTTTTGTTACCTCAAATACTTCTGGTATTGCACTTTCTGAACTATCGAGCGGACTTCCAGATGATTTTACAAATCGTTTTTTTATTACACACTTTTTTAACCCACCACGATATATGAAGTTAGTGGAAATTATAACATCGGAAAAAACGAATTTGGATCTTATTTCACCTGTCGCAACTTTCTTAGAAGAAACTCTCGGTAAAGGTGTTGTGTATGCAAAAGATACACCAAATTTTATTGCAAATAGAATTGGTGTATTTGGAATGATGGTTACTCTACAAGAAGCCTATAAAAGAAATTTATCTGTAGAAGATGTGGATGCTTTAACAGGCACACTTATTGGACGACCTAAAAGTGCTACATTTAGGACAGCTGATGTAGTTGGGCTTGATACCTTATCTTTTGTAGCAGGAACTGCTTACGAAAAATGTCTTGAAGATTCAAATCGTGATATATTCAAAATTCCTGATTATTTGCAAACTATGCTCGACAACAAGTGGTTGGGTCAAAAAACTAAGCAAGGATTCTATAAAAAAATCGATAAAGGTGTAATTCACTCTTTAGACTTGCAAACATTAGAATACACCCCAATGAATAAGAAGCGATATAAAGGTGTTCGTTTTGCACGTGAAAACACATACCCAAAAGATAGATTAAAAGCGCTCATTAATACAAATGATATCGCTGGAGAATTCACGTGGGAAGTTATTTCGCAATCTCTTTTATATTCAGCAGAACGAGTTGGTGAAATTGCAGATGATATTGTAAATATTGATCGTGCAATGCGTTGGGGGTTTGCGTGGGAAATGGGACCATTTGAAGTATGGGATTCTCTAGGTGTTTCTGAAACTGTAGATAGAATGAGAGCAACTAGCAAAAATGTTCCTGCTTGGATTACAGAAATGCTATCTACGGGGCATAATTCATTCTATACATACATTAGTGGCAAACTTCATTACTATGATGTCGAAACAAAAGCATACACTGAAGTTAAGCAACATGCAAAAACATACAATATGAATATTGCAAAACATTCACATGGAACCATAAAAAAATTATGGTCTGCATCAGTTGTTGATTTAGGTGATGGGGTAGCAGGCGTGGATTTGCATTCAGTTCTTAAAGCAGAACTAAATCCTATTGATGGCTCAATTATGGAAACAATCAAGTACGGAATTGACTATGTTGCAAAAAATAATTTCAAAGGATTAGTCATTTCAGGTGATGGTGCAAATTTCTGTGCGGGTGCAAATTTGAATTTAATTTTAGGTGCTGCAGAGCGAAAAGATTTTGAAACAATTGAAAAAATATCTGGCGGGCTTCAAGACTTATTGCAAGAGGTTAGATTTACACCCTTTCCTGTAGTAGCTGCTCCATTTGGTTTAGTACTTGGTGGTGGTTTTGAAATAGTTGGTGCCTGCGATAAAATTGTTACAGCTGCAGAATCCTATATTGGATTAGTCGAAGTAGGTGTAGGACTTATTCCGGGTGCAGGTGGAAATCTTAGAATGTTATCTAATTTATCTAATAAAATTAAAACTACAATGCCAGGTGCATTTCCAGTAGTTCAAAAAGCATTTGAAACTATTGGATTTGCAAAAGTTGCAACATCTGCTAAACAAGCCCAAGCATTTTCATATCTAACAAAAGAAGATATAATTGTTGTGAATCGCGACCATCTCTTGTTTGAAGCAAAAAATACAGTTATTAAAATGGCTGAAAATTATGAAGCACCCGAGATGGAATCATTTAAACTTCCTGGTGTGAGTGGTAGATTAGTGTTAGAGGGAAGTATTAAAGGGTTTGAAAAAGCCAAGAAGATTTCTGAGCATGATGGTTTTATTGGCAAGAAACTTGCTTATGTTTTAACAGGTGGTGATAAAGGTGGACCATTTACTCCAGTTGATGAGCAATACTTGTTGGATATTGAACGTGAGGTATTTGTTAGCTTGTGTGGGGAACCAAAATCTCAAGCACGCATTGCATACATGTTAAAAAAAGGGAAACCACTCAGAAATTAATAAAATTGCCCAAGAAGACAATGAGTTTACATCATTGTTTTTCTCCGTGAGAAAGGTAGAATTATTCTGCCTTTCTCTCTATTAAAGCAAAAGAGATTATATGAAAAACAGATTTGACCAAACAATTGATCGAATTCGACAGTTAGAAATTGAATTAGAAAAAGAATTTCAAAAAAAACGTACCATTACTAAACAGTATCTCTTAGAGCAACGAGAAAGTATAAGCAAGCTTTTTACTATTCAAAAAGAATATAAAGTCAATTTACTAAAATATATTTTACATGCAAATGTTAAACATGTATTAATTGCTCCTGTAATTTATGCAATGATAATCCCTATTTTAATTATTGATGTAACCATATTTATCTATCAACATATTACATTTAAAGTCTATAAAATACCAGTTGTCAAACGTAAAGATTATTTTATAATAGACCGACATCATTTGTCTTATTTAAACACCTTGGAAAAGTTTAATTGTTTATACTGTGGTTATGGTAATGCTGTTGCTTCTTATGTCAAAGAAATTATTGCAAGAACTGAGCAATATTGGTGCCCAATTAAACATAATGCTGGAGTTAAAGATCAGCATTCTCGATATTATAAATTTTTAGATTATGATGATGCAGAGGGGTTCAGAAACAATCTATCTGAAGTTATGAGAGATTATGATGAATAATGGAATATTCAGGTCTGAAGCTTCAAAACTATAAAAATATTATCACAACTTAAACCCTGATTCATACGCATATTTTTCTAAACTATCTCTAAAATTTGGGTGTGCAATATTTATAAGTTGACGAGCACGTTCGCCGACACCTTTATGATGCAATTCAGCAATTCCAAATTCAGTAACAACATAATGAATATCACCTTCGCTAGTTACAACGCCAGAACCTTGTGTTAAAAATGGTGTGATTCTTGATATACATTTATCACCTTTTCCAGCAGTTGATGGTAGAGCTATAATCGGCTTACCACCTTTAGACCTAGATGCACCGCGAATAAAATCAACCTGCCCACCAATACCACTGTAAAATCGTCTCCCAAGCGAATCTGCACAAACTTGACCTTTTAAATCGATAGATAAAGCTGTGTTTATTGCAACAACATTGTCATTTCGAGATATGTTGAAAATATCATTTGTGTAATCACTTGGACGCATTTCAATCATGGGATTTTGGTGTGCCCATTTGTATAAATCTGTTGTTCCCATTATTATCCCAGTAACAACTTTACCCACATTCAAAGTTTTTTGAGAATTATTGATTACACCCTTTTCAACCAATTTCATGATTCCATCAGATATTAACTCTGAATGCACTCCAATATTTTTGTGATTTTCTAATAATGCAAGTGTTGCATCAGGTATTTTGCCAATTCCAACTTGTAAACAGGCACCATCTGGAATCAAACTTGCTATATGCTTACCGATTGTCTTGCTAGTTTCACCAATTTGGATTTCAGATATTTCAAATAAAGGGTAATCAACTTTTACAAAAGAATCAATTTCATTCACATGAATAAAACTGTATCCTTGTGTCCTAGGTACATTAGGGTTTACTTCAGCAATAACATGCTTGGAATTTAAGTATCCTGCACGTGTTACATCCACACTTGTACCTAAGCTGCAAAATCCTCTTTCATCAGGAGGACTCACTTGAATTAAAGCAACATCTGGTTTTAAGTTCTCAAGATATTGTGGTACTTCCGACAAAAATATAGGTAGAAAATATGCTCTACCACAATTAACTGCATCACGTGTATTTGCTCCGGTAAACAATGCATAGTGTGTAAAAGATTTATCCATCTCAGGAAGGGTGTAAGGTGCACTTTCTTCTGTACTACCCAAAGTTAAAATGTGGTGCACTTTAACATCTTCTAACTCATCATGTCGATTTGTCATTGCTTGCACAAGAGTTTTGGGTATTACAGCTCCTGCTCCAATAAAAACATTATCACCAGATTTTATTAAAGATGTTGCTTCATGTGCCGATAAGTATTCTAAGTTTGTTTTCATTAAAATTAGTCCAAAATTAACTGAGAAAATTTAAGAATTAAAATCTACATAATTATACCAGTATATCTTATTTTAAACTCGTTTTAAAAGATATGGTTTAAGTGTCAATTCAAAGTAAATTTCCCCCGTGAATAAAGATAAGATAAGAAATTTTTGTATAATAGCTCATATTGATCATGGAAAATCAACTCTTGCTGACCGATTGCTTGAAAGTACCAACACTTTATCAGCAAAAGAAATGCAAAGCCAAGTGTTGGATGATATGGATTTGGAACGAGAACGTGGAATTACCATTAAATCACATCCAATCAGAATGGAATATACCCATACAAATGGTGAAAATTATATTTTTAACTTGATTGATACACCAGGTCATGTGGATTTTACCTACGAAGTATCACGAAGTTTGGCTGCATGTGAGGGTGCATTATTATTAGTTGATGCAGCACAAGGGGTAGAAGCACAAACCGTAAGTAATGCCTATCTTGCAATAGATGCTGACCTTGAAATAATTCCAGTAATCAATAAAATTGATATGGACAATGCTGATATTGAATCAGCAAGTGAACAAATTATTGAATTATTGGGTTGTGATGAAGAAAATATTGTAAAAATTTCTGCTAAAACAGGTATTGGTATCGACGGTATTTTCGATGCAATTATTAATCAAATTCCACCGCCAAAAAAATCAGAAGTAAGTGGAACCCGTGCGTTAATATTTGATTCCTCATTTGATCAATTCAGAGGTGTTGTGCCTTATCTACGTGTATTTGATGGATATGTTGAAAAAGGTATGACAGCTGAATATTTTGCATTACCATCGAAGCATGAAATTACAGAAGTTGGAATTTTAAAATTAGATAGAGTTCCCGTTAAACGTCTTGAAGCTGGTGATGTTGGATATATTATAACAAGCATTAAAGATGTTTCAGAAATAAATGTTGGTGACACCCTTACTCTAAAAGAAAATAAAGCAGATACACCCTTGCCCGGATATAAACCCATAAAACCTATGGTGTTTAGTGGAATGTATCCAATTGACTCCAAAGATTATGAAGATTTGCGTACAAGCTTAGAAAAACTAAAATTAAATGATTCTGCTTTATCATTTGAACCTAATACTTCAGTTGCTCTTGGTTTTGGATTTAGATGTGGTTTTCTTGGTCCACTCCACATGGAAATTGTGCAAGAGCGGTTAGAACGTGAATTCAACATGGATTTAATTACAACATCTCCAAATGTTAGATACAGGGTAGAGATGACTAATAAAACTGAGATAATTGTAAATAATCCATCTGATATGCCTGTTTCTGGAGATATTTCAACCATATACGAGCCATTTATTAAAGCGGAAATAATAACACCCTCTGAGTACATTGGTGCAGTTATGCGTATATGCATTGAAAGACGTGGCACATATTTAGCAACAAATTATTTGACCAAAGATAAAGTTCAGTTATTATTTGAAATGCCATTAGGTGAGGTTATTTATGATTTTTTTGAACAATTAAAATCTTCAACACGAGGATATGCTTCATTTGATTATGAATTAATTGATGACAGACCTGGTAAATTACAAAAATTAGATATTAGAATTAGTGGTGAAATTGTAGATGCATTAAGTATTATAGTGCATCAGAATAATGCGTATAAACATGGTTCTGTTTTATGTAAAAAATTAAAAGCTGAGATTAACAGACACCAGTTTGAAATTGCAATTCAAGCTGCAATTGGAAGCAAGATTGTAGCCCGTGAAACAGTTAAAGCCTTGAGAAAAAATGTTACTGCAAAATGTTATGGTGGTGATATTTCACGAAAACGTAAATTGTTAGAGAAACAAAAAAAAGGTAAAAAACGTATGAAACAAGTTGGAAATGTTGAATTACCTCAAGAAGCATTTCTTGCTGTTTTAAAACTTGATGAGTAGTCGCTTTTCAACTCTATCCTATTCTGCATGTACTAAAAATCTATATTATAGTATCGTATTGGTTTTTCCAATGTTGTTTTTATATGAGATTTTGTGTTTCATTTTTAATTACAATTTTTCATTTGAAATTCGAAATGGTGCAGACGTAATTATTCGAGAATACTTTGGATACTTTGGGCAATATGCACAGGCATTGTATGTAATCACTTTATTATTAGTATTTTTAGTAATTGCTTATAAAAATAAAGATATAATTCAAGAAGAAACAATTCAAATATCATTTCTTTTTCTTATGATCTTAGAAAGTTTTGCGTGGTCAGTTTCTATGTATTTTCTATTCAACTTTTTATCAAATAATCTGCTATCTTCAACTGTTGGAACCACTGTTTTTGAACAGTTTTATTTATCAATTGGTGCAGGAATATGGGAAGAGATTCTATTTCGGCTAATTTTGCTTGGTTTGTGCATTGTTGTATTAAATAAAATATTGAAATATAATTATTATTATTCAAGCATTTTATCCGTTTTAATTTCATCTCTATTATTTTCATTATTTCATTATGTTGGATTTTATGGTGATACGTTTACCTATTCTAGTTTTATATACCGTAGTTTAGCTGGTGGATTTTTAGGAACTTTATATATAATTAGAGGTTTCGGGATAACTGTGTATACACATATTTTTTACGATATAATTTTAATATCAATTCCATTAATTTAAAAAGGAGCTGTTTTGTACCCTGAACTAATACGATTTGGAGACTTTGTAATTTCATCATTTGGATTTATGATGGTTGTTGCATTCTTGTTAACGAATTATTTATTACGACAAGATTTTAAAAAACTAGATATAAACCCAGAGATTGCTGATGATTTAACTTTTAGGGCTGCTCTAGGTGGCATTTTAGGTGCAAAAATTTATTATCTAATTGAAAATATTCCCAATGGTGGTGCAATTAACAACCTAAATGGTTTATATGATATTTTTGCAGGTATATTTACTCTTAATGGGGCATTGATTTCAGGTGGTATTCAAAATTTTGGTGCAGGAATGGTTTTCTTAGGCGGCTTTATAGGTGGACTAATTGCAGTAACACTCTTCATTAGAAAAAATAATTTAAAATGGTTAACAGTTGCAGATTGGGTTGCACCTCTGTTAGTTTTAGGTCATGGAATTGGAAGAATTGGGTGCCTGTTAGTGGGTGATGATTATGGAAAACCTACTGATTTGCCTTGGGCTATTTCATTTCCAAACGGACTCCCAATTTCATCTGCTGGTAATTTACGTTCAATGGGTTGCAACATCTCCAACGATATACTGAATTCAGAAATATTAGCAGTACATCCAACACAAATTTATGAAATGTGTTCATATTTTCTAATTTTCATATTCCTTAGATTTCGCAAAAAAAAGCAAGAATATGCTGGACAATTATTTTTTGAGTACTTATTCTTGGCTGGATTTGCACGGTTTATAATTGAATTTCTACGGCTAAACCCAAATTATTTGTTCGGCTTATCTGGTGCACAAATTATATCAGTAATTATGATGATTATTGGTACATATTCAATGTGGAGTTTTCGTTCTGAAAGACATGCTTGAAAAAATTAATGAGTGTCCTATTTGCAAAGAGACCTCGTTTGAAAAACATCTAAAGGTTAAGGATAGATTTAATACATTAAGTGATAACTCTTATTTTACCTTAGTGAAATGTGATTGCAAATTTGTTTTTCTTAATCCTCGACCAAATATTGATAATATTTCCAAATTTTATCCTAATGAAGGGTATAATCCACACAGTGATAATGAAAGTACAATAATTGATAGTTTATACAAAATAGTCCAAAAATTTGCATTTCGATGGAAACGTAAAGTTATTCAAACAAATATTAAAACTGGAAATTTGTTAGACATTGGAGGGGGGCGAGGCGAATTTTGTGAATACATGGAAGAAAATGGTTTTAAGACCACCTTATATGATACCAGTTTACATGCCATCCATCAATCAAATTGCACATCTAAAACTATAGAACTACAATCAATTAATAAACAATTTAATGTTATAACTCTTTGGCATTCATTAGAGCATGTTCACGACTTGGCAAATTTATTTAATCATATTAAAAGGTTACTTACCCCTGGGGGTATACTGCTAATTGCAGTGCCAAATATTGAAGCATTTGACCAAGATATTTTTAAAGAAAAGTGGATTGCTTATGACGCACCAAGACATTTGCATCATTTTTCTAATGATTCATTATCAAAATTATTAAATAAGAATGATATCAAAATTACAAAATCGTATAAAATAATTCAAGACACACCTTACAACATACTTCTAAGTAGTTCAGGGAATATTATTTTAGTTGGATTTAAAACATTAATCTTAACAATTATAACCCTTATAATTTCATTTATGAATTCTAAGAAATCATCATCAATATTAAATGTATGCGAAATAAAATAAGATATATTTTAATCATTTTATTTTTCGTTGGATGCAATTTAAAATCTGATGCGAGTGGAATTTTTAATAATCTCTTTATTGTTAGTTCTCCAGAAGATAGAGAATATATTCGACCTATTATTGAGGGAGTATTCTCAAAATCAATTCATACACCAACAGAAGAGTTTGAAATAAATCTTATTTGGAAAAATGCATGGGAATTAGATGAGGTGCAGAGTAAATACAATGTTTTGGTCGTAGGAATTGATAATCCTAAAGATTCTACAGGAGATTATTTATGTGAAAAATTTCTCCCCAAAAACAATCCTTCGGTTGAACTGTTTTCGCTGAATAATGTGTACTCAAATAATCAACAAATATTAGTAATTCATGCCTTAGATGCAGTTCATTTTAGTAATATAGTTAAAAACAATAAGAGCTGGCTCCTCAATTTAATAAATGAATCCATTGATTTCAATCTATCTGAACATATTTTTTCAAAAGGATTTAATCTTAAATTATCAGAAAATATTCATGATAAATTCGGAGTCAACCTTAAAACACAAGAAGATTTTACCATTATAAATGAATTTGATGATGAATTCTTATGGATTGGTAGAGGATACCCGTACAGATGGATTACATTTCACAAAACTAAAAACATTTTGTTTGAATCACCAGAGCTGAGTTGGGTGAATTTAGATTCATTATTTAAAGGTACAATTCCTGATATTGTTATTGGTGAGTGGTATAAAACATCGGAGTTTAAAGAAATTAATGGAAATAAAATTAGAATATTAAGGGGATTATACGAGCATAAAACTAGTGAAAGTGGGGGACCTTTCTTTGTTTATATGTTTGAATTACATGAATCAAATGAAGTAATTTTAATATCTGGATTTGTTAATTATCCTGGACATGATAAATATCTATTATTACGGCAATTAGAAATAATTGTTAAAACAGCGTTAAATTAAAGGTGAAAAATGAGTAAAGTAGCAGTTATAATTGGTAGCGAAACTGATAGAGAGACAATGAATAGTGCTCAAAAATATTATGATTATTTTAACATAGATGTAGAATTGCATGTAATGTCAGCCCATAGAAATCCATCTGATGTCGAAAAGTTTGCAAAAGAAGCACGTGATAATGGGTATTCAGTTTTGGTTGGTGCAGCTGGAATGGCCGCACATTTAGCAGGAGCTCTAAAGTCAAATTCAACACTACCTGTGATTGGTGTACCCTTGGCTGGAGGTATCCAGGATGGGTTAGATGCGTTGATGTCAACTGTTCAAATGCCAAAAGGAGTTCCAGTTGCAACAATGGCTGTGGGTAAAGCTGGTGCAATTAATGCAGCAATTTTATCTGCTGAAATCATGTCATTAAATGATTCAACATTAGTTAAGAAATTAGATGAATTCAAGAAAATAGGTGCTAAATTGTAAGTGAATACCCGCGTTTTAATCACTGGTGCAGATGGACAATTAGGATATGAACTTAGCAAAGTTTTACCACAATATTTTGTAACTTTACCCACATCTAAATCGGTACAATCAAGCAATATTCAATTATTAGATATTACTAATTTCAATGAGGTTGAAAAAACTGTAAATAATTTTAATCCTGATGTGATTATTAATTGTGCAGCATATACGCATGTTGACAATTGTGAAATTTATAAAAATACAGCACACGAAGTTAATGTTGGTGGTGTTTGGAATTTTATCAAGGCATCAAATAAGGATGTTAGAATTATCCAAATTTCTTCAGATTATGTGTTTGATGGTACTAAAGGTCCTTACAAAGAAAAAGATTTACCAAATCCAATTAGCTATTATGGAAAAACAAAATTAGAATCTGAAAATATACTAAGAGGCAGTCAACATAGATATTTAATTATTCGACCAAATGTAGTTTATAGTAGCGATATTGATAAATTTAACAATTTTTTCTCTTGGGTGTTTAAATCGTTAAATGCTGAAAAACAAATTAATGTTGTAACTGATCAAATAAGCAACCCCACGCTTACAAAATACCTAACAGACGCAATTGTGAAATGTATTTTGCTACAGAGAGAAGGTATCTATCATTTTGGTAGCGAAGACAATTTAAGCAGGTATGAATTTGCTCAATTAATTGCTAAAGTTTTTA
This sequence comes from uncultured bacterium, assembly GCA_964400495.1. Classification (GTDB taxonomy): domain Bacteria; phylum Fidelibacterota; class Marinisomatia; order SCGC-AAA003-L08; family D37C17; genus CAYNTS01. Next base: position 48,866 of record CAYNTS010000001.1, on the reverse strand, counting down.
ATTTAAATTCAAATCTTATTAAACCAATTAAAACAGAACTATTAAAGCAAACTGCAAAACGACCAAAGCATAGTGGTTTATGCACAAACTTAATAGAAGATGAATTAGAAATTTCCATTTTATCAACTGAATATATGTTAAAAGAAATAAAAAACAATATGGTTTTAGCATGAAAATATTAGCAATCACCCCAACATATAATGAAAGTAAAAATATTCGAGAGTTAATTTCGGCTATCTTACAATATGTTGAGGATATTCATATCTTGGTAATTGATGATAATTCCCCCGATGGTACTGCAAGAATTGTTAAGGAATTACAAACTACAAATTCTAACATACACCTTATTGAACGTGAAGGAAAGCTTGGTTTAGGTACTGCTTACATAAAAGGGTTCAATTGGGCTTTAGAAAATGGCTATGATAAAATCATTCAAATTGATGCAGATATGTCACATAATCCAGCTGATATTCCAAGAATGATTGAAGCATCCAATGAAAATCATTTAGTAATTGGGAGCAGATATGTTTCAGGAATCAATGTTGTAAATTGGCCACTTCGTAGATTAATACTTAGTTATATGGCTAATGTTTATGCAAGAATTATAACAGGTTTACCAATAAATGATGCAACCGCTGGATTTAAGTGCTTCGACAAAGAAGTTCTTAATACAATTCCACTAAAAAAAATAGTTTCTGAGGGATATTCATTCCAAATTGAAGTAAACTTTTTTGCATGGATAAACAAATTTAAGATTAAAGAAATTCCAGTTATTTTTGTTGATAGGACAATTGGTGAGTCTAAAATGTCACGGAAAATTATTTTTGAAGCAATTTGGATGGTACCAAAATTAAAACTTAAAAAGTTGTTTAGATTGCTATGATTTCAATTATTATTGTTAGCTATAACGTCAAAGACTACTTAAAGCAATGCTTGAACAGTCTTATGCAATCTCCTGATATTAAAAGATATGAGGTTATTGTAGTTGACAATAACTCTTTTGACAATTCGTCAAAAATAATTGAAAATAAATTTCCTTTTGTTCAGCTTGTTAGTTTAAATAAAAATGTAGGATATGCTAAAGCAGTAAATCTGGCAGTAAAAAAAGCAACTGGTACACATATTTGTCTTTTGAATCCCGATACAATAGTAAAACAAAATACTATTGGTGTGTTATCAACTTTCTTATCGAACGAAGATGCAGATATTGTTGGATGCAAAGTACTAAATGCAGATGGTAGCTTTCAATTGGCATCACGTCGTAAATTTCCTTCATTTTGGGTCTCATTTTGCAAATTAATAGGATTATATAAAATTTTCCCAAAATCTAGATATATTGGTGCCTATAATTATACGTATCAGTCTGAAGATGAAGTGCAAATTGTTGATGCGGTAAATGGTGCTTGTATTATGTTTAAAAGACAGTTGTTCAATGACTTGGGCGGGTTTGATGAAAGATTTTTTCTATATTTTGAAGATACTGATTTTTGCTATAGAGCTAAATCAAAAGATTTTAAAATTAAATATATTCCCTCAACAAGTATAATTCATTACAAGGGAGAATCACATCATCATGCACCATTTGATGTGGATAGAATTTTTATGCAATCAATGCGTAAATTTTATTCTAAACATAAAAAAGAGTTCCTTTTTTGGAGAATAATTGATTTGCTTCTTCCAATTGTAACTATTTTTCGAAATTGGAAACGATTTTTAACTCAAAGAAAAGATAGTTTGCTTTCATTTACATTTGATTTACTAATAATCACTCTGATATTTTCTGTATCCCTGTTGGGTTGGTTGTATGCAGTTTATGATAAATCCAGTAGTATTGAACTAATATTTAACCATTTATATTTATTGGTTAATATTGTAATATCATGGCTGATAGCAACTAGGGTAACAAAATTATACTTAAAAAACCATCTATCGTATGCCAGAAGTGTAGTTTCTACATTGATAATGTTTTTAATTTCCGCAACCTCAACATATTTGTTATCATTTTTTGCTTATTCTAGAGGTGTACTCGTTATTTCCTCAATTGGTATTTTCTTTTCAACAGCCATTTGGAGAATTTTATTTCATTACGTTTCAAAATTTAATTTGTTTTCAATATTTAAAAATATATTATTTACTCGCAAAGCAATTATAATTGGTGCAAATTCCGAAGCAATTAGGATTGGACAAGCTTTAATGAAAACACCCGACAATGGTTTCCAATTAATTGGTTATGTGGCTGATAAATGGATTAGGACAGATAAAATAGAGGGGTTAGGTCGATTAAGTGAATTGAATGGAATAATTGATCATCATCAAATTAATGAAATTATAATTCCAGAAAAAATCTTAACTTTTGAAAAAATAATTAAACTGTTAGAAAGTATATCAGTAAATAATATTAACTTAAAAATAGTCCCAAACGGTAAAAATATGTTAATTGGAAAAGGGTTAATTGAAAATATTTCAGGTATCCCTTTATTAGATATGGAAATTCCTATACTTGATTCATTCCATATTAAAGCTAAACGATATTTTGATTTTATACTTTCAGGTCTGTTCTTATTAGTTTCATTTCCGTTATTAGCGTTGTTTATACTTGTTAAAGGGACCAATAAAGTTGAGATATGGTCGATTGATAATTCTGTAACTCATATAACTCAAGTTAAATCAAAATATAAAATAATACAAAAGTTACCATATTTATTTTCAATATTGAAAGGTGATTTATCCTTCGTTGGAAGCAAGATAATAGAAACTAGTCATCAATATCCCAAAATTTTAATTAAACCTGGAATTACTGGATTGGTACAAATAAAAGAAGCAGAAAGTTATATTGAAGAATATGAGGTGTTTGACCAATACTATATGCAAAATCAGTCTTTTATGTTTGATATTGAAATTTTATTTAAATCTATTTTAAGGATATAATGTCAAAATACATTTTAGATTTTGAAGCACCGCTACTAGAAATTGAACAAAAGATTGACAATCTTAAAACTACTTCAATCCAGACAGGTATTGACGTAACAAATGGTATTCAGCAGTTAGAAAAAGAACTTAAAACCAAAGGCGAAGAGTTATATTCAAATTTATCACGGTGGCAACGTGTGCAATTAGCCCGTCATCCAAAAAGACCACATACAAAAGAATTTATTAAATATATGGTTTCAGATTGGATGGAACTGCATGGTGATCGATATTTTGCTGATGATCCTGCAATAATTGCAGGAATTGGAAAAATAGATACTCAACGATTTATGATTATAGGTCAAGAAAAGGGTAGAGGCACTAAAGACAAATTAAATCGTAATTTTGGAATGCCTCGCCCCGAGGGATATCGTAAAGCACTACGATTGATGAAATTAGCCGAAAAATTTAATATCCCAATTATAACTTTAATTGATACAATCGGTGCTTACCCAGGGCTTGGTGCCGAAGAAAGAGGTCAAGCAGAAGCCATTGCAAAAAATTTATTTGAGATGTCAGTTTTAAATGTTCCTTTAATTGCAGTTGTTGTTGGAGAAGGTGCTTCTGGCGGAGCATTAGGGATTGGTGTTTGTGATAGAATTTTGTGTTTAGAAAATACATGGTATTCGGTAATTTCACCTGAAGGCTGTGCATCTATTTTATTTAGAGATTCTGGAAGAGCAGAAGAAGCAGCAAATTCAATGAAAGTTACTGCGCAAGACTTGCTAGAACTAGAGATAGCTGATACAATAATCCCTGAACCTAATGGTGGTGCTCATATTGATTATGAGAATACCGCTAAATCAGTAAAAGAATATATTTTAAAAGAATATCAATATTTGAAAACATTGAATTCTGAAAGATTGTTAGCTGAACGAATGAAAAAGTTTGAAAAAATTGGACGTTGGGAAATATTAGAAAATGAATAAAATTGGTACACCAGCAAAGGATTGGCGAAGTGAAAAATATGCTTCAAATTGTGAAAATTTCAGTTCTCTTATTGCAGAATTTAATGAAAATAGAGATAGAATTAAATTAGGTGGTGGGACTATTGCAATTGAAAAGCAACATAACAAAGGCAGACTAACAGCTAGAGAAAGGATTAATCATCTTATTGACCCAAACTCAACATTTTTTGAATTGGGTCTATTCGCTGCTTATGAAATGTATGAAGAGTTTGGAAGCCCAGCGTCTTCTGGTACATTGATTGGCGTGGGTACAATTTCAAATCAAGAGTGTGTGATTGTTGCAAATGATGCAACTGTAAAAGCTGGAGCATACTTTGAAATAACACTAAAAAAAACAATTAGAGCACAGCAAATTGCTCTTGAAAACAATTTGCCTATTATTTATCTAGTAGATTCAGCAGGTGTATTCTTACCATTACAGGATCAAGTGTTTCCTGATGAAGCACATTTTGGTCGCATATTTTACAATAATGCACGACTTTCCGCCCAAGGAATTACCCAAATTGCATGTGTAATGGGACCATGTGTAGCTGGAGGTGCATATTTACCTGTTATGTGTGATAAATATATTATTGTTGAAGGTGCAAGTATGTTTTTAGCAGGCCCAGCTCTTGTTAAGGCAGCAATTGGGCAAGATATTGATATTGAAACTTTGGGTGGTGCTAAAACTCATAGTGCTATAAGTGGAATAACTGACTTTCATGAAAAAGATGATATTTCAGCTTTAGATAAAATTAAAGATATTTTAGTACATATAAATATTTCTGAAATTCGTGCATTTAAAACACACGAAGTAGAAGAACCAGAATTCAATCAAGATGAATTAGTAGGAGTTTTTAACCCTCACGAAGCTGGCCAATATGATGTTAAAGAAATAATATCTCGAATTGTTGATAGAAGTGAATTTGTTGAATACAAAGCTACCTATGGTCAAACTTTAATATGTGGTAATGCACGAATTGGTGGTATAAATATTGGCGTTATTGCAAACCAACGTAAAATAGCACGGACTGAAACAGGTGAAATGCAAATGGGTGGTGTTATTTATTCTGATTCTGCTGATAAAGCTGCACGCTTTGTAATGAATTGCAATCAAAATAAAGTGCCAATATTATTCATACATGATGTTAATGGGTTTATGGTTGGCAAAACTGCAGAATGGGGAGGAATAGCTAAAGATGGTGCTAAATTAGTTAATGCTGTTGCAAATTCAATAGTTCCTAAAATAACTTTGGTAATTGGTGGTAGTTATGGAGCGGGGAATTATGCTTTATCTGGTAGAGCGTATAGTCCACGGTTCATGTTTGCTTGGCCTTCTGCATCTATTGCAGTAATGGGTGGTGAACAAGCTGCAAAGACTTTAGCACAAATAAAATTGGCTAAAATGGGTGATGTAGATCAAAAAACAAAAGATGAATTATTTCAAAAAATTAAAGATCAATATGATAAACAAACTGACCCACGCTATGCGGCAGCTCGACTCTGGGTTGATGAAATTATTTTACCAACTGAAACTAGAGATGTTTTAATTCGCTCATTAAACATAATTAATCATCAAACCAAAATGCCAGAACCTAAATTTGGAGTACTTCAAGTATGAGTAAAATTATTAAAATTGCAAATGGACAAGGATTTTGGGGGGATTCAATTGATGCTCCTGTAAACCTAGTTAAAGAAGGTGGAATAGATTATTTAACATTAGATTATTTGGCAGAAGTTACTTTGTCAATAATGCAAAGACAAAAACTTAAAAGGCCAGATGCGGGCTATGCTAGAGATTTTGTTGATTTAGTACGAAGAATCTTGTCTGAAATAATAGAAAAGGACATAAAAATTATTACAAATGCAGGTGGTGTTAATCCGCAAGCATGCCAAAAAGCGATAAATGAAGTTGCTTGTGAACTGGGCTATGATCTCAAAATTGGAATTATTGAAGGTGATAATATCTTCAATGAAATGGACACATTTAGGAACAACCATAATGTTGATTTTAAAAACATGGATACAGGCGCATCATTTGATGAGATTAAAGATAAAATGTATTCCTCAAATGTGTATATAGACAGTTTTTCAATTGCAGAAGCATTGAACAAAGGTGCTCAAATTGTGCTGGCAGGTCGTGTCTCAGATCCTGGACTTGCCTTAGGTCCAGCTATTTATGAATTTAACTGGAAAAAAGATGATTTTAATTTAATTGCATCTGGCACGCTTGCTGGTCATATAACAGAATGTGGAGCTCAATGTACAGGTGGAAATTACACAAAATGGAAGGATGTTCCAGATTTATATAATGTTGGGTATCCTATAATTGAAATGCATGAAAATGGTTTTTTTGCCATAACAAAGCACAAAAATACAGGTGGATTAATCAATAGAGAAACTGTAGCAGAGCAAATTTTATACGAAATGGGAAATCCCAAGCAATATATTTCACCAGATGTGTGTGTTGATTTTACAAGCTTCACTTTAAATGAACGAAACAATAACAGGGTAGAAATAACAGATGTTTTTGGGTTTGAAGCAACAGATACATATAAAGTATCCATAAGCTATTTTGCTGGATATAAAGCAACTGGTCAACTTACTATTTCAGGACCAGATGCGTATGAGAAAGCCAAACTTACAGCTGACATTATTTGGAAACGACTTGAAAAAGCTGGTTTCATCTACCAAAAGACCAGTACAGAGTTCTTAGGTATTTCTTCGTGTCACGGTGAAATAAGTCCACTACCAAAACAAATAAATGAGGTAGTATTACGTTTAAGTGTTAAAGATGATGATAAAGGCAAGGTTGATAGATTTGGAAAGGAAATTGCTCCTGTAATTACATCTGGTCCACCAGGGATTACAGGTTTTGCAGGGGGGAGGCCTAAAGCACAGGAAATTATTGCATATTGGCCAACTTTAATTCCTAAATCATTAATCAAAACAAAAGTGAGTGTATCATGAAAATTAAATTATCAGAAATTGCTTATGCACGCTCTGGAGACAAAGGAGCTAGTTCGAATGCAGGCATTATATTTACCTCAGAAAAGATTTACCAATGGGCACTTGAAAATTTAACAGTAAATGTTGTTAAAAAACATTTCAAAAGTATTGTGCATGGAGAAGTAATTCGCTATGAATTACCAAATTTGTTGGCATTAAATTTTATTTTAGGCGATAGCTTGGGAGGCGGTGGCAGTGAATCCTTAATAAACGATGCTCAAGGTAAAACTCATGGTCAAGCATTGCTTTTATTAGATATTGATCTCCCTAAACATTTAGAGAATGAGATAAATTAATATGATCGATTTAAATATTCAAGCAGATGGTTTAGCAATTATAAGTTTAAATAGACCTAGAGTTAATGCTTTATCAACTAATATGATACAAACATTATATAAAGTATTACTTGAAGTGTCTAGTAATTCATCTGTTCGAGTATTAATTATTACCTCAAAGCAAAAACATTTCTGTGCTGGGGCAGACTTAATTGAACGCAAAGGTATGTCAGATGCTAAGGTTATTGAAGTAGTAGGATTAATAAATAATTGTTTCAATGTACTTGCTGGTTTGAAAATACCAACAATTGCTTCAATTTCTGGTTCAGCCTTAGGTGGTGGAGCAGAGTTAGCATTCTGTGCAGATTTTAGAATTGCTTCCGAATCTTCAAAAATTGGATTGCCAGAAACTAGTTTGGGCATAATGCCTGGAGCTGGAGGTACACAGAGATTACCTCGTTTGATAGGTTTGTCAAAAGCGAAATACTGGATTTATTCAGCACGAATATTCTCAGCCGAAGAAGCATTTTATGACGGCGCTATAGATTTTATTGCTAATGACAATGAGCTAACAGATGCAACCATAGACCTCGCACAAGAAATAATAGAAAATGCTCCAATTTCATTGCAAATGGCAAAACAATCAGTGGAGGAAGGGTATGGTAAATCAATTGAAAAAGCTTTAGAAATTGAAAAAAAATATTATAAAAAAACAATCCCGACAAATGACAGAAAAGAAGCATTAAAAGCATTCTCTGAAAAACGAAACCCCAACTGGTCAAACTCCTAAAATAATTCAAAATTATAACCTATAAATTCTGAAATATTCTCATATTATTACATATTTCTCTTCGGTATAAATAAATATTGTTACATATTGTTAAAATATGTTACATTAAGTTATGGTTAAGAAGTGTACGGAAGGGCAAAGCATAAAATCTATACGCTTGCCAAATAAGATTTGGAATCTTTTAAAGCGAACATCTGCAAGAAAATATCGAACTATGAATAGTCAGATTTTAATGATAATTGAAGATTGGCTAGTTGAGCATAGTTATATTGATGAATCAGATAGAACCCGTACAGAATAAGCGAGGTATTAATATGAATGAATTAACTAAAATGATTAAAAGTGGGTTTATAATTTCAACATTAATGTGTGCATTGTATTTGTCGCTGGTGTTTACCGATACAATTGTTCCATTGATTCAATTTGAAAAGCAGATTATTATCGAGTGGTTTCGCGAAATTACAATTGATCAATTTATTGGTATATTATTTGTTTTTGTTTTAGCATTTATTTCTGCAGGTTTCTATAAAAATGATACAGTAGAAGTGCAGGGTAAAAATGGTAAGATTAAATCGCCAAAATTATTTAAGTTGGTATATAAATTTATTCAATTTACCACTATTGTTGTTGCAATTTTTTCATTTCTAACAGATTGGGCTATACTACAAGAATGTCATTCAAGTGTTGCAATAATGTATACAGGTCTCGCTATTGCTTCTATAGCAATGGCATTATTTGTGTCAGCTAAGCTTACACTAGGTACACATTATAGCCCATGCTACAATTCATATATTCCAAATGACATTGTTCAATTAGGATTATATAAACATATACGGCATCCAATATACACAGCAAATATAATGCTATTAATAGGTGTTTTTATTTCAACTGGTTCAATGTTGATTATTGTAAATATAGCTTTGCTTGTGCTGTATTATGTTGCATCTGCAATTCGTGAAGAACATGCTTTAGTTAAGATATTTCCTGAGTACCTTCAGTATATGAAACACACTGGCATGTTCTTCCCATCTTTTAAACATAATATCAAAACAGATAGGAATTAATAATGGCACATACAGTTACAATAAACAATGCAAATTCTAATGTAAAAAAAATAGAAAATAATGGTTTGCAGAATCCTAATAAAATTCAGAGTATAAATGGATTTGCAAAAGTTATTGAAGAGAACACACAAAATATTGTTTCATTTAATGTTATGCCAGAAAGAAATGTTACTGAAACATTACATATCAAAGAGTATCATATAAAACATCGTGAAATTACTGGTGTTTTTGATAGAGAATACGAAACCAGTATGAAACATAGCCCAAATCACTTAATATTTCTTACTGCATTGGTTCATCTTCAAAAATTAATTTATGTTTATTTATGTGAAGAATTTGGTTTCAATTACAATCCATTTGCAAATGAAGTGTTGAAAGTTTGGCCTACAAATTTAGAAATTGAAATGCCAAAAATGATTACGAAAACAAAAGGTGTTGTTCAAAATGTTCAGATTACAAACCTTAAAAAAACCGGTGAAAAATCTTATTTTGGTAATTGCATTTCAACAATTGAAGGAATTGTTAACATAAAAGCTGACGCCGCAGTATTTATTATTTAAAACTCTTTTAATAATCTTTGGGCTTTACTTCATTAGTCCGTAATTTATTCCTTTATGATTTAGATATAAAGGGATAAAAAAATAACATCATTAATAGAAAATAGTAAAATATTTAATATTTGGAATCGTTTAGTTACTGATTACAAATCTCCTTTTACACTAAAGGATGTGGGAAATATTTACTCAAAGTGGGTATCGGTAAATAAAGCAGTCTATATTAAATATTACAATATTCTTTCTGTTGTAATAATGGCAGGATTAATCCCCTTTGATTTTTTATTATTCCGAGATGGTAACATTTTCACACGATTTCGTATTATCTCAATTCTTCTTGTTTTTATAAATTTATTTGTTTATGAGAAAAATAAGACAGAAATTAATTTGGTTTCTAATACAAAAAAAATACAGTTTCATTTATATTTCCCGGGAGTGTTGTATAATTGGGTATATTCATTCTTTTTATTTAATACTACTTTCACTACTCATTATCAAATGGTATTACTTGCTAATTTTCTTACCATTATTATAACTACAATTTTTGCATACAAGTTTTGGCGAGAACAGTATTTCATTCAAATAACTGCATTAATTCCACTGATACTAATCCCCTTTATACGACCAGAAATATTAATGGATTGTGTATATTTAGGATTATTTCATTTACTCATGTTTTATTTAGCATATTTCATGAGAAAGCGATTTATTCTTACAATGTTTGAGAGGTATCATCATACATCATCATTAGTCCCAAAGAATATTGCTCGACATATTGCTATTTCAGATGCCGATTTAAATCTAGATAATGTTTTTGTACCGCAAGAGCGATTTACTGTTTGTCTGTGCTCAGATTGGAGAAATTATCAACAATTAGCAAATGAACATAAACCTGAGTATATAGAAAAATTATTCGAAAAATTTTACGATATTGTATTTGACGAACTGGATTATATTATTCCAAATGGAAATTATTTTGCAGACTGGACAGCAGATGAACTCTTTATTATTTTTTTCAGCGACAACGAAAACGAAAAAGAAGTATTAGAAAATTCATTACGTTTTGCTCAATCTCTTGCAAATAAAGTATTTAAGAAAGTCAACTCAGAGCTTTCAAGTAAACTAATTTATGATATTGGCATCGCAAGTGGTAAAGGATTGTTAGGGCTCCAAGGACCCAAAAAACTCAAGAAAACTACAATAACTGGGGAGTCAGCAGGGACAGCCAAAAGATTGGAAACGGAAGCAAAAACAATTCGATTTGCTAAAAAAATACCAGATACTCATAATCCATTAATAATAATGGACTATGCTTTGTTTGCCTATACATCAACATGTGACACATTTATTCAAGATAAAATTGAAAAGATTAAAGCAACAACTAAGAATATAAAGGACCAGCATTTTTATTTAATGCAAAGTTAATAATATGAAACATTTAGAATTAATAAGCAAGAAAACAAAAATAAAATCTGTTAAAAACCCTATTATTTTTATTCATGGTGCTTGCCATGATGCTTATTGTTGGAATGAATACTTTTTAGAATATTTTGCAGAACACAATATTGACTCGTATGCCTTAACACTTTCTGGTCGAGGTAGTAGTAGAAATGGTAAGGCGCTTCATACAATTGGTATTGATAATTTTGTATCTGATGTGAAGTTAATTGCAGAAAACTTTGACAAAAATCCCATATTAATTGGTCATTCAATGGGTGGATTTATTGCACAGAAATATGCTCAACAACATGGGGTAGCAGGATTAATATTAATGAATTCCGTACCACCTTCTGGTGTATTTTTTGTATTGTTTAAATTATTTTCAAAACATCCTCTCAATTTTTTTAAAGCATGTCTAACTTTAAACCTTAAACCTTTTATATCAAATTCAGAAATAAGTTCTAAACTATTCTTATCGAATAATGTTGATCATAAAGTAAAATCGAAATTTACTAATATGTTACATAATGAATCTTTTAAAGCACTGTATGATATGTCTTTTAAAACCTTAAAGAAAAATGAACGAAATGGTTATCCAATTTTAGTAATTGGTTCGGAGCAGGATAATGTAATATCTTCGGAAATTGTATCAAAAACTGCAAAATATTACAAACACTCTACACTTGAAATATTTAAAGAAATGGGGCATGATATGATGCTTGAAAAGAAATGGAAAAATGTTGCAGATTATATAATTAATTGGTTGAATAAAAATTTATAAAATGATGGGGGCATAATGAAAATAATAGCAATATTATTAACTTATACACTACTATTTTCGCAAAGCATTGTTACTACACGCGAGTATAAGGTTGATATATTACCAAAAACTGAAAAAATAAATATCATGCAATTAATTGATAAAGATGAAGGGATGTATTCAGTTGAACTAAAATATATTAATGATATTAATTTCAAACCAAAGAAACGCTCAGACTGTGAATTAGAGTTTAGGTTAACATCAAAATTCGGTGGGGCAATTTATGCCTCAGTTTGTGATAGCACACAATTAATTACCAACTCAGTACTAGTTAACTATGAGCATCCGTTTATAGAAATCGAATCAAAACGATCTTTAAAATTATCTGGTGAACTCTTGTTTTGGATTAAGGGTAAATTTATTGATGTTTTTGAAGAATTAGTAGAAAACTCAATTCCTATTCAAGAGTCAGAAAATGGCATAATGCGAGAATGGTACGAAAATGGTCAATTATTTGTTGAATATAGTTACAAAAATGAGCGCCGAGATGGGATGCAGAAAAAATGGTATGACAACGGACAACTCATGCAACTTTATAATTATAAAAATGGAAAATTAGAGGGATTGCAAACTAAATGGTATAGTGATGGTCAATTGCGTGCAGAGTGGAATTACTCACAAGATCAATTACATGGATACTCAAAAGAGTGGTACTCTAATGGTCAGCCAAAATTTGTAAAAAAATATGACTATGGAGTTTTAATTGATATTATCGAATCGTACGATAAAAACGGAATACCTACAGAGTAATCAATCAAACTATCTATTTCTGTAATCTATAACTGCCATACGAATTGATTCATTTCTAAAAAATACCCATACTCCAATATTAAGTATTCCAATTACTAAGTGAAACAATGAACTCATTTCTGAAAAAACATATAAATTATATATGCCAATAAATAAATTTACCCAAATAATAAATAATATTTGCTGTTTCTTTTCTTCTTTACTTTCCATTTTACCCTCATCAGTTAGTTATGTATAAATTAAACGATAGTGTATAATAGAATTCTTGTGAGTATTGTTTTATTAACATAAATCACATTATTGGAAGTATTTGAAAAATGAGAAGTGGGTCACAAAAAAATAATTATTGCTGTACCGAGGGTGGGGATCGAACCCACACATCCCGAAGGATACTGGATTTTGAATCCAGCGCGTCTACCAATTTCACCACCTCGGCATAAAATCTAGCCAGAAAATTTACTTACTTCAACTTATATGAACAATTATCTTTCTTTGTCAATAATAATATTTTTATTCCTACTCTAACTCACGTTAGATTTAAAGTTATATTTACTGCATATTTTTTAATAAATCTTAGGGAAATTTTATGGCTTTTACCACAGTATCGCAAATGTTTAATAATTCTACCACGAAGTATTTCAATAAAGCCCTTTATTATTATAAAAAAGATTCACAATGGATTGGGTTAACCGGCCGAGAAATTAAATATACTGTTAAAGATATTGCATTTGGATTACTTTCATTAGATGTAAAGCATGGAGACAGAGTTTCTATTTTATCCAACAATTCTCCGAAATGGGCAATGTGTGATTATGGGGCTATTATCTCAGGTTCAGCTACTGTAAGTATTTATCCAACGCTTATTGCATCTCAAATATTATATATTCTATTCGATTCTGGAACAAAAGTTATATTTGTTGAAAACCAAGAACAACTCGATAAAATTGTGGAAATTAAAGATCAATGTCCACAACTTCTACAAATTATTGTATTAGATGACTCCTATGATGGCAGTGAAGAATTTGTAATGAATTTTTCAAATTTTCTAAATGTTGGTACTAATTATGCAAAAGATTCTGAGTTAGATTTTGAAAATGATTTAATTCCTGCATCTAAACCAGATGATTTATTAACATTAATTTACACATCAGGTACAACTGGAAATCCAAAAGGTGTAATGCTTAGTCATAAAAATTTAATGACAAATGTAGATGCTACAGTAAACTCTGTTAAGTTTACAGAAAGTGAAAGTTTTTTATCTTTTTTACCCTTAAGTCATGTTTTTGAAAGAATGGGTGGGCATTTCTCAGCTTTTTCTGTTGGAGGTATTGTATATTATGCAGAAAGTATCGAATCTGTACCAGACAATTTAATTGAAGTTAAGCCCTCAATCGTACTTAGTGTTCCACGTTTGTATGAAAAAATTCATGCTAAAATAATTGAAGGATTAAAAACTGCTCCACCCATTAAACGTAAATTATTTAATTGGGCAACGAAAACTGGGAGCGATGTTTCAACCTTGGAGTTAGCAGGCGAACCCATTCCATTTGGTTTAAAATTACAATATAAAATTGCAGATAAATTAATTTACAGCAAAATTAAAGCTAAAATGGGAGGCAACTTACGATTTTTTGTTTCGGGTGGAGCTCCACTTTCGCAAGAAATTGCTGAATTTTTTGCATCAGTGGGTGTAACTATTTTAGAAGGATATGGATTGACAGAAACTAGCCCTGTTTTAACATGTAATACAGAAAATTATAAACGGTTCGGAAGCGTTGGGAAACCACTGTATAATATTGATATAAAAATTGCTGACGACGGAGAAATATTAGCTAAAGGTCCCAGTATTATGTTAGGATATTATAATAATGAAGAAGCAACAAAAGAAGTACTTGAATCTGATGGCTGGTTTCATACTGGTGATATTGGAGAAATAGATCAAGATGGTTTTCTGAAAATAACAGATAGAAAGAAAAGTTTAATTGTAACTTCGGGTGGTAAAAATGTAGCACCCGCTCCACTTGAAAACACTGTTATTGCTTCACCTTATGTTGAACAAATCGTGGCAATTGGAGACAAGCGTAACTACATAAGTGCTCTTATTGCGCCATGTTTTGAAAATGTGAAAAAATATTTACATGAAAATGGAAAAGAAATTTCAAGCAACGAAGCAATTATTGACCATCCAGATGTAATTGAGTTGTTTACAAAAATTATTGACAATGCAATGCGAAAATTTTCAAAATATGAAAAGATAAAGAAATTTGCATTAATCCCAAGAATTTTAACATTAGAAAAAGGTGAGTTAACTCCAACATTAAAAGTAGTTAGAAAAGTTGTTGTAGAAAATTTTAAAGATGAAATAGAAAATATTTACCAAGGAGATAAGAAAGAAAGTGACAACATATAAAGAAGCAGGTGTTGATATTGATGCTGGAGCAGAAGCAGTATCGAGAATTGGAAAATTAGTTAAATCAACATTTACTGCAAATACATTAACTGATATTGGGGGGTTTGGTGGATGTTTTGAATTCCCAAAAGAGAACTATGAAAATCCTGTTTTAGTTTCAAGTGCCGACGGTGTTGGTACTAAGTTAAAATTAGCATTTTTAGCAAATACTCATGATACAATTGGACAATGTTTAGTTAATCATTGCGCAAACGATATTCTTGCAGTAGGTGCTAGACCTTTGTTCTTTCTTGACTATTTTGCAACAGCAAAACTAGATGTGAACGTGTTGGAATCGGTTGTCTCTGGATTATCAAAAGCGTGCCAAGAAAACAACTGCTCACTCATTGGTGGTGAAACTGCTGAAATGCCTGGATTTTATCAAGATGGTGATTATGATATTAGTGGTACCATAATTGGAGTTGTAGATAAGAAAAATATGCTCCCAAATCGTAAAACTCAGCCCGGAGATGTTTTAATTGGGTTAAAATCTACAGGATTGCATACAAATGGTTATTCTTTAGCGCGTAATGTGCTCTTGAGTCACTTTGATGTTGATGATTATGTTGATCAACTTGGGTGTACATTGCAAGATACATTATTGGCAATTCATCGTTCATATTTATCCATCATTGATCCAATACTTGAAAAAGAGTGGTTAATTAGCTTATCACATATTACTGGTGGTGGAATTATTGACAATACAAAGCGTGTTATTGAAGAAAATCAAGATTTAAAAATTAATTGGAATGCTTGGGAGTGGCCAAAAATATTCAAATTGATTCAAGATATGGGCAATGTTCCAACAGACGATATGCGACATAGTATGAATTTAGGAATAGGATTAATAATAATTGTTAGAAAAGATTCTGTAAATGAATTAACTGGATATTTAGATTCTAAAAATGAACCGTATGTAAATTTAGGAAACGTTATCTAATAATGCAGATTTCCATTTTAGGTGCAGGCACATGGGGGACTGCCCTAGCTTCGGTTTTAATTAATAATAATCATTCTGTTCGAATTTGGCATAGAAAACCAGAGTTTGTCGAACAGTTAGCTAAAAATCAAATTCATCCTAACTTACCAAACTTTGAACTCGATTCTAGAATCAAATATACATCCAATCTTCACGACTTGGAAAATTATGATGCCTTGTTAATTGCTGTGCCAAGCCAAGTAGTTCGTGAAGTGTTGTATGATTTTACGATTTTAAATAAACATAAACCAGTGATTTGTGCTTCAAAAGGTATTGAGAACAGTTCAAATTTATTAATGAATGAAGTAATTTCAGAAGTATTATCAATGGATATGAATAAAATTGTAGCTCTTTCAGGTCCAAGTCATGCAGAAGAAGTAATTGCTAAAAAAGTAACAACTGTAGTAACTGCTTGTAAGAATATTGAAACTGCACGATTAGTTCGGGATATGTTTGCAAATGATTATTTTAGAGTGTATTCCAGTGATGACATAATTGGTGTTGAAATTGGCGGTGCAATTAAAAATGTAATTGCAATTGCATCTGGTATTTGCAAGGGACTACAGCTTGGAGATAATACTCAAGCTGCACTTATCACACGTGGACTTGAAGAAATAAAACGATTAGGTGTTGCAATGGGTGGTAATAAAAATACATTTTCAGGTTTGAGTGGATTAGGTGATTTAATTGTAACATCCTTTAGTGAGTTTAGCAGAAATTGTTATGTCGGCAAATGCTTAGGTAAAGGGATGAAATTGAATAAAATATTATCTTCAATGGATATGGTGGCCGAAGGTGTTTCAACTACAAAATCTGTTAACGCTTTAAAAGAAAAGTACAACATTGAAATGCCAATTTCTTCTGAAATCTTCAATGTCATATTTAACAATAAACCGCCAAAAGATGCAATACGCGACCTGATGAATAGAAATCTAGTTGATGAACATTGTTAGACTAATTTATTTCTTTATAATCGCAAATTCCCTAAATGCGCAATCTCATGAAGAATGTGGAACCTTCAAAGTAAATCAAAATTTTCCAACAGATGTACTTTCTTCCAGAACCGAATGCAACGAAAATGAGTTTTTGGTTGAAACAAATATTGTAGATGGTAACCCTGAATATGAGTGTGTTGAATTTGAGTTAGTTAAATCAGATGAAACTACCAATATTTATGTTGAATCAGGAGAATACAGTAATGGTAATATTTCTTACTCAGCTATTGAAACTATTTATATAATGTTTACCCAATCAACACCAAATGCACAAGTTGGGTTCCAAAATGGGATTAAGAATGCTGAGGAAACAATATTTGGCGTAGCACCACCAAATATTGATGGTTCTGGTAAAGTTAATATTCTACTCCTTGATATTCAGGATAATTATTCTGGTAGTGGTAATTTTGTTGCTGGTTATTTTGATGCAAATGATCAGTTAGGTAATGGAAATACAGTGGATGTTATTTATATTGATTCCAATCCCGGGAACTTAACGTCTTCTAATCCGGAGAGAGCATTATTTACCCTAGCGCATGAATATCAACATTTACTACATTGGAGTATTGATAAATGCGAAGGGTATTTTAATTACACAGATACTTCTATTATTTCACAAGTTGAAAATGCTTTTAATTGTACACCTCATAATCCATGGCTTAATGAAGGGTTATCAGATTTAATGCCATCAATATTAGGTATTGATGAACGTGATTATAGTTATTTTTTAGAAAATACAACTATTGGACTTGATGAATGGGTACCTTTTGGTTCTAATTCAGCTCCATACTATGCAAAATCTGCATTATTTATGCAATTTCTTTATGAATATTTTGACTATGAGTTTGCTGCATTTGACAGCGGTCAAGATGCGATTAATGTTATTTTTAATGATAACGACGAACAAGGAATTGCTTCATTGGTTGATATAATTGGTCGTGAAGAATTTGATGATTTGTTTAAAATATGGATTGAATCAATTGCCATTGCTGAGCTACCATCAGGAACCACTATTGATACCCCCGCATTGCAATTAACTTTAAGTAATATGCAACTTGAATCCGAGGAAGAAATCACTTTTAATAATTATTATTTACCTGCATATTCATCGGTACACATTGAAATACCAACCGATCTGTTAGTATATGAATTAGTTAACTTAAATTCTAACGCTGATGGCATACTTGTTTCAAACTTTGAAACTATATTAAACAATAATGATATTAATTATTGGAATACAGATAGTACATATTACCAAAATTTAATTTTATCTTTATACACTTCAACTTCAAGTACAAACAATGTTAGTATTTTTATTCATTCAAATGATTTGGAAGAAAGTATTGAAAAATATATTACAACTTATCCTAATCCAGTAGATAATTCAAAACTAAAGTTTGATTATATTTCTAGTTATACAGATTTAGCTAATCAACTTAATGTAAAGATATTTAATTTGCTAGGCCAAAAAGTTCATGAAACATCTATTCCTCTCGCAAACATCGAACAGACTGGTGAAATAGAATTAATCAATTTAACTAATGGTATGTATTTTCTGGTACTGTCAGATAATACTTTCATAGAGAAATCTACAATTACAATCATAAAATAAACGTTGTATTGAAAACCTTATGAACTTTAATTTTGCCCACTTTATAAGCTCATTAATTAATAATGAGCCCTCTTAGTTCAACGGATAGAACAAAGGTTTCCTAAACCTTAGATACAGGTTCGATTCCTGTAGAGGGTACAAGTCATAAAAGGAAATGAATATGAAAGATGAATTAAAAAGAGATCCGATTCTTCAAAAAATAATTGAAGCAGTCGAATATATTAAGGAAAACAAACAATATTTTATTCAAGGTGTGGTTGTTTTGACAATCGTAATAACTTCTATTGGATATTTTAATAGTACAGCAAAAGCAAATGAAGAACTAGCAACTAGTATTGCTGGAAAAGCACAAAATAGTTATATTGATAACCAGTCTGAAAACTCAATTGATATTTTCAAATCTATTTTAGAAAATTATAAAGATACAAAAGCAGCTGACCATGCTTTAGTGCTTATATTACAAGATGCAATTCGAAATGATGACGAACTGTTAATTAATGATTTATTAAATGATTTTGCAAATAATACGAATGATCCTCTTTTAGAATCTTCTACTTTACAAGCTAAGGCAATGATTGCCGTTAATTTAGGCGAATATGAGAATGCTAAGAATTTGTACGCAAAAGCATCTAATATCTCACCAACACTTGAACAATCTACAAGCAATACAATATCTTCAATTAGATGTTTACTAAAACTTGAAGAATTTTCTGATGCTAAGAGTGAATTGGAGGAATTGTTAGATGATGAATCAATTTCACTTGCAAACAAGAATATTATAGAAGAACTTAATGCAGAAGTTCAATATTATTTAGTAGATTAATATATTGGATTAAAAGCAAACTATTTTGTAATATATGCCGTTAAGAAAGTGGGGATAATCCCCACTTTCTGCGTATTTATATAATATTT
Source organism: uncultured bacterium (assembly GCA_964400495.1). Classification (GTDB taxonomy): domain Bacteria; phylum Fidelibacterota; class Marinisomatia; order SCGC-AAA003-L08; family D37C17; genus CAYNTS01. The sequence continues at coordinate 29,303 of CAYNTS010000001.1, read as the reverse complement.
GTAATTTTTTAGGTTGTAGAAATAGGAGTATCAACTTGATAAACAAGAGAATCATTGAAGCTTTCAGTGATGTAGCTAAAGAAAAAAATATAGATCGAACAAATCTAAGTACAATAATTGAAGAATTATTTTTAACACTTGTTCTTAAAAAATATGGTGAAGATTATGAAAATTTCAGTGTTATTGTAAATATGGAAAAGGGTGAAATTGAAATTTACCAAGAAAAAATGGTTGTTGATGAAGTATTTGACCCGGTAATTGAAATTAGTGTTGAAGATGCAAGAAAAGTGGAAGAATTTTTAGAAGTTGGCGATCCTTATATCGAAATTTTAAATCCTTCTGATTTTGGTCGTAGGTTAATTAATACAGCTAAACAACATTTAGCACAGAAAATTAGAGATATCGAAAAGCAGTCAGTTTTTGATTCGTACCATAATAAAATTGGGGAAATATTTTCTGGACATGTGCATCAAATTCAAAGAGATAGAGTTTTCGTTTCATCTGAATCAAAAGTAGAATTGATTCTACCCAAAACTGAACAAATACCAAATGATAGGTATAGAAGAGGTGGTTCAATTAGAGGGGTTATTAAAAGTGTTGAGTTTACTACCCGAGGTCCTGAGATTATTCTTTCTCGCTGTACAAATGAATTTTTAGAACGACTGTTTGAAAAAGAAATTCCAGAAATTGAAGATGGTGTTATTGAAATTAAAGCAATTTCAAGAACTCCTGGAGATAGAAGTAAAGTTGTTGTGTTTTCATCAGACAGGCGAATTGATGCTGTTGGTGCATGTGTAGGTATGCGCGGAAGTAGAATCCAGTCAATTGTGCGTGAATTGAATGGCGAAAAAATCGATATCATCAACTGGAGCGAACAACCAGAGATACTTATTACTAGAGCTCTTGCACCAGCTAAGCCAGTGAATTTGTATATTGACGAAGAAAGACCGTTTGTTGTGGCAGTTTTTGAAGATGAAGAATTGCCAATTGCAATTGGAAGGAATGGTCACAATATTAAACTAACTTCTGATGTTACAGGCTATACAATTGATGCTGTAAAGCGTTCGGACTACGAAGGCGAACAAAAACAAGTCGTGTATCTTGATGAGCTTGCTGGAATAACAACAGTACAGCTAGAAACTCTTGCAAGTTTGGAAATCCATACTGGTGATGACTTTTTAGATTGTGATAGAAGTGATTTGTTGTCACTAAAAGGGATTGGTGAAAAAACAATCGAGAAAATTGCTGAAATAATTAATGAAGCTTCTGGTTTTGAAAAAAATGAAGAAGCCTTGGAAACAGAGGAATAAAAGAAATAGCGATAATGACCGAAGCTACTAAAAAGAAATTTATTTTTCATATTGCTAAAGAATTAAATATATCTCACAATGATATTATTGATTTCCTTAAGAATGAAGGTATTGCTGTTAAAAATCATATGACACCAGTTGATTTTGATGTGTATGCCAAAATTTTAACAGAATTTTCAAAAGAAAAACAGCAAATTGAGCGACATAGAAAAGAACAAGCACGAAAAGCTGTTGTTAAAAAGAAAATTGCTACTACAAAACCTCAACCGAGAAAAATAAAAACATCATTACAAGATGGAAAACTTTCACTTTCTGATAAACTGAAAAGTGCAAAAGACAAGTTGGAAAAGGATAAAGAGAATGCCTCTTTAATAAATAAAGCTACGGAACAAAAGAACGAAACAGTAAAAAGCGAAACTGCTAAAACTGTAGAAGACTCCTCGAAAGCAACAAAAATATCAACTAAGGAAAAAGTTACAGTTGGATTGAAAGTTTTAAGAAAAGCTACTGATGAGGAAAAGGCATCATTAAAATTACAAAAAGAAAAAGAACTTGAGAGAAAAAATAGAAAAAGAGAAGAAAAGTTAAAACCTAAGGAAAATAAAAAGTCAACGGTTGATAAAATTGAGCCAAAAATAATTCCAAAGCCTAGGAAACTTAAAAAAATTGATGTAGCTGCCATTGCGGACAAAATCAATCAATCTAAAAAAGGAAAGAAAAAAGGAAATGTTAAAGTTGCTCCAGCATCATTAAAGCAACCACTTCCATCTTTTGGGAAAAAACTAAAGAAAAAACCAAAGAAAAAATCGGTCATAACTGATGAACAAGTTACTGAAGTAAAAAATATTATCAAGGTGCCAGAATTTACATCTGTAGATGAGCTTGCTCAATCTATGAATGTTAAAGTTCAAGAAGTAATAATGGTATGTATGAATCTTGGGTTGATGGTAACAATTAATCAACGTCTTGACATGGAAACCATTATTATGGTTGCAGATGAGTTTAATTTTGAAGTAAAGACATTAAAAGATTTTGCAGAAGAAATTACTCAAGTAGTTGATAGTGAAGAAGATTTAAAAAATGCAACACCTAGGCCACCGGTTGTTACCATTATGGGTCACGTTGACCATGGTAAAACATCCTTGTTAGATTATGTTAGAAAAACAAATGTTATTGCAGGAGAAGCAGGTGGAATTACACAGCATATTGGTGCATATGAAGTAGTTTTGGGTAACGGAAAGAAAATCACTTTTATTGATACTCCTGGTCACGCTGCATTTACAGCTATGCGAGCTAGGGGTGCTCAAGTAACTGATTTAGTTATTATTATTGTAGCAGCGGACGATGGAGTTATGCCCCAAACTATTGAAGCACTTGATCATGCTCAAGCTGCTGGAGTACCGATCGTTATCGCAATTAATAAGGTTGATAGACCTCAAGCAGATGCAGAGAAAATAAGAAAAGAACTATCTGAAAAAAACTTTTTAGTAGAAGATTGGGGTGGAAAATACCAATCTGCTGAAATTTCTGCTAAAACTGGTGCTGGTATTGATGAATTAATGGAAAAGGTTCTTTTAGAAGCTGATATGTTAGATTTAAAGGCAAACAAAGATACTTTAGCAAAAGGTGTCGTTGTAGAGTCTAAACTTGACAAAGGTAGAGGATCAATTGCAACGGTTCTTATACAAAAAGGCACCTTGCGACTTGGTGATGTTTTTGTGTGTGGAACCCAATGTAGCAAAGTGCGTGCAATGCTAAATGAACGAAATGTTAAAATAAAAGAAGCATTTCCTGCAGATCCAGTACAAATATTAGGTTTCTCAGATGTGCCGAATGCTGGTGAAGTATTTACCGTTTTTGAAGAAGAACGCGAAGCTAAAAAAATTGCTCTTGAAAGGTCACAACTAAAACGCGAGGCAGAACAACGTAGGTTTAGAAAATTAACACTAGATCAAATTGGAAAACAAATTTCTGCTGGTGCATTGCAAGAGTTAGATATTATCATTAAAGGTGATGTGGATGGCTCAATCGAAGCACTGAGTGACTCACTAATGGGGCTTTCAACAGAAGAAGTATCCATTAAAATTTTGCACCGTTCTGTAGGTATGATTACAGAAAATGATGTTACTCTCGCTTCTGCATCAAATGCTATAATAGTAGCATTCAACGTAAACTCATCAACAGATGCAAGAACATTGGCTAAAACACTTGGTATTGATATTCGTCATTATTCAATAATTTATGAAGCAATCAATGAAATTAAACTTGCTTTAGAAGGATTGTTGGAACCAGAAAGAATTGAAACACCAATTGGGTATGCAGAAGCTAGAATGAAGTTTAAAGTACCGAAACTAGGTGTAATAGCAGGTTGTTATATAACTAAAGGTAAAGTAATACGTAATGCTTTACTAAGAGTTCGAAGAGGTGATGAAATACTTCATGAAGGTAAGTTAACTTCCTTGAAGCGATTTAAAGAAGATGTTGCTGAAGTTGCTGAAGGATATGAATGTGGTATTGGTGTGCAAGGATTTAATGATTTTGAAGATAAAGATATTATCGAAGTGTATGAAGTCAAAGAAATAAAGAGGACACTCTCATAGCTCAGTTTTCAAATAGACCTTTTAAGAGATCGGATAGATATTCTGACGAAGTTCGTCAAATATTGGGTAATATATTTATTGCAAATGTAGATATTTCTGGTTCTGGTATAATTACAGTTTCTAAAGTTGAAATTTCTTCAGATTTAAGGTTAGCTAAAGTTAGTTTGAGTTTTTTGAATAGTGAGTTGAATCCGGATGATTTATTGAATAAAATAAATACAATGAAAAAAAATATTCGCTTTCATTTAGGCAATAATTTAAACTCAAAATTTGTGCCAGAATTAACATTTCAATATGATGATTCATTAAAACGAGCTGAAAAAATCAATACCATTTTACATTCAATCAACAATGAAGCTGATGGGGCGTAAATGATTAATGCTATACTACCAGTTTGGAAACCAAGTGATTGGACTTCTTTTGATGTTGTTAAAAAAATACGTGGGCAAATTAAACCAACAAAAGTGGGACATGCAGGAACTTTAGATCCGTTTGCCGAAGGGATACTTTTGTTATGTCTTGGCAAATCAACTAAAAAAGTTGAATCACTTATGTCTTTAGAAAAAGAATATATTGCAACTATTAAGTTAGGCGAAGAAACAGACACTCAAGATTATACTGGAAATATTATTAAAACTTCAGATATACCGAAATTAAGTGAGTCGAAAATAATTTCAATATTAAGTAAATTTATTGGAAACATTCAGCAAATACCTCCAATGTATTCAGCATTAAAACATAATGGACAGAGATTGTATTCCTTAGCCAGAAAAGGAATTGAGGTCGAAAGACAACCGCGAAATATAAGTATTCATGATATTGAATTGTTATCATATTCACCTGATTTGATTAATATTAGAGTAAGGTGTGGCAGAGGTACCTATATTCGTACTTTAGGTGTGGATATTGCTTCTGCATTAAAAACTTGTGGGCATTTGATATCGCTCAAACGCACAAAAATAGGTCAATATTGTGAAGATAATGCAATTAAAATAGATGGTTTTAAGGAATGGTTATCTACAGCTGTTTAGATGAAATAGTAAAATTAGATTCATCTGTTTTAACTATTGGTAGTTTCGATGGACTTCATCTTGGGCATAAAAAATTGCTAGAAGAAACAATTCGTATTGCAAATATAAACAACTCAAAAAGTGTTGTGATAACATTTAACCCACATCCAAAGCTTGTACTCAATAGTGAATTAGCTGAAACAAAATTTCTTTTGGTGGATGAGAATAAAAAGAATCAATTGTTTGAAGATAATAAAATAGATATTTTAGTTATTTTACCATTTGATAATCAGCTTTCAAATATTTCTGCCGAATGTTTCTTAGAAAATATAATAATTGAATATTTTTCACCATCTGACATTGTTGTTGGATATGATCACCATTTTGGTAAAAATGGTATGGGGAATGAAGAGTTATTACTTCAAAAAGAAAATGTTTATGATTATAAATTACATGTTATTGATGAATATTGTGTCGATAACCACACAATAAGTAGTACTGAAATTAGAAATTGTATCCATAATGGTGATATGGAAGTTGCTAATAGTTATTTAGGTTGGCATTATGAGCTATCAGGAACTGTAGTCTCTGGAAATAATAGGGGAACTGAAATTGGATTTCCAACCGCAAATATTCAACCCAGCTCACCCAATTTAATTATTCCTTCAAATGGTGCATATTTAGTCAATGCAAAAGTATGTAGTAATGAAATGATTGGGATGTGTAATATTGGGACTAGACCAACATTTAGCAAAAGAGATGATGTTGTGATAGAGGTGCATTTGTTAGATGAAGATGATTTTGATATTTATGGAGAGATAATTACAGTTAGCTTCATTAAACAGTTAAGAAAAGAAATTAAGTTTAAAAATATTGAAAGCTTAAAAAACCAATTAGAAAAAGATAAAGTAAATTGTTTGAAATATAGGTATTAAAGGAGAAAATATGTCTATAGAAAAAGAGAAAAAAGCAGAAATTATTGAAACACATGGCAAGAGTAAAAATGACTCTGGATCAGCTGAATCACAAGTTGCAATTTTAACTGAAAGAATTAATAATATAACTGCACATTTAAAAAATAATAAAAAAGACCATTCAGGTAGGCGTGGTTTGTTAGGTATGGTATCAAAAAGAAGAAAATTACTAAAGTATATCAAAGCACAACGACCTACTCAATATAAAGCATTTATAGAAAAATTAAATATAAGAAAATAAGAAGAAAAGAAAGAAGAAAAGATGATTAAAAAAAGCATGGAATTGTCAGGAAGAACCTTGACAATCGAAACTGGTCGTATGGCAAAACAAGCAAGTGGATCTATTCTGTTAACGTATGGAGAAACTGTATTGCTAGCAACAGCGACATCAAATAAAGAAGAAGGTGAAGATAGGGGATTTTTTCCGTTATCAGTAGAATATAGAGAAAAATTTTATGCATCTGGTAAAATACCTGGTGGATTTTTCAAAAGAGAAGCACGACCAAGTGAAAAAGAGATAATTGCTTCACGATTAACCGACAGACCATTGCGTCCATTGTTTCCCAAAGGATTTAACGCAGAAACGCAAGTTTTCATCAATGTCTTATCATTTGATGATGAAAATGCTGGAGACGTACTCGGCACAATAGCTGCATCTGCTGCTTTGGCTGTATCGGATGTCCCATGGGATGGACCTGTTGCAACTGTAAGAATTGGTAGAATTGATGGGCAGTTTGTAGTTAATCCATTAATATCACAAATCGAAAATAGTGACATGGAAATAATAGTTTCAGGTACATCTGATTCAATTGTAATGGTTGAAGGTGAAGCTGATTTTATTTCTGAGGATGATTTTTTATCTGCAATGCAATATGCATTTGAAGTAATCAAAGATATTATAAAATTACAAGAAGAACTTGTAAAAGAATGTGGAAAAACTAAACGGGAAGTTATATTGCTTGAGGTAAACACTGAGTTAAATTCTGCTGTTGAAAAAATGGTTGAAGACAAAATTGCACCTCTCAATGATCCCAAAGTTAAAGCTGATAGATATGACGATATTCGTTTTTTCAAAGATGAAATTTGCGAGGTAATGAAAGAAGATTACCCAGATGATTTAAATAAAATCAAATCTTATATTGATGATTTAATTACTGCAGATTTACGAAAACGGACTTTAGCTGGTACCCGTGCAGATGGTAGAGACTTGACAACGGTAAGACCCATTGATATTGATACTTCAATTTTACCAAGGACTCACGGATCATCTCTCTTTACCAGAGGCGAAACACAAGCTCTTGCTACTGTTACTTTAGGTGGTAAACGAGATGAACAAATGTTAGATGATATTGCAGGGCTTACATATAAAAAGCATATGTTGCATTATAATTTCCCATCATTTAGTGTAGGTGAAGCTAGAATGCGCTTTGGTTTATCACGAAGAGAAGTAGGACATGGAAATTTAGCTGAACGCTCAATAAGAGGTGTATTACCTGATTTTGAAGAATTTCCATACACAATTAGAATTGTATCAGAAGTATTAGAATCTAACGGCTCATCTTCTATGGCAACAGTATGTGGTGGAATTTTGGCATTAATGGATGCTGGTGTACCAATTAAGAATCCTATTGCCGGTGTTGCAATGGGACTTGTGTTAGAAGATGAAAATAATTATTCAATTTTAACTGATATACTTGGAACCGAAGATCATTTAGGTGATATGGATTTTAAAGTTGCTGGAACAAAAGATGGTATTTCTGCCATTCAAATGGACTTGAAAATTGATGGGTTGCCAATTGATTTAATGACAAAAGCATTATATCAGGCAAAAGATGCAAGACTACATATCCTGGGTGAAATGGATAAATGTCTATCTAGTCCAAGAACTGAATTATCTAAACATGCTCCAAAAGTTGGAAAAGCAAAATTACCTGTTGATAAGATAGGTGACTTTATAGGTCCAGGTGGAAAAAATATTAAAGCAGTGTGTGAACAATATGAATGTGAAGTTAATGTTGAAGAAGATGGCTTATGTATTGTATTAGCTCAGGATTCTGAAAGCATTAAAGCAGTTGTAGCATTGATTGAATCATACAGTATGGTTTTAACACCAGGTGAAGTTTATGATGGTGAAGTTGTTAAAATAATGGAATTTGGTGCATTTGTAAGATTAGCACCAGGTAAAGATGGTTTGGTACATGTTTCTGAACTCCAGTGGGAAAGAACAAACAAAGTGGAGGATGTCGTATCAGAAGGGCAGCAAGTAAAAGTGAAACTACTCAAAGTAGATGATAAAAATCGTTTAAGTTTAAGTATGAAAGCACTTTTGCCAAAACCTGAAAGGACATCGAGCAAACAATAATCGATTAATTAAAATAAAGGTAGTTTTATGATTATCGGTATACCAAAAGAAATCAAAAACAATGAAAATAGGGTTTCCATGATTCCATTTGGAGTTGAGGAGTTAACTTTATTAGGACATGATGTATTAGTTGAAAACAATGCTGGAATTGGAAGTGGGTTTACGAATGAAGATTATGTAAACTCAGGTGCCAAAATAATTAAAACTGCAGCTGAAATTTTTAAATCAGCAGACATGATAGTAAAAGTAAAAGAACCTCAACCAGTTGAAGTTGAGATGATTCGTGAAAATCAAATTGTTTTTACTTACTTTCATTTTGCAGCTGATAAAGAGTTGACAACTGGAATCATTAATTCGAAATCAATCGCAATTGCCTATGAAACTGTGCAAGTCGGCAACCAATTACCCCTTTTAATTCCAATGAGCGAAGTTGCTGGTCGAATGGCTGTTCAAAATGGAGCAAAATGTTTAGAAGGTAGTATGGGTGGTATTGGTAAACTTCTTAGTGGTGTTCCAGGGGTTGAGCCAGCTACTGTAACAGTACTAGGTGGTGGAATCGTTGGTATGAATGCTGCAAAATTAGCAGCAGGTCTTGGAGCTAAAGTCTATATTCTTGACATTTCTGCAGACAGGTTAAAATATCTTGATGATATTATGCCAGCAAATGTAATTACATTATATTCAAACAAGCATACAATATTGGATTTACTACCAAAAACTGATCTTCTAATTGGTGCAGTTCTTGTTGTTGGCGCTAAAGCACCTAACTTAGTGACAGAAGACATGCTTTCTTTAATGTTACCCGGTTCAGTAATTGTTGATGTTGCAGTTGATCAAGGCGGTTGTGTTGAAACCTGCCATCCAACAACTCATGAAACACCAACATATAAAGTTAATGACATAATTCATTATTGTGTGGCTAATATGCCCGGTGCAGTACCTTATACTTCAACAATTGCACTAGCAAACACCACTTATCCATACATAAAAATGTTAGCTAACAAGGGATATTTGCAAGCATTAAACGACTCCGAATCATTGCTTTCAGGTTTAAATGTACATAAAGGCGATGTTACTCACAAAGGAGTTGCAGATGCATTTGGATTTGATTTTGTTACACCAAAACTTGCAATTTCGTAAACAGGAAATATCATTAAAACGTGTTTAACCTACCATCATATTTCAAATAATTTGATGGTAGGATTGAACAATGTTCAACCTAAATTATTTCAACAACATTTAGAGTATTTATCTATCCAAAATAATTCTAAACTAACAATTACTTTTGATGATGGGTTTGAAGATGTTTTTAAATTTGGCTTTCCTATACTTAAAAATTTCAAATTTAATGTAGTTGTTTTTCAAATAAGTAGTTTTATTGGTGAATATTCTGATTGGGATGTTAATTTTACAAGAAATCGGTCAAAACACCTTTCTAAGGCTCAACTTATTGAATTATCTAAAAATGGATGGGAGATAGGGTCGCATGGACATCTTCATATCAGTTCTTCTAAAATGACAATGAGTGAATTAATTCGTGACCTGCAAGTCTCTAAAGAATTATTAGAAGATTTATTAAACAAGGAAGTTTCGTCGTATACACCACCTTTTGGGAAGATTCATCCACAATTATTTCCAGCATTGATTCAAACAGGATATAAAACAGTGTATCTGCATAATAATTCACGCATTAGAATGCCAAATAATTGTTCAACCTTAAATATTGTTTTCAGGCAAAATGTGTACAATATTGATACAGTAAGAAATTTACGAAAAAAGATATATCATAAGAAAATTGAGCTTTTAAAAGACAATTTAATTCACTTCTGTGCCAATGCTACTATTGGAGCTAAAGATTTCCTTTGCAATTAACTTTTTACAGACTTAACTTAAAGTTATACTTTATATGTGAATTTTAAGGATTTGGAGTTATGAAAGCAAAAGAAATAAAAAAATTATACTATTCAATTGGCGAAGTAAGTGAAATAACTGGTTTAAAACAATATGTTTTACGATACTGGGAAACTGAATTTTCATCATTAAGACCAGCAAAAAATAAAGCCGGAAATCGAACATATAGAAAAGTAGATATTCAGCTTATAAACCAAATTAAAATTCTATTGTATGAGAAAAAATTCACTATTAAAGGTGCAAAACAATATTTCAAAGACATGGATAAAGTTGGCGAGGCATCTGACAAAACAGTTCAAAATATTGTAAAAATTTCATCTACTGCAGATGTTAAAATATTAAAGGATTTAAAAACAAGTTTGGATGACTTATTGAAAACAATTAATGAGTTTAAGGACTAATTGCAATCGGGACGTGGCGTAGTCCGGTAGCGCACTTGACTGGGGGTCAAGGGGTCGTCAGTTCAAATCTGACCGTTCCGACAGTACAAAACCTCGATTGTTCGAGGTTTTTTTAAGCTCAAAATGAAACCAATTTTAATCATTCCTTCATTCAATGAAGAAGATACAATATATTTATTAACGCAAAAGTTGATTAAATACGATATTCCAATACTAATTGTTGATGATGGCTCAAGTATTAAAATTCAAAATAATATCCTTCCAAATAATGTACTACTCATAAGAAATAATACAAATACTGGGAAGGGGTATTCTCTTCAAAAAGCTTTTTCGTACTCAAAAGATAAGCTAAATGTTTCGCATGCAATTGTAATCGATGCTGACTTTCAGCATGATCCTAAATTCGTGAAACATTTTCTCGAAGCTGATTCTAGTTTAGATATCGTGTGTGGTGTGCGTACATTCGACTCCACAATGCCAATTCATCGAAGATTATCTAATTTTATTACAAGTAAAATCATTTCAATATTAACTAAAGTAACAATAAGTGATTCACAATGTGGTTATAGAAGGTATAACATACAAAAATTCAATAAAATAACATGTCATGAAAAGGGTTTTCAGTTTGAATCGGAGTTTTTAATAAAAGCATTGCGAAACAAATGGTCATATAAAGAATTGCCTATTTCAACTATCTACAATAACAACAAAAGTAAAATACGGAATATGTCAGATACAGTTAAATTTATTTACTTAATTATTAGGAATTTAAAATGGTAGAATATTTAACAATATTATTAAATAATGTTTCTAACAATCCAGAATTAAAAATATTCATTTTGGCAATGTTTCCTATTACAGAATTACGTCTTGCAATTCCTATTGGAGTTTCAATTTGGGGGCTCTCTTGGCAAAGTGCATTTTTGTTTTCTATTGCTGGAAATCTACTAATTTCAATTCCTATATTATTTCTATTGAAACCTGTTTCATTTTTTTTGCAACGATGGAAAGTTTGGAGACGATTTTTTAAATGGCTCTTTGCGAGAACCCGAAAACGTGGTTACTATATTGATAACATTAAATTTTTAGGATTAGTATTATTTGTTGCACTACCTTTGCCAGGCACTGGGGCGTGGACTGGGTGTGTTGCATCCTTTGTTTTTGGGGTTAACTATAAAAAATCACTAATTGCTATATTTTTAGGTTTAATAATTAGCGCTAGTATCGTTACTTTATTAACGATGCTTAGCATTACTCTTATAAAATAAATTTTATTCATCTTTTATATTAATTATCTAATGTAATAATTTTTTATCTAATATTCCTTGTAAATTTATAAATGACGGAAAAATCAGCAAATGACTAAAGAATACAATTTTCATGAAATAGAGAATAAATGGCAAAAAAAATGGGAGCAAGATAAAACTCACCAAACAAATCTTTCTGAAATTGACAAAAAACATTACTGCCTAACCATGTTCAGTTATCCTTCAGGGGACAAATTGCATATCGGTCATTGGTATAATTACGGTCCAGTTGATACTTATGCAAGATTTATGAAAATGAAGGGGTGTAATGTCTTTCAACCTCAGGGATTTGATGCATTTGGATTACCAGCTGAAAATTATGCAATAAAAAATGGAATACATCCTGCAATAAGTACAGAACAAAATATTAAAAAAATGAAAAGCCAACTATGTCGAATTGGTGCAATGTACGATTGGAGCAATGAAATCAATACTAGCTCCCCAGAATATTACAAGTGGACTCAGTGGTTATTTCTTCAGTTATACAAAAATGGACTTGCATATCAAAAAAATGCCCCAGTTAATTGGTGCCCAAGCTGCTCTACTGTTTTAGCAAATGAACAAGTAAAAGATGGACATTGTGATAGATGCAATACAGAAGTTACAAAAAAAGATTTAACCCAGTGGTTTTTTAAAATTACAGATTATGCAGAAGAACTTTTAGACAAATTAGATACATTAGATTGGCCTAAAAAAACCAAACATATGCAGAAGAATTGGATAGGTAAAAGTTCTGGTGCAAATATTGAGTTCGAAATTGATAATCATGATGATAAAATAACAGTTTTCACAACACGCCCCGATACAATATTTGGTGCTACATATATGGTATTAGCTCCAGAACACGAATTAGTTGGTAAAATTACAACAACTGACAATATTGCTATAGTGAGCAAATATGTTGAGAGAACTAAAACACAATCTGAAATTGATAGGACTTCAACGGATCGTGAAAAAACTGGTGTATTCACTGGAGCGTATGCAATAACCCCATTTACGCATAGTAAAATTCCAATATGGATTGGAGATTATGTTCTTTCTACGTATGGTAGTGGTGCAATTATGGCTGTGCCATCTGGAGATGAAAGAGATTTCGAATTTGCAAAAAAATTCAAATTGCCAATAATTGAAGTGGTTTCTGAAGATGGGGAAGAGCACGGAACAGATTATTGCTACCCCGATTATGGCGTTTCTGTTAATTCAGATAAATTCACTGGGATAAAGTCAGAAGAAGTATTTAGCCTTATTTGTAATGAGTTAGAAGAACGTGGAATAGGTCAAGCTAAGGAACAATACAGATTACACGATTGGTTGATTAGTCGGCAACGTTATTGGGGTGCACCAATACCTGTTATTTATTGTGACGATTGTGGAGATGTTCCAGTACCCGAAAATCAATTACCTGTTAATTTACCTCAAAATATTGAATTTTCATCAACCTATGGTAAAGATATTTCACCTTTAGCTACAGTATCAGAGTTTGTAAATACCACTTGTCCAACTTGTGATAAACCCGCAAAAAGAGATACTGACACTATGGATACATTTGTCTGTTCATCATGGTATTATTTACGATATCCAAATGCAAAAATAGAAACAACTCCATTTGACAAAACTAAGCTAGATTGGTTGCCTGTGGATACGTATGTTGGAGGAGCTGAACATGCAACAATGCATTTACTGTATGCTCGCTTTATTACAAAAGCACTTCGTGATTTAGGCTTTGTAAACTTTGACGAACCCTTTACAAAATTGTATCATCAAGGAACTATTACAAAAGACGGTGCAAAAATGTCCAAATCTAAAGGTAATACTGTCTCGCCAGACGAATTTGTTGAAAAGTATGGCTCTGATACATTTCGAGCGTATTTAATGTTTATGGGACCATTTGATGAGGGTGGAGACTGGAATGATAAAGGGATAACAGGAATTTATAGGTTTCTCAACAAAGTGTGGAAATTTTGCCATCTACCAATTTCCAATGAAAAACCATCAGACAAAGATTTACAAATAATGCATAAAACAATTCAATCAGTTTCTAATGACTTATCGCAAATGAAATTCAACACGGCACTAAGTAGGTTGATGGAATTTATTAATTATTATAATAGTCATTCAAATGTAAGTTTAGAACTACAATTAACTTTTATAAAATTATTGGCTCCAATTGCACCGCATATATCTGAACAAATGTGGAAAGATAGTGGAAAAAGAAATTCAGTATTTGTGTCACAATATCCAAAATATGATCCAGAACTTGCCAAAGAAAACACTATTAATATTGTTGTTCAAGTAAATGGAAAATTACGTGGAAACATTGAAGTAGATACTGCGATTACGAAAGACGAATTATTATCAAAAGTTAAAGAGATAGAAAACGTTAAAAAGTATCTAAATGATAAGCAAATAATCAAAGAAATTATAGTTCCCCAAAGATTAATCAACTTTGTAGTAAAATAAAAGCAAATATTATTAATGAGACTAAAGACATGTTAATTTATTTAATACTATACATAATATATATTATCACTATAATGATTACCTCATTATTTTATTGAACCAGTCATTGTATTTTCTATTAGAAATGGTTGCTTCAACAACTACAACTTCTGGAATTTCATAATTATGCAAATTAGTAATTTCTTTTATAACTACGGAAATGTTTTTTGAATTTGTTTTGATTACCAATAAATACTCATTTGAAAATTCAATTTTATTATCCCATGAATAATAAGAATCAACATTACTAATTATTTGAACACAAGCTGATAATTTAAGTTTTAATAATTGTTTAGCTATCTTTGTAGATACATTTTTATTATTTGTTGTAGTGTAAACAATCTTCATATTCTAATTCCTCATTTCAAACATTCATTATTAAATTTAAGCATGTTTTTTGATGTATCTGTAGCAGTTTTGGTATTTCAGAACTTTCAACATAAAAAATGGGAGTTTAATTTCAATTTTCAAAAACAGGCCTTTTCTTTATATTGAGAATGAAGGAAGTTTGCGATTCTAGAAGAGATTCCCACCGTATATTACTTAAAAGATAATCTGAAATCCACTGTTACAGGTACGTTAATCTTCCATTATTTTCTTTAATAGTGATTCAATTGTTGGTTTTAATCCTTTTATTTTTAACTTCACACCATCATATTCATCAATTCTACTTTCAACTTTAACTTTTTTATAAAATTGAGTTATTAATGCACCCTTTGTATGAGGAATTAATATTGTTTTTTCAATAAATTTTGTTTCTATACACTCTTTTATTTTAGACAACAATCCATCGATTTTCAATTTTCTTTGTGCTGAAATAAAAATAGCATCTGGAAAAGATTTTGTTAACCCTTTTATAGTACTTTGGTCTTGTATCAAATCAATTTTATTAAAAATTAATAACTCTTTTTTGCTCTCAATATTAAGTTCTTTCAAAACAGAATCAATAGTCTGCATATGTGTTTTTGCGAACAATGATGATGCATCTACAACTTTTAACAGTAAATCTGCATCATTTGCGACAGATAAAGTTGAGCGAAACGAAGCAACTAAATCATGTGGTAGTTTTCTGATAAAACCAACGGTATCACTTAAAACAACGCTAACACCATTAAAATTATTTAATTTTCGTGTGGTGGTATCTAATGTAGCAAATAATTGATCCTGGATAAATACATCAGCATTTGTTAATGCTTGCATTATAGTTGATTTGCCCGCATTTGTATAACCTACCAAAGCTATTCGAAATAAATTAGCCCTACTTTGGCTTTGCGTTTGTTGGTGTTTTTGAATCTTAATTAGTTCATTTTTAAGTTTTGTGATTTGATTTCGAATTAGTCGTCTATCAATTTCAATTTGTGTTTCACCCGGACCTCCTCTAGTTCCAATTCCACCCATTTGTCTTTCAAGGTGTGTCCATTGTCTTGTTAATCGTGGTAGCAAATATTCTAAATGTGCTAGTTTAACTTGTGTTTTAGCTTCTTTTGTTTGAGCATGCTTTTTAAAAATATCTAAAATCAAACCTGTGCGATCTAAAATTTTTATTTCTTCTGAAGCTAATTTTTGCAAATTTTTTAATTGAGTAGGTCCTAAATCATCATTGAAAATTATTAAATTGCATTTAAGCTCCTTAGCTTGCTCAATTACAGAAGTTGCTTTGCCTTTTCCAATATGCGTTGCAGGATCAATTTTAGAGCGTTTTTGCACAGATTCTGAGACAACAACTGCCCCGGCAGTTTCTGCAAGGAGTTTAAGTTCAAGTAATTGCTCATTGAATTCAGATTCTGAGCAGGTGTTGTCATTAACACCAATAATTAGAGCATTTTCAGAGGTATTAGTTTGATTTTCTACGGTAAACATTCGATAATAACATTTCTAGAGAAACCAATAATACTAATAGATATAAAAACATTCTCCATAATTCTTTGCCAATTCTTGCTGAATCAATGATTTCATCTAAATTACTATAATCTTCAATAAAGACAGTATTTTTGAATAATTTTGGTTCAATATTTTTATTATTTTCCAATTCCATTTTAGGGATATTTGCAGATATTGAATTAAGCTCTTCCCCACCTTTATTTAGAATTTTATAAAATCCTGGATAATTAATTTGACAAATTTCTACAGTTGATTCTGACAGAGGATATTGTTGAATTTCTCCAACAGGGTTTGAAATATTAACAAATTGAGATGATGAAAGAAAGTTTGTATTTATACTTACTTTTGTTAAATCCCCAACTCTTAAGTCATTTTCAAATTGTGAACTCTGTAAATTTTGATGCATTAAAAAATGAATAAATGGAATGAAGGATCCCTTTAAAATAAAATTATTCCACTTTAAACTTAATGCACTGGTTAGAATTAATATTTCACCTTGACCAATTTTTAATTTTCCAAACAAAATTGATGAATTTTCAAGAGAAATAGTTGGTGTAACATTGTTTGATTTTAAATCAAAGTAATTGAATATTTTAATATTTTTTATTTCATCATCAAAAATATCTTCTAATTGTTCATCTTTGATTGTGTCAAAGTCGATTTCTTGAAAACTATTCCCTAAGTTGGTTAAAGTTGATTCATTAGATTTAAGATTATTTGGAAATAGAGAAAAACTTGTATCATCTGAACTTGGGATGCACATTATTATTCCACCATTATTAATATACGAAAACAATCTATTTCCAGTGTATTCTGTTAGCATTTCATTGCCAAAAACGAAAACAATACTAGAATTATTAGGGTTCCATGTTCTAAAATTCCCAGAATTATAGATTTTATAATTATAAATTTGTGATTTTTTATTTAGTGCATCTATTGCACTTGTAAAATACTGGTGGTCTTGATTTTTATTTGACAAAATTGCAATGTTCGTTTTATTTGTAGCATTTATTTGGAAGAAAAATGAATTGTCACTATTTCTATCATCATTTTGCAATTCAATTGAAGCATTTAATGTATTTGGTTTTGAAATTGCTGTCTTAAATAATATAACCTTAGTTTCATTGCTATTTAGTGCAACTAATTGTTGGCCAACACTTATATCATCAATTATTAATTGGACTAATCTATTTTCCATATTTTGAATACCGTTATTTACAATTTTAACAAATATTTCAATTGGGACATCTTGTAGAATTATTTCATTTTGAATAGTTACATTTTCAACCGACAAATTATTATTAATATTAGAAAAAGTATAAACATAATGATTCCAATCAATGAGCGATTCTACCATATTGATATCAACTTGTAATAAACCAGCTTTGTCTGTAATTATAAATATTTCTTTATTTGCATATTCTTTACCTTGCAAAGATATTTTTGAAAGTGCATCAGTAACATTGGCTGAACCATACGTAGGGAGATGCTTAATATTTTGTTGTTTTAATTTACTAGCAATTCCATAAAACTGCTCCGAATTAACAATATTTACTGTTTGTACTGTTGAATTTGCAGGTAATTTATTAACTATTGATGAGAACACTTTTGAAAGCTCATTATCACCATATTCTCTCATCATTGAATAAGAATCATCTACTATAATTGCTGTAAAAGTTGATGAAGCATCGTCAATCCAATTAGAAAACAACCCTTTTGTAAATGGTCTTGAAGCCATTAAAATTATACACAATATAATTAATGTTCTAATTACGAGTAAAATTATATGAAGAATATTTAACCGTTTAATTGATTCTTTTTTTAATTTTTGCAAGAACTGAATAGAGCTGAATTCAATTGTATTTATCTGTCTTCTATTAAAAAGATGGATTATTAGAGGTATTCCAATTAAGGGCATTAACCATAAAAATGTAGTTGTTAAAAAACTCAAGCGATATTACCCAAACTCAAAATTGTTGCAGTTACAATTGGAATTAGCAAATTATCATTTACTTTAGGTACTGCAAGTAATTCTACAATGGTTACAATTATTGCGGTTATAATACCCAATCCTAAAGGTATTTCAGGTATCATAAAAACTATTATTAAACTTGTAATCAAGAAAGCAAAAGATCCTTCAAGTGTTTTATCGTTCCAAATTTTTGTTTTACCAAATCTTACCCCTATAATTGCGGCAGCTGTATCTGAAAAACTCATGAAAAACATTCCAGTTGATGCTGAAACCCTATCAAATAGGATTGTCGTTATGAGAACACCAATCAGTAAGAATGTTGCTCCTGTTATTTGCTCCCTTTCAAATGGTCTCATGACACCATTAAATAGTGATTCTATAAACAAATTAATTTTGTTTGATTTATAACGAAGAATATCAACTAATATTATTAAAATTGTACCCATGAAAAATATGGGAATTAGAATATCTTTTTCAAAAAACAAAATTGAAAATCCAAACAAAGATGATGTAAGATGGATATATTTTCTATGTACCTCTTGTTTAAAAGTTAATTCAAGAAAGTTAGACATTTAATAATTCCTTGTATCTTTGTTCAATATCATTTGCACCATACAGACCTGACCCTACAATCGAAACATCTATTCCGGTTTCATATACTTTTTTGATTGTTTTTAAATTTACTCCTCCATCTACCCCAATAAGTAAATCATGATTAGCTTTAAATGATACACATTTTTGTATTGTATCTAAAGTTGATTCAATAAAAGATTGCCCGCCAAACCCAGGAAATACAGACATAATTAAAATATAATCTACATACTCTAGCAAGTGTGTTAATTTTTCTGGGGAAGTATCTGGATTTATTGCAATTCCAGCTTTTATATTTTTACTTTGAATATATTGCAAATCTCTTATAGGATTTTCTGAGGCTTCAAGATGAATAATTACAGTATCTGAACCTGCGTTAATATAGTCGTCCAAATAAGTATATGGAGTTTCAATCATTAAATGTGTTTCTAAATGAGAGTTTGATATTTTTCGTATAGCTTCAATTATAAATGGACCAAATGTTAAATTAGGAACAAAGTGCCCATCCATCACATCTAAATGCAAACGTGTAACTCCAACAGTTTCAACTGCTTTAATGTCTTCAGTTAAATTAGCGAAATTAGCGGATAATAATGATGGTGAAATTATTCTATTCATTTAGTTTCCTTATCTGTACTTATTATTAAATTAATAGAGGCAGGAAATGAAACCTTCATATCAACAGTCATGCTTTGTTCAATTACGGTATTGTTCAATAATTCAGGTTGAAACTCGTATTCAATATCCCCTACTCTTAGTCCAGCCAGTATCAATTTAGATTTAGCTTTATTTAAACTTAAATTTAACAAATTTGGTACAGTATAATAATCAGGTGGATTCCCTTTGCTTACACCTAGCGTTATTTTGGCTCCTGTTTTAACTAAATGCCCTTTTCTTGGTAATTGAAAAGTAATATAATCTTCTGCTATCAAATCACTAAACTCATAAATTAGAGTATCAATATTTAAACCTGAACTTCGCATATCGAGTTTTGCATTTCGAAGACTTTTATTAACATAATCAGGTATTACTAAATCCTTTTTATGCCCTGCAATTGTTAGTTGAATTGTTCTACCTTCTTTAGCTTTTGTAAAAGCTCTAGGCGACATTCGTATAACGGTACCAGGTTTATTTGCTTCTAGATATTCTGCAGTTATTATTTCTATATTAAATCCAAATGAATTTAATTCATAGCTTGCACTATCTGTATATAATCCTCGAACATCAGGTAAAAAATGTTCATTATTAGTACCAACATAGAGTGGTAAAATAATATAATCAAACAGAAAAACACCAATAACTAAGAATATTGAAAGAGAAACAGAATATTTAACAAATAATCTAATCATCTTTTCTAAGTCTTACAGCAAATCCTCCATCAATTGTATGTCTTGGTGGGAATGTTTCTAATGCACCATTTTCATTTACAAATTCACTTGGTACAAAGTTGCTTGCATCTTCAACTTTGAAATTAGGGTGTGAATTTAAGAATGCATCAATTACCATCCAGTTTTCTTCAGGTTCAACAGAACATGTGCTGTATACAAGAACGCCACCAGGTTCTAGGAAAGTTGAAGCATGCCATAATAATTTTCTTTGAATTAGATACATTTCTAAAATGTTATCCATTGTTCTTCGCCATCTTAAATCAGCTCGCTTGGCCATAACACCCGTTCCACTACATGGTACATCTAACAATATTTTGGATACTTTCGGCAAATCAATTTTAGTAGTGTCTTTTTTACTTATCTCAACATTTGTTGCCTTTAGTCGTTCTAGTCCAGTTTTTAATCGACCAATTCGCTCTATGCTTAAGTCGTAAGCATATATTTTTCCGGTATTTTCCATCAATTCAGAAATATATGATGTTTTACCACCTGGAGCCGAACAAGCATCAATAATTGTTTCGTCTTTCTGTGGGTCTAGCAATTTAACTACTAAGCCCCCAGCAGGATCTTGAACACTTAGTTTTCCTTCTTTAAATAAGTCACTATTTAAAACTTTAAATCTTTTTTTTGTTTTAAAAAACTCTGGAAGTACTTCATGTTGTTCATATCCAAATTCATTTTCATCTAAAAACGCTTTGAATTCATCTTCTGTATATTGACCTTTATTTACTCTAAACCATAATTTGGGTCTTTTGTTGTTCCATGTTGCATAAGCTTCTGCATCAATATAACCCCATTCGTTAATCCACTTGCTCATTAACCATTCAGGATGGCTTAAATAGCTAGCAATAGTAGGTAATGGAGTATGTTCATCTGGCTCGTCCAACTCTTTAAGATTTAGTAATGTTCTTAACAAAGCATTAGTAAGTCCGCCAAGGTTGTCATGTATTTTTTTAGCTATATGAACAGTTGTAGAAACAGCAGCATAATCTGGCACACTATTCAAATATCGTATTTGATAAACTCCCATTCGAAGTAAGATTTTAAAGTCATCTCTTAAATCATTCATATCACCGTTGAAGACTTTACTTAATTCCCAATCTAATCTTCCTTGCATTCTAACGGTTCCTTGAACAATTTCTGTTATAAAGCGTCTGTCATATTCATTTACATTTGCATGCTTCAATATTTCTGCCATCACATCATTTAATCTTCTATCATGTGATTTAGCCTTTTTCATTGTTTCCCATGCTAGTCGTCGTGTTTTTAACTCATTTTTTTTGAAACTCATTGATAATCTCCTTATTTTGTTCTGAGCTATAGTTTACTACTTTCATTCTTTTTTTACCTTCAAGTTGTATTTCATTAATTCTCAATATACCATTACCTGTACCAGCATATATGCAATTTTTTGTTTTAATATATTGAAATGGATTTAGTTTATGTTCGGAGTAATCTACTACTTCACTGCTATAGCATTTTACTCTTTTGTCATTTAGGAATGAATATGCACCAGGTTTTGGCGATAATGCACGAATCTGATTATGAATCATCTCAGCTGAATTGTTCCAATTAATGATAGAATCATTTTTTGTTAGTTTAGGTGCTTTTGTTGCTTCTGATAAATTTTGTTTTATAGGTGCAATTTCTTTAGATGCTATTTTATTTACTGTTTCAACAAGTAAGTTTGCTCCAATATTTGACATAGATTCCCACAGGTCACCAGTTGTATCATTTGGTAGAATATCAACGTTTTTCTGCATCAATATTTTCCCAGTATCTACCTTTTCATTTATGAAAAAAGTTGTTAACCCAGATTGAGAATCTCCATTCATTATAGCTCTCTGAATAGGTGCAGCACCTCGGTATTTAGGTAACAATGAACCGTGTAAATTTATTGTTCCAAACTTCGGGATATTAAAAATCATTTTAGGTAAAATCCTAAAGGCAACAACTATAAATAAATCTGCATTAATCTCAGTCAATATATTAATTATATCAATATTATTATTTAATGAATCAACTTCAATCACCGGGATATCTAATTCAATTGCTTTAGATTTTACATCTGTTGGTTCTAATTTTCTACCACGTCCGAAAGGTTTGTCAATATTTGTAACTACTGACAACACATTATGCTTTGAATTGTTCAAAGCAATTAATGAAGGATTTGCAAAATCCGGGCTACCGAAAAATACTATATTCATGTTGTTTATGCTGTGCAATAAAATAAATTTATATCAAGTATTGTGTCTTAATTTACAATACAATACCTGTTGAGGGGCTACCTGTTTTTGCAATTTCTTGTAATTTTTTCTTTAAACGTAATCGTTTACTTGGAGATAAGTAGTCAATAAACATTTTCCCATTTAAATGATCTATCTCATGAAGCACTACTCTAGCTGTTATACCATCGAAAGTTTCGCGGTGGATATTCTTACCTAAATCTTGATATTCTAAAGTAATTATTTCGGGTCTTTTAATTTCAGCTCGTATTTCAGGAACACTTAAGCATCCTTCTTCAATCAAAATAGAACCGCTACTTTCAACTATTTTTGAATTTATGAAATATCTTGGATTTGGTTCAGCATTTTCGTCTTCATACGACCCAATATCGATAGTAATAATATTCAAACTTTTTCCCACTTGATTTGCAGCTAACCCTATTCCAGAAGACGAATACATTGTGTCAAACATATCTGAAATTAAATCCTCTGCAAATTTAAAATCTTCAACAAGCTCAACTTTGTTTCGTAAAATTGAACTACCATATTTTTGTACTTTTAGAATTGCCATTATTTTGATTCTTTAGGTACATCCTCACCATTTGAGTTTGAAATACCACTAATAAATGCTCTGGCTACATTCAACTTTGTTTTACCACCCACATCAATTACTACTTTCGAATCATTTTTCCCTTGAAAACTAACTATAGTTCCATACAATCCACCTCTAGTAATAATTTTGTCACCTTTTTTAAGTCCAGAAATCATTGAATTATGCGATTTCTGTTGTTTAACTTGTGGTCGAATAATCATAAAGTATATGATTGCAAACATAATCAAAAACATTGGTAAAACGCCTAATGATTGTAATATTCCACCTTGCGATGCATCTTGTGCAAATAAGAATTCCAATTTAATCTCCTTTTTTATATTAATTTGATAAAGAACTGATTGTATAATTTACCTAGTCTTGATGTAAACTTACCCCACAATGTTTAATTTATTTTTAACATGCCCGCGTGGGCTAGAAGATATATGTCGTCAAGAACTAACCAAACTTGGCGCAATTAATCCAACCGTAAAATCAGGTGGAGTTTCATTTAATGGTAATTTAGAAACTGTTTATCGTACTAATTTGTTTTCACGTACTGGAATGCATGTCTTGATTGAGATAATTTATTTTCAATATAAAAATGAAACTCACTATTACAAGGAAATATTAAAATTTGATTGGGGACATTATATTTCACCTAATACTACTTTTTCAATCAATTGCCATGTACACCCAAAATATCAAAATAAAGCCAATGCACAATATTTAATATTAAAAGCAAAAGATGCAATTGTTGATAATGTTAGAACACATTCAGGACAAAGACCTAGTATTAATAAAATATCACCAGATTATCCAATCACTATTGCAATTGATACAATGGGTGAAGTTCGTATATATTTTAATAGTTCAGGTGCTCCGTTAAATAGACGCGGATATAGACATAAAATTCACAAGGCATCATTAAATGAATCGTTGGCAGCTGGTATTATAATATTGAGTGAATGGGATAAAAAACAGACATTTTTAGATCCTATGTGTGGTTCGGGTACCTTTGCAATTGAAGCTACAATGCTTGCACGGAAAATACCACCAGGTTTAAATCGCAAATTTTCTTTTATGAAATGGGTTGATTTCAATAAAGAACTTTGGGTAAATACTGTAGAAAATGCAAAGCAATCCATTGATAGAATATCTAAACTAGAAATTTATGCAAGTGATATTTCAAATGCGAACATTAGATTATCAAATCAGAATGCAATTAGAGCAAGTGTAAATAAAGATATTAAATTTTCCGTAAAAGATTATTTTAAATCACACCCTGTAACAAAATCGGGTAAAATTGTAATGAATCCACCGTACGGAATTAGAATTGAAAGCGATGTTGATATTGAATTGTTATATAAAAATATTGGTGATATGTTAAAACAGAAGTATGTCGGTTGGGATGCTCATATTTTTACCGCAAATTTAACTGCATCGAAACGATTTGGGCTTCGCCCCTCTTCTCGCATTCCATTAAAAAACGGAACTCTTGATTCAAGATTATTGAAATTTGAATTGTATTCAGGCTCTAAAGATGCAGGATAAACTATTTACCCCCTTTTTTATTGGTAATATAGAAATTACTAACCCAGCATTTTTAGCTCCTATGGCTGGAATAACTGACTACCCTTTCAGGAAAATTAACAGAGAAATGGGTGCAGGTATGATGTATACTGAATTTGTTAGTTCTAATGGAATTGTAAGAGGTAGTGAAAAATCAATCGAGTTAGTTAAAATAACCGAAAAAGAAAGACCAATTGGTATTCAAGTCTTTGGCGAAATTCCAGATGTGGTTGCTGAATCTTCAAAAATATTGGTAGATAAATATCACCCAGATTTAGTAGATATTAATTATGGGTGTCCTGTACCTAAAGTAACTAAAAGAGGTGCTGGTTCAGGTATATTGAAGAACCTATCACTTATGGAAGATATGACTAAGGCAGTAGTGAATGCTGTTGATGTTCCCGTAACTGTAAAAATGCGTGCAGGTTGGGATCAACATAATATTATTTCTACAGAAATTGGGCCAATGCTTGAATCTTGTGGAATCAAAGCAATTACCTTGCACCCTAGAACTACAAGCCAAAAATTTACTGGTCATTCTAATTGGCAATTAATTAAAGAGTTAAAAGATGCAGTTTCTATTCCAGTTATTGGAAATGGTGATGTGCAAAATGTAGATGATTTTGTTCAAATGAAAGTAGCCACTAATTGTGATGCCATTATGATTGGGCGGGCATCACTGGGCAATCCCTGGATATTTAAGAATATTAGTGACAAACTTTTAGAAAAACCTATTACAAGTACAAGATTGTTGGATAGATTTAAAATGTGTAAATATCATTTTGATTTACTTTGTGAAGCAAAACTAGAACATGTCGCAATTAATCTTTCAAAAAAACATTTCAGTTTTTATTTAAGAGGGTTCCCAGGAGCATCGGAATGGAGAAAGCAATTTATGTCTTTTAACAGTAAAAATGAATTTGAGATAACTCTTAATAAACTCTTAGCTACGCTGAATTAGTTTATGTATAAACACCCTTTTTAAGAATGTGTTTAAATTCTGATTTATCCACTGGGTGACTAACTAAAAATCCCTGAATTTTATCACACGCTTTCTCCCTGAGAAACGCGACTTGTTCAATAGTTTCAACACCTTCAGCTATAACATGTAAATCTAGGTTGTGACCCAAATCAATTACGAGGTTTGCAATGGTAGCATCACTCTCATTATTAGTTAAATCTGTTATAAATGCTTTATCTATTTTTAGTGTATCTATTGGGAATTGCCTTAAATAGCTCAAAGAGGAGTAACCTGTGCCAAAATCATCAATTGATAACTGAATTCCCATTTCTTTAAATTTCTTTAAAATATTGATAGTTTTTTCAGCATTTTCCATAATGATGCTCTCAGTTAACTCTAATTCTAAATATTGAGGTTCTAATCCACTATTTTTTAATGCATTCTCAACAATATTTATTATATTTTTTTGTGCAAATTGTTTTGCTGATAAATTTACAGCACCACATATTTTAGGCAATCCAGCATCTTGCCATATTTTATTTTGTTTGCAAACTTCATTTAATATCCACTCGCCGAGAGGTAGAATTAAATTAGTTTCTTCAGCGAGAGGAATAAATCTCATTGGTGCAACAATTCCATCATTTGGACTATTCCAGCGCACCAATGCTTCAAACCCAGTAACTTTATTATTTTTTAAATTAACTTGTGGCTGATAGTGAATGACAAATTCATTTTGATCAATTGCGTTCATTAAACCATTTTCGAGAGACAGTCGTTCAATTACTTCTGCATTCATTTTAGGTCTAAATAAACAGTAACAATTTTTACCATTTTCTTTAGCTCGATACATGGCTGTATCAGCATTTTTAATAAGCGTTTGCTGGTCTTCTCCATCATGAGGGAAAAGTGCAATACCAATACTTGCTGTAATATGTAATCGGTTATTATCAATGACTATCTCATTAAGTTCTTCAAATAAAATTCGCTTAGCTAATTTAAAAGAATCTTCAACTGAACGAATTTGAGACAAAAGTATTGTAAACTCATCTCCACCCCACCGCGCTACAGTATCACTTTTTCGCAAACATTTTTTCAATCTGATTGCAACTTCTTTTAGTAACTTATCACCAATATCATGACCCAGAGAGTCATTTACATATTTAAAATTATCTAAATCAATAAACATTACTGCCATTAATTGATTTAAACGAGTAGCTTGAGTAATTGCCATTTCTAATCTATCATTGAAAAGTGCTTTATTTGTCAAACCAGAGAGCTGGTCGTGAAATGCCTGATGTTGTATTTTTAACTCATCTTGTTTTCGTTTAATTGCAATAGCAATTTGATCTGATACATATTGAAGAATATTTTTTTCTTCATCACCAAAGCGAACTGAATCATTATAACTTTGTACTGTTAGTACACCTATAATTTCATTTTCGTTTGTTTTTAATGGAACACCAAGCCAATCTACAGAAGGTGTTCCTTGTGGATCAATTTTTTTTAATTCAATTAGCTCAACGTATTTAGTTGGGTTGACTAAAATAGGTTTTTCTGATGTTAATACATATTCAGTTAACCCGCGACGCATTTTAACATTGCCAGGAGGATTGTCAACTTCATCGACAAAATAAGGGAAACTGAGTTCTTTCTTTTTCCAATCAACAAGAGCAATGTAGAAATTTCTTGTATTCATTACATCTGACAATATCTCATGAATTTGCTTATAAAGTTCATGCAAATCTTCAACAGCATGCGTTGCTTCAGATATTTTATAAATGCAAGATTTAACAAGTTCATCACGTTTTTTGTCTGTTATATCTTGCCAAAGTCCAAATGCACCTACTATTTCACCATTTTCATTTCTATAAGGCGATGCAGATATTTGAATACATCTTCGCAAACCATTTTTATGAAATAATACAATATCATAAATAGAAGATTTTCCCTCTTTTCTATACTTTTCTTCATCTTTCAATAATTGTATATGTTTGGGATGAACAAGTTCTACAAAATTAATTTCTTTTAACTCATCTGCAGAATACCCAAGTATTCTAGATGCTGATTCATTAACATATAAAAATTTTTCATCTAAATCAACTATTGTTAAACCTTCGTGTAGTTGGTCAACAACAATTTGAATATCATCTGTGTTTATTGATAATTTTCTTTCTAACATTTTAGCATATCGTGTTTTCTCTTAACGAAATTACCACTCTTACTGTTGACAATAAAAGAAATTGTTAATTAAAAAACGAACAGACTATAAAAGCCTGTTCGTTTTTCTTTAGTATGGTAACAACCATTTGTAGAATGATTGTTTCGGAGGAGCAAGTTTCCTTATTTTAGAAGTATAATCTTTTGAGATTCTACATTAACAGGAGTAACCATACGAACAATATAAATACCACTTGCCATATCGCTCGCATTCCATTCTACATTGTAATCACCATACTGTTGTGTGCCATTAACCAAATCTGCAACATGATTACCTGATATATCATATATTGCAACACTTATTTGACTTGTTACAGGTACTGAGTAACTTATTGTCGTTACAGGATTAAAAGGATTTGGATATATTGAATTTAATGTAAATCCTTTTAATTCCATGTCATTAAACATTGGAGATATTTCATTTCCGTTTGAAGCTACTATTGTATTTGTAATTGTGAAATCACATGTGGTTGTAAACAACTCTTTACTAGTAGGTTCAATGATTAAAATATGTGAGGTATTACCTTTAGTATTTATTCCCGAAACCAATGCATCAGGAGTTAAAATAATCTCACATACATCATCATGCGATAAATGGAATTCAAATGAAACAGAACCATCAGCTTCAAAACTCAATGCATTGAGAGATTTTGTTAAAATCACATAATCAGCTGTCGTAGCGTTTGTTTCACGACTTAAACTACCATTTAAGATGTAATTTACAATTACAGTAATATCTGTAACATTTACATATTCATCCTCATAAATATTTGCATTTGCAAACTGTTGATCAGTGAATGATGTAAAGCCTAAGATAAAGTCAACCGTCATTACAATATCAGATACATTTATAATTGTATCTTGGCTTGAGTCACCGCAATCATTTAATAGATTATCGTTGCAATCTCCACATATATCTTCATAGGCAGAACCATTAGGTGTACCTGCTCAATCTGCACAAGATGAATTGTCTCCATTACAAATACCACATTCATCAATATAACCTGTACCGAAGCATGTTCCACATGTATCCATGTCTGCATTACCACCATTGCAAATACCGCAATCATCTAAAGTTGCAGAACCATTAGGCGTACCTGCGCAATCTGCACAAGATGAATTATCACCACCGCAGACACCACATTGATCGTTATATTGGCAAGTGCCATCATTTGTATCTGCATTACTATCATAGTTACATGCACCAGAGTCAGTACATCCATAGTCAGGTACTGAAGAAATTGAATATGGTACTGTATAACTATCTGAACATAATCCTTCAATATCACATACACGATAGGTAAAATAATCAGATCCATAGTAATTAGGATTTGGATTGTAAGTAAAAGAAAAATCACCCCAATTACCAAAACCATCACTAAAATATCCGTTGGTAGGTCCAGATAAAAGCTCCATATATAATTGGGAAATAGTTTGCTCAGCATCGCCACACACTCCACCAAAATTACGTGAATCAACTGACCTGCCCCCCAAAAGTTGTACCAAGTGTTAAGTTAGTCTTTGTGCAAACTG